>NZ_AUFA01000035.1:0-71738 GCF_000426265.1 Bradyrhizobium sp. Cp5.3 | reverse complement strand
CAGCGGCTGTCGAGGCCATGCGCCAATACTGGATGCCGATCCGCTACGCACGCGCCCGCTGATCACCGCAGACGTGGAAGCTCATACCGGTTACGGCCCGATATCGCCATGGCTCGACAAAGCTGCCGGCCCATAGGCCGGCGCTGGCGCGTTCCGCACGCTGTTGCGCCTCGGTGTAGTGGCCCCCAGAGTATTTCGGCCAATCGAGCGCGTGCCCATTCAAGACCATCCAATGCGCGATGTCCGGGCCTGGGTCTCCGATCTTGCAAACGGCGACAACGCGGCTGTATCGGTCCCGGTCTTTCGGAACGCAGGTCACTGGGCGCGGGATCACGTATAGCAGGCCGGCCAACGCTGTCGCGGCCTTTTGGCCGCATCGATAAAGTTCGCTGTCGTCGCCACGGCAGAGCTGATTGCCCTCCGGCGCGTCGATACCCCACAATCGGATACGCGTGCCGTGGATTTCGATCGTATCGCCATCGATCACGCTCGCTAGGCCGATGATATTTTCAGCCATCGCTGGACGGGCGGTGAGTAGCGTGGCCGAAATAAGCAGCCGCAGGATCAGATCGAAGCGTCTGAGACAGTCGCGGGAGGCACTCGCGACCGAGTGAAGGTTACACATCTCAAACGCTCCGTATGCGTGTCGATCGTCGACGGGGCGGTCATTGCATTATCGTTTGGGAACCGAAGGCGCGGCTATCATTTGATTTCTGTTGCGTCGAACGACGGCCTCAGGAACGGAGTGCAGCGCGATTATTTTGGCTTTGGGACATGCAAACGAAATGCCCTTGATCCTGTGGTCAGGATCATCTTCGAGCTCGCCCTCAGGCTGGACCTCATAGACGATCGGGCTGCGTGCGCCTGAAGCAAAGAACATCGCGCCTGCGATGTCCTTGGTAATGTAAACACGATCTTTCCGCAGCAGCGGATTGTTAGGCATTCCGGCTGCGCCGGTCTCTTCAGGCGGCAAAATGTACTGCCCAACTAGGAGGCCCGAGTTGCCGCCATGATAGTAGCGCTTGTTTCTAGGGTCTTGCGCGTCATACATGCGTCGAAGCTCCACATTTCGCTTTTCGGGAAAGACGCTGGTGCAGTTGTCGTCACCTTCGCTATCAGGCACGGCGCGGCAGGTTCGAAGATGTGCGAGGTCCTCAGATCAAGCGAGCCCGCCGCCGGTCGCTCGACGATAGATCGGGGCGGCATAGCCTGAACCAAAACCCCCGCTCGGGCGGTCCTCCCGGCGGGGGCTAATTCAATGGATGGAGCGCGGGTTGGCGCTACCGAGGCCACTTGGCATCGGTTTCTTTGATCCCGGCGCGCCCTAGATACTCGTCATACTTGCCCGATCCGGAAATCTCATCAAATAGGCGCCACACGGCAGATTGTCGCCTCGACACTTCCAATTCCTTGGAAGATTTTGGCAACGGAAGCCGTGCGCGGTCGCCGTCGACGTGCACGGTTATCTCTCGCAGAACCGGAACGCCGTTATAGCGGAAGTCAACGAACGTCGAGCTGGCATTCGGGTCGGCAAATTCGTTCGCCCATTTTTCCTGAAAACGATCATTGTCTGGGAAGCCCATGGCGATCGAAATGCTCAGGTCCTTTTCATAGACAAGCAGCTTGTAGTGCTCTCTGACCTCGACCCAATGCTGGCCTGAACCGTTGGACGCTGCGGACATCTCCTGGGTGAAAATCGGTTGCTGGATGACCCGCCAGTCAGAGGCGTCGCTGTTTTCAATCGTCTTGATCAGACCGTCCAATGTCATTTTCTATTCCCACGCTCGGATGAGTGTTTTGCGGATCGCACCCTATGCAAAGCAGATGTTGCTGGTCTTTATCTTGATCCGATGAGGCGATCGGCCCGATCGATATGACCGATCGGACCGCTTTGAGACAAGTCCCTTTAGTGTCCTGCGCGAAAAAGGCCGGAACCGATTGCCCCCCGCGGCAGGCGCGACACTGCGGCGGGTGCACTCAGGCGGTCGCACGCACAGAATCTCTGCTGTCCGTCACGAACGGGCAAATGCCAGAAACGCTCCGGACCGAAATTGACGAGCCGGGACTAGACTCGTGCCAATTAGCTCAATGACGCGCTTGTGGCGCTTTCGTCGATCGCGCTCTTTCTGGCTGTTGGACGCACCGGTGCCTGCATGCATGTCGGGTGCGATCATGTCTGCATGGTTTGGCTTCTGCGGAAGAGATGTATCGTACACACCGACCAGGCGAGAATCCTGATCATAACGCACAACGGCAGCTGCAAACGCGCATACGCCGTGGAAATACCTTGCGCGGCCACTGGCAGTCGAGCGCGCCTTCAACTCATTGAGCGTGAGCTCAAACTCATCGTTCGTCGCGGAGTTCCTGAGCACGCTCACGCCGCTGTAGTCCAATTGCACAAGCATTGATGGATTAAGAGTGCCATCCGGCAGGAGGCTATTAGGATCGCTCACGATCAGATTTAGCGTCTCCGCATCAGCGACCCGACCTGGAGAGGTGTCGCCAAGCTGGTACGCTTCGCATCCACACATCTCCGGCGTCGCTTGATGTAGCCGCTCAGCAATTCTCTCCGGCGGCATGCTCGCAATAGCCGCTCTGCAGTTCTCGCTGCTCATGGCAGGATTAGGTTAGAATGATGGAAAGCTCATCGGGCAGCTTGCGCCCAGAGAAGGGAATATCGTCGTGGAAATTCTCCTGACCGTCGATCTCTGCGTACCAAGTTAGCCGCTCGGCTCTATCGACTGTCAGGTGCAGGTAGAAGCCATTGACACGAACAACAAACGTCGGCCGACCAAGAGCGTCTACGGTGAAGGTCGGACGCCCCCATCTTCGATCGTTGTTGAAGAACACTGCGAGCATTTCGGCCGTATTCAAAGCAGCGTGGTCTGGCGCCGCAGCATTGCCACCGTCCCATCCGTGAGCCAAGCCGCGATGCTGATCAATCAGCGAGACGGTCTGCGTCAGCCAAGGGCTGCGCGAAGTAAATATGCCGGCTGGTGCTTCGGTAGCGGACGAAGATCCAACGAGACGGAGATAGTTCACTCTGTCGATGTGCGCAGGAGAGCGAATATCGCTTCCACTGCGCGTCAGCACGGGCCGCTCACGGTCCTTGTCGAGAGAGGATGGCTGATAGGTAACATTTAAATCAAGCGCCGGCATTAGGGGGCCTTCCGGGCGTTAAGCTCAATACGACTCGCCATCTCGTCGGTGATGATATCGCCAAGAATGTCTTTGAGCGCAAGATGCTGATTTTCGAGACGTTCGACTACAAATCCTTCGTTCAAGGCCGAAGCCGACGTCCTGCCGTAATCCGGAATGTTCGGCTGATCCACCAAGCTTGAGTATATGCCTACGGACGGGCGACCTTGCAGGGCCGGATCCTGGGTAACATCAACGACATCGACGTTAACGTTCGTCAGCCTCCGCAAGTCACCTTCCTTGCCGAACCAGCCGGAATGAGAATGCCATTGCCGCGACTGCCGAACGGCTTCTGGCGCAAGGTAGGTGCAATTTGCCCTTAGCACCTTCTGGACATCAAAGTCAGCCCATGTCCCCGACCAGACGAATCGGTCCCAATATTCCAGCCTGACTCCAGCAATCGAAACTATCTCCAAGAACTCTGCAAGAGCCGGGAGCACGTACCTCTCAATTGCGCCGATGAACGGCTGCCACCGCACGTAGCTGTGCGTCGCCCAAACGAGGTTGTCGGGTGCCACCGAGAAGGTCGTGGTCTGATCCGGCAACGAAAACACACGAGGGCCGCCGACCGGCGCAGGGATGGAAGCCACGCTACCATCCGGATTGACCTGAAAAGCGAGCGATGAGACGGCTTGGGACTGAAAGTCCTGCGATCTAAGTCGGCCCTCCATTGAATTTGCGATCTTCTCGAATGCCTTCTGAGGCACGGCCGGCGCCAGCGCTACTGATGCTGCGCAGCGTTCGATGGCATGCCGGGGAAACACCGGGGCGAAATGCGGCTGAGTGCTCATGGTCGGGGCGCGCTGGTGATACGTGAGTCGAAACTAAGCGCGAAAATCAACAATTTTTCCTGAAACTCGAGGTCCAACCCAGCGCAAGGAAGCAAATATGACGCGGCGGCACAATGCCCTTCAAAGTCCCCTCCAAGAGATAGTGACCACGCGGATCCCTGGCCGAGACGTCCAGTCATCGAGATGCTGGACATCTACTGGACATGTGCCGCTTTCTATCGCTTAACCCATTGAAATCGTTGGCGCTCCCTAGCGGAATCGAACCGCTCTCTCCACCGTGAAAGGGTGGCGTCCTAACCGATAGACGAAGGGAGCAAACGCCCGCCGCTTGTCACGGCACGGCCGTTCGCCGTGCCGAAGCCCGCGCGAGTCACGCTCGGCGGTCGCGGCGGGCGAACGTATAGTGGCCTTTCCGCCCGCGGGCAAGCCATTCGGGAACGGGTCCCGTGGGCCGGGGATAAGCGCCGGCCCCGGGGGTATTCGGGCCCGATTTCAACGGTTTCTTAGGGTTCCCTGAGATAGCGCTGAAGCGGGAGAATTCCGTCAATGCCACCGCCCAAGAAGCGTGCAGCCCGCAAATCGCTGTCGCAGCATGCCTGGATCACGCTCGACGGCGGGTTCGCCGCGCGGCACTGCTTGGTCCAGGACATCTCCACCACGGGCGCGAAAATCACGCTCGACGAGGATGCGAGCCAGCTCCCGGGCATCATCCGCATGGCGTTCGCGCGCGATGCCCGCACCGGGCGGAGCTGCCAGGTGATCTGGCGCCGCGGCCGATCGGCCGGCATCAAGTTCGTCTGACCCCGGCAAGATGCCCGATGGCGCCGGGCCTGCGTCCGGGCTAAAACGCGCCGATGCGAACACTCCTCATCAGTCTCGTTGGATTTGGCATGGTGTCCGCGGCCACGGCCGAGACCATGCGTCTTCCGGCCGCCGAGCGGCCGCAAGCCGGCAAGACCTTGCCGCTGAATGGCACGGCGGGGACGGCGAAGCCGAACTCCTGTGCGTCCTTTGGCCGTGGCTTCGTCATGGTCGAGGCCACCGGGACCTGTGTGAAGGTCGGCGGCTCGATCAGCGTCGACACGACGATCCGGCGCTAGAGGATGCCGCCGGATCTCCTGCGGCTCGATATCGTCGTTCCCGTGCTCTTCTATTGCGCGCTGCTGTTGTGGGTCGGACGCGGCCTGAACTGGCTCCAGAAGCTTGCCACCGCCGTGGTCACGCTCGCGCTGATCGTCTGCGTGCTGCTGGTCGAGCGCGGCTGGCGCTAGGGCATGGGCAAAAATCGCGAAAACAACCCCATGCAAAGTAGCCGATGACTTCGGCCGTGATGCCCGAGGCTTGCCGCGGAATCGCGATTCATCGCGAATTTAGTGCGCCCTAGCCCGCGCCAGCGGCTCACGACATCGGCGGCGCGACGTGCTGCGCAAACCCGGGGCGGCGGCCGAGCTCGGCGAGCCAGCGCGTCAGATGCGGCTGCGCCGGCCGGCTGATGCCCTCGACGCCGAGCCAGCGCCGCGCATAGGCGCCGACCGCGAGATCGCCGAGGGTGAACTGATCGCCCTCCAGGAAGCGACGTGTCGCGAGCTGGCGATCGGCGATCGCCCAGACCTCGGCGGCCGCATCGGCATCCTTCTGCACCTGGATCATGTCGCGCTCTGCAGGCGCGGTGCGCACGATGCCCCAAAACACAGGACGGTCGACCGGTTGTACGGTCGACAATGTCCAGTCGAGCCAGCGGTCGACAGCGGCGCGACTCTTCGGCGCCTCCGGATAGATCGGCGTGCCGCGGCCATGGGCGAGGCAGAGATAGCGCAGAATCGAATTGGATTCCCACAGCACGAAGTCGCCCTCGACCAGCGTCGGGATGCGCGCATTTGGGTTCATCGCGAGATAGTCGGCCTCGCGCGTCTTGCCGTACTGCATGCCGGCATCGATCCGCTCATAGGCAAGGCCGAGCTCGGCGAGGCACCATAGCACCTTCTGCACGTTGACCGAGTTGGCGCGGCCCCAGATCGTCAGTTTCGGCGTTTGATTGTCCGGCACGTGGTTCCTCCCGCGGCATCTGGCTTTGCGCGGGGTGATAGCGGAATTCGGCTCGGCGAGCGTCGGCGATTGCGCCGGGCGCTCATGCAAAAAGCTCCGCCAGAGGCGGAGCTCTGATGCAAGGCTCGTCGATGCGATCAGTGGCCGAAAATCAGCCACAACAGAATGATCACGGGAATAGGCACGCCAAGAAACCACAGCAACAGCCCTCTCGCCATTGTGTCCTCCTCCAATCTCCTCGTTGCAGGGAGAACGCGAGGGCAGAGGGCTTGTTCCTGTGCGCGTGCGGCGCGCGAGGCCTTACCAGTGGCCGGTGTTCGGCATCGACAGCCAGGGTTCCTGCGGCGCCTTCGGCTCGCCCTTCTGCAGCAGCTCGATCGAGTGCAAATCGGGCGAGCGGACGAACGCCATATTGCCGTCACGCGGCGGCCGGTTGATGATGACGCCGGCCTTCATCAGCTTCTCGCAGGTCGCGTAGATGTCGTCGACCTCATAGGCGAGATGGCCGAAGAAGCGATCCTCGCCGTATTTCTCCTCGTCCCAGTTGTAAGTGAGCTCGACCAGCGGCGCGCCGCGCGTCGAGGGCTGCTTCTTCAGCGCTTCGAGATCGTCCGCCGAGCACAGGAACACCAGCGTGAAGCGCCCCTTGTCGTTCTCGATGCGCCGCACCTCCTTCAAGCCCAGCGCATCCTGATAAAACTTCAGCGCGACATCGAGATTGCGCACGCGCAGCATGGTGTGGAGATAACGCATGTCTTTTGCTCCCTTGGACGGTCGGAGGGTTTTTGTTCGGGCCGAGGCCGGCGCGGGCATCAAATAGCAGCAAAATGCGACAAGGGGCAGGGGGCGCGTGCACATGCGCGTGAGAATGAGGCGGCTGGTGAAGCAAACCAGCCAAGCGTGGACCGAAGCCGCAGAGCGAGCAGGGCGGCGATGGCGCATGAATTGGATGCACTGTCTTCGTTCGCACTGGTCCCCGTAACCGCGGATCAATCGGCGACAATCGGCCCGAACGCCTCCCATCGGTCGCCTGTGAAACGCATCATTCGAAACTCCTTGACCACGCGATAGTCGGTCGGGCTGGTGTTCACGGACAGCCCCGGGAGCAACAGATCAAGTTTGACGTCTTTCAGCCTCATCGCCTGCGCCATGACGTTCTCGCGCGTGAGATTATCGCCGCATTGCTTCAAGACCTGCACCAGCAGCTCGGCGGCGCTATAGCCATAGACCGTGAAGATGCTCTTCCGGTCGCCTCCCGGATAATAGCCGTCCATAAAGGCGCTCCATCGCCTCATGCCTTGGTCATCACGCCAGCTCGGGTCCGTGGCCTCCTTGAACGAGCTCGCTGAGATGATGCCTTTTGCGTTCTCGATGCCTGCTGGAATCAGGACCCCGTCGATGGACGACGATCCCACGCCAAGGAGATGAACGGGCTTCCAATCGAGCTCCGCCATCTTTCTGATGGCCTGGGCGGCGAATTTCGAGGCTGCCATGTTGATGAGAACGTCGACACCGGCCGCTTTGAGGCGTACGACCTGTGAGTCGACGGTCGGGTCCGACACATCGTATGAAGCGTCACTGACGATGAGTTCGCCTGCCCTGGCGCCCAACGCTTCCCTCAACCCGGTCAAATAATCCCTGCCACTCTCATCGTTTTGATAGAGCAGGCCGATTCTGGCATTCGGGTAGTTGTCCAGGATGAAGCGCGCGTAGACGCGAACCTCCGTGCGGAGATTGGGAGCAAATCCCATCGTCCAGGGGAAGTCGACCGGATCCTCAAAACGCGTCGCCCGTCCGGCCACGAAGAGCTGTGGGACCTTTCGGTCGTTGAGATATTTCTGAACCGCGATGTTCGAGGCATTGCCGAGCGTCTGAAATGTGAACAACACCTCGTCGCTCTCTATGAGCTTGCGAATTTGCTCGACCGTCTTGGACGGCGTTGCCGCATCGTCGTAGGAAATCAACGTGATCTTGCGTCCATTGACCCCGCCACGATCATTGATCATGCGAAAATAGGCTGCCTGTACCTTGCCGATTGCCGAGGATGCCGAGAGCGGGCCGCTATAGGGCATCGTCTGGCCGACCTTGATCTCGGTATCACTTGCGCCCTGACCGGATTGGCGGTCACCTGCAAGCGAAGGTGGCGTGACGAAAATTCCGGCAGCAAGGATTGCCGCTCTGGCGGCATTCGTGTGCAAGCTCGTACTCATCGCTGGGACCCTCGTTGCTCGCGCAGAGCTCGTGAACCCGAGCGCCGTTCACGACAGCATGCGCTTCACTGGCTGAAGAGCGAACTCATCGTACAGCCCGCGAGAAAGCTGATCGCCTGGATTGGATCAGAGCGTACAAGCGCAGTCCAAGGAACCCTGCCTGCGGTTTGTTGGGAAGTCTTCCCGATGTGGATTGGAGTTGGTCGAGCAGGTGTGCACATCTGTGCGGCAGGGACGAGGGGGTAACTACGCTGGCACCGATCAAGAATCGCTTCCTGCGTTGCGCCGACCTGCTCGACGGCCCGCCGGAGCCCGACTTGTTCGGCCGGCTGCACGCCGCGGAGAGCATCGGCCGGCCGCTTGGCGACGCTCGCTTCACCGCCCCTCTCTGGACTGGGCCGACCGCTGAAACCAGCCAACCGTGGACCGCGCCGCGGGCCGAGCAGGGCGGCAATGGCGAATGAATTTAGTGCACCGTCACCGCAATTCGCGGCCGCTCATTGAAACTGCCGCAGCAACTTCGGAGGCTACGGCAGGGACCGACAAGGTTGCCATGTGCAACTAGGCCGCAATCCGCTGCTCGACCGGCGTCGTCAGGTACTTGAGCACTTCGGCATGCTCCAGGTCGGGAACCGCGATGGCGGTGTGGCTGTACATCGCGTTGGTCTGTGATTTCGCAATCTTGTGCAGGATCTCACCGCCTTTGACGACATGGAGGCCCATACCCTCGTGAGAAGGGAAGATCGCCAACACCACGTCATAAGCCGCGATGATGGTTCTAAGCGCTTCAGCTTTGTCTTCGGCGAGGTCGACAAAAACGCGAACATCAGCCGCGAGTTCACGCAGCTCGTCAAAATCCAACACTGTGGGGTACTCCAACGCAACGATACTGACGGGAGCTTGGAGGCGTTGGGTTACTGAAGTATCAACAACGCATGCTGAGCCACAAGTTTCACGATGAGGTGAGCGAGGGGGCCTGCCCTGCCATCAGAGTCTCGTCATGACTTAAGAGCGAGTGGGGCGGCTTGCGACCGCCGCGTCAGTATTGCGCGTGATCATGGATTCCGATGTGGGAGAGATGGTGTGTCCCGCCGAATGTCGGATTGAGGCGACAGAGGGAGGGCGGCTTTCCCCGAGAGAAATCAATGAAGGTTTGGCGCGATGTCGAGCCGGCACACCTTTCGTTCGTGCGAACGCCTTGGCCCGACAGATGCTGCTGCCTGGGGATAAAGGCGTGGAACCCACCCTGGCCGCGCCTTGTGTTTTGGCCCTCGATGGGCTCTAAGCCCGGTGACTTCATGACCGATGGGCGTGAATCAGCAACGCGCTGCGTGGTTCAGCCGCGTCCTCAGCAGAATTTTGCCCGCTCCCACAAAGGAATTCAGACATGGCGAAGATGACGAAGACTCAATTGATCGATGCGATTGCAGAGGGCACTCAGCTTTCGAAGAACGACGTGAAGTCGGTCATCGAGTACATGGCGACTGTCGGATACAAGGAGCTCAACGAGTCCGGCGAGTTCGTCATTCCCGGCTTCGTGAAGATGTCGGTCGTGAACAAGCCTGCGACCGAAGCGCGGATGGGTGTGAATCCTTTCACGAAGGAGCCGATGCAGTTTGCGGCGAAGCCGGCGAGCAAGTCGGTCAAGGCGTCGCCGCTGAAAGTGGCCAAGGACGCCGTTTGAAGCTGAGGCGAGGGCTGTTGGCTGATAAGGCCGCCCGAAAGAAAAACCCCGCGCTTTCGCGCGGGGCTCTCTAGCTGACGGCGATGGGATTTCAGCGCCTGGCCGTCAGCCGTCCTTCTAACTTAAGGTTGAAAATCCAAAAAGCAACCGCGCCGCGGTGACGGAATATGTTCGTCAGGCGGCGCTGGCAAATGACTGGGCGCTGAAATCCCCAGCTTCCATGGGTCCTCACAGTGCCGAAAAGGTTCAAGGGGACGATCGGAAAATCGCTTCCCACGATGGAACTCGATCAACCGGTCGGTGGCTTTGCCGGCGTAAGTGCCAGTTGAGCCTCGAAAGTCCGCTCATATTGCCGGGAACAAACGTCTGCCAGCCACGTTCGGCCCTGCATGACTTGCCCGCAATGCTCCAAGCCGATGACGGCGAACTCAACCAATACATTCCGATGCGACCCCTGTCGCGAAATCATCATCGTGCTTGCAGTGGTCTCGAGGTTCGTGCCGCCGAAGAAGTAGTTCGGCGTGTCTTCATCAATCGTTAGGAATCGCTCCCTGCTGATTTCCTCGATTCCGATTCGTTCCCTGAGAACGAAATGGAGTCGGATGCAGAACAAGTCGTAATGCTTGTGCGAGCATTCAGTAGGCGGCGGCTTGTCCCTGTCCTTGCCTCGTCTCCGGAATACTGGATCGTCCGCCCCAACGTGCGATCGCGCACAAGGCGGGCGATGATGGTGAGATCGTGGGACGCGAGGACGCCAATCTCGTCATTGCGAGCGCAGCGAAGCAATCCAGACTGTCGCCGCGGAAAGATTCCTGGATTGCTTCGCTGCGCTCGCAATGACGAAGCAAGGTGTGCCGTCACGACTAGTCCAACTCACATCAAACCGCAGACGCCTTCGCAGTCTCTCGGCTGCACCGTCGATGCTGCAACCCGCCACCGCGATGAAGATCATTGCTTCCAGCACAAGCATCGACCACTCGGACGCCTCATTCGTGCGCAAACGAATTGTTAGGAATTCGTCCGCGTCGATTTCTTCGATTCCGATTCGTTCTTCGAGAACGAAATGGCGTCGAAGCTGGAACAAACCGGTCTGCAGGGCTGCCAGAACTTCGTCCGTCACCATCTCGACGCTCACGCCGTCCGGCGATATCGTGGCTGGCAGCGGGGGCGCTGCCATGAAGAACGGCCTCTACTCGATTCACATCCACATGCTCGACGGCGTCAAGGGCCGGGACAGCGGGATCCTGATCTTGCGCGACGGGGTGCTGCTCGGTGGCGGGCCGTATTTCTGGTCGCGCGGCTCGTACACGGTCGGCAGGGGCACCTGGAAGGGTGAGCTCGTCACCAACCAGCATTCGCCGCTGTCCGACCCCTTCGTCCGGCCGCTGTTCGGCGGCGAGGAGGCCCCGAGCGGCTTTTCCGGGACGTTCAGTGAGGACGGGGCCGAGGTGTTCGGTACCGTACTGGTCGAGGGCCGTCGCAGCCTGAGCTTTCGCGCGACGCTCAAACGCCTCGCCGACATCTGACACCGAAGCCCTAACGAAAGCTTGCATGGACGGCGATAACGCTATTCGGTTAGGTTAAAACCCCAATCGCGTTGCAGTTGCGGCGCATTGGGATAGGTGTTCGGCAAGACAAGCAAGAAACAGCTTTGCCATGACGCCATTTTCAAAACCGTCCTTTTACCAGGGTGACAGGCACACCTATCGGCGCGTCGCCGTCGTCGGCTCGCTGTTCTGCCTCGCTTTCGTGGTGATCAGCTTCTCGCTGCGTCCGCAGGTGGAGGACGCCCACGTCCTCGTCAAAGCCGACCGTCTGGTGCGCACCGCGGGCCAGGCTCCGCACACGAACTAGCGCTTCTCGTCGTAGATATGATCCTCGCCGGACGTGCGCTGGCACGAGACGCCGCGCGTGGCGATCGCCACGAAGCCGGCATAGCCGGACAGATTGAGCAGGACTTCAAGCCAAGCAGGCATGCTGGGCCTCTTTGTGTGATGAGCAGCACCAACGCGGCGGCCGAGCTCGTTGTTCCCGCACGTGAGCGGGAGCCTCGTTCAGACCCCTGATGAGGGATTGAGCCGGCGTCCGAGGCTCGCCACCGTCTCGGTGCAGGGAGAGTCCTTCAGGAACTCGGCGAGGGCGCGCGACAGCTCATGGTCGCTCATGGGAGTAGGTGGGGGACGCAGGGCACCAACGCCGAAGTTGCGGACGATCTCGTCGTAGTGTTGATTCTTCGTCTTCGGGATC
Organism: Bradyrhizobium sp. Cp5.3; assembly: GCF_000426265.1. Classification (NCBI taxonomy): domain Bacteria; kingdom Pseudomonadati; phylum Pseudomonadota; class Alphaproteobacteria; order Hyphomicrobiales; family Nitrobacteraceae; genus Bradyrhizobium; species Bradyrhizobium sp. Cp5.3. The sequence continues at coordinate 59,562 of NZ_AUFA01000035.1, read as the reverse complement.
AGTCTTCGGATACGTGCCAGCAAAGCGGATATCGGCATTTTCCCTCCTCGATCATCCGCCCCATTGGCAGCCGGTCGCGTCTGCTGCCATCTCCCTCCCCGTGAACTGAAAACCCCGCCAGCATCACCATGGATGCTGACGGGGTTCTTCGTGCTCGCACCTCTACCGGATAGCGGAGGCTCTCGCACTTATCGACCCAACGCGTGAGGCGCGATGGTGTTCCGTTTGTTCCAGACATTTTTGTGAGCGCAGCGGTTCCCATCCTGCGCGCAACCATCGCAGGTGGTCAGCGTTGTCCCGCCAGGTGCGAAGGAGGAGAACCATGATGAAGAAGACACTCGCAGTCCTGACCACGGTTGCGGCCGTGGGCGTTGCCGCGGTTGCGGCGCCGGCACCTGCGCAGGCGCGCCACATCGGACCGGGCCTCGCATTCGGTCTGGCCGCCGGCGCGATCACGGCGGGCGCCATCGCGGCGTCTCATCCGTATGGCTATTACGGCCCCGGCTACGGCTATTATGACGGCCCGGGCTATTATTACGGACCGGGCCCGTACGCCTATTACGGCGGACCGGTCTACCGGCACCACTACTATCGCCACTGGTAAGTGACGAGGTGAGAAGCGAAAAGCCCGGAGCAATGCTCCGGGCTTTTTGCAGGCACTTTTCCTTGCACTATTTCTTGCACAATGAATTTGGCGTGAGGTCTTACGGCCAGAGCGAGGGCCGTTCCACCTTGCGGGCATTCTCCAGCGTGGAGACGAAGTATTCCTCGCGCTCGCGCTTGAATTTTTCTTGCGTTGCACGGAAGGCCGCCACACGTGCGGCAATCTCGTCGCGCTCGCGTGCCTTGCGCTCTTCGTCTTCGGTCATGACGATCCCCTCTGTTCACTACTCAACTCAACTACTGCCGCCGCATCGCGCTGAGTCGCATTCACATATGCATCTGCGCTCCCGATTCTGGCGTCAATGGGGACGAGGCATTGCAGGATTGTGATATGCGGAGGGCGGAAAAATTTGCCGACCGCTTCCCGCCAGGCGGTGGATAAGAGCGTCAGCAATCTTGTCGCGAGTAACGAGAAGCGCGATGACAAGGCTGGCGTTCCGAAGTTGACGTCGCGGAAGCGGCGTAAAGACCCTTCGCGGCCTGTCACGAAGGCAGCTCGCGTGCTCAGACAGAGCGCGGCAACATCCGGTCCGGGCGTGCTATAGAGCCGGGCCTTGACTTACGGATGGCTCCTTCATGATTGCATCGGATCTTCGCAGCGGCGTTGAACGGCTCGGCGACATGATCGCCGCGGCCAAGACCATCGTGCCGTTCACCGGCGCCGGCATTTCGACCGAATGCGGCATTCCCGACTTCCGCTCACCCGGCGGCCTGTGGACCCGCAACCGTCCGATTCCGTTCGATGAATTCGTCGCCAGCCAGGACGCGCGCGATGAATCCTGGCGCCGCCGTTTCGCCATGGAGCCGACCTTTGCCGCGGCAAAGCCCGGCCGCGGCCACCGGGCTCTCGCCTCGCTCTACCGCGCGGGGAAGGTTCCGGCAGTCATCACCCAGAACATCGACAATCTGCACCAGGCCTCGGGCTTCGCCGCCGATCACGTGATTGAACTTCATGGCAACACGACTTACGCGCGTTGCATCGGATGCGGGCAGACCTATCAGCTCGACTGGGTGATGCAGCAATTCGAGGCGGAGGGGGCCGCTCCCGATTGCACCGTGTGCGACGAGCCGGTGAAGACCGCGACCGTCTCGTTCGGTCAGGCGATGCCGGAGGATGCGATGCAGCGCGCGACCGAACTGTCGCAAGCCTGCGACCTCTTCATCGCGATTGGTTCCTCGCTCGTGGTGTGGCCGGCGGCAGGGTTTCCGATGATGGCGAAGAATTGCGGTGCGCGTTTGGTGATCATCAATCGCGAGCCGACTGATCAGGACGATATTGCCGATCTCGTGATCCACGACGACATCGGCGAATCACTTGGGCCGTTTGTCGGCAATTGAGCCGACAATTTGATTCGCGGCTGTGCAAGCTGTTCATAGGTTCCGGCGAATCTCTTTTTTGTCTATGCCTCTCAACCGGGAGTGTTATCTTTGATTCGAGAGATTCGCGTCGCGTCTTGCTGGGAAGGTTCTCGATAGACGCGTGATTCGACACCGCCGCTGAGGCGGGTAGCATGGCAGTGTGGGGTCCGGGGTTATGGGGTCGTCGGACGGATTTGAGTCCAAGAAGGTTGGAGTTCCCGCGCCGGGTGGCGCATCGTCAGGTCGGCTCGCGCCAGGCGAGCTCGGCGGCGGCGGTCGCGATGCAGCGCTCAACCCCTTCACCGGATTAGGCGAGGCCAGCGCCAACCTCGTCGAGGTGACCGGCGTCATCAAGTGGTTCGACGCCTCCAAGGGTTATGGCTTCGTCGTTCCCGACAACGGTTGGCCCGACGTGCTCCTGCACGTTACGGTGCTCAGGCGCGACGGCTTCCAGACCGCTTACGAGGGCGCTCGCATCGTCGTCGAATGCATCCAGCGCGCCAAGGGCTACCAGGCGTTCCGGGTGGTCTCGATGGACGAGTCGACCGCGATCCATCCGGCGCAGATGCTGCCGCCGCGCACCCACGTGACGGTGACGCCGACCAGCGGGCTGGAGCGGGCCCAGGTCAAGTGGTTCAACCGGCTGCGTGGCTTCGGCTTCCTGACCTGCGGGGAGGGGACCCCCGACATCTTCGTGCACATGGAGACGCTGCGCCGCTTCGGAATGACCGAATTGCGCCCTGGCCAATATGTGCTGGTCCGCTATGGGCCGGGCTCCAAGGGGATGATGGCGGCCGAGATCCATCCCGAGACGGGGTCGCCCGGATTGTCTTCCCACTAACGGGATTGTCTTCCCACTTAGAGGTCTGTCTTCTCGCCAGATGGCTCTGGTCCCACTGGCGGTTGTGGCCGCTACTCCCGCAATCGTGAGCAGAGGCGCGCCTCCGGAGCGGAGCGCGCCATCTGGCTTTTGTCATGATCGCCACGTAAGGATGGGGTCCAGTCCCACGCCACAAAGGCCATGAGTGCCGTCCCCATGAGTTTTGATCGAAAGGCCGTCTGGTCCCGTGCCCGGGGCTGGCTCGCCGCAGTTCTCCTTGTCACCTCCTTTGTGGTCGTGAACGCACCGGTCCGTGCCGCCAGCTTCCAGTCGCTTGAGATCGTCACCAAGAATGGTGTCCAGGTGTTCTCGGTGGAGATGGCGACCACCGAGGAGGAGAAGCAGACCGGCCTGATGTACCGCAAGGAATTGGCCGACGGCAAAGGCATGCTGTTCGACTTCAATCCCGAGCAGGAAGTGTCGATGTGGATGAAGAACACCTACATCTCGCTCGACATGATCTTCATCCGCGCCGACGGCCGTATCCTGAGGATTGCCGAAAACACTGAGCCGTTCTCGACGAAGATCATCTCTTCCCAGGGGCTTGCGAGGGCGGTCCTGGAGGTGCCGGCGGGCACGGCACAGAAATACGGCATCCGGCCCGGCGACCGCGTCGGCCACCCGCTGTTCGGCAGCAAATAGAGCCCTTTGGCGGGCCAAAGCCAGCCTTGCTGGCGCCCCTGGAAGCGTGTATCGACGGGGCTCGCTGGACATTCGGGGTATAGCGCAGCCTGGTAGCGCGGCAGTTTTGGGTACTGCAGGTCGTTGGTTCGAATCCAGCTGCCCCGACCAGCAATTTCAGGCAAATGTGCCGCTGCATCGAATCCGGCGGTTCCAGCCCGGGTCTCGATGGCTCACGCTGCGATGTCAGATTTTTCCCGCGTCTGACGCCTGATCCGGCCGCGTGCCGCGTTGGAGGGAGAGGGCGGACCGCGCAATCGCTGCCAGCCTCCTCAGCGGCGGCGTCGACATCATCGACGTCCGAGACATCATCGACCTCCGCGACGTCGCAATCCGCCGGCGGCAGCCAGCGCAGATCGCAGGCGCCAAATGCCCGCTGCGGAGCGTCCTAAAACCGCTGGTGCGTGTTCTCTGCGCAGCGCGACTTCTGCGCGATTTTCCAGCGTGTTGGCGCAGACTTGCGGCACAAAATTCGCGGTCTTTCATCGAACCTTTGAAAGTCGCCGCAGACATATTGGTGTTGGGGATTTCAGCGCCCAATGCCTAAACGGACGCCGCCGAGCGAGGATACTCCGTTTGTGCGGCGTCGCGCTTTTGGGGCAGCGCAAGGTCAGCTCGAGGCGTACCAGCCGGCAGGAAACGGGATCAGCGGCCAGGCCGGATGATTGTCGTTGGCGGCTTTCGGCAGTTGACCAGGATTCCGCCCGACGGTCGCGGCCGGCGATGGCGGTGCGACCGCCAGATGCAAACATGCACACTGCAAATTCATCGTGATCGATCCGGGCAATATGCAGCCTCGGGAAATTCGGTCAGCTCAAATACGTCACGCCCTCAAAACGGCGCGCCTCGTCTCAAATTGCGCACGCATCTTAGGAAGGATGCGTCCGCGTTTCAACGGGCGGGGATTGGCTATTCCGGATAAGTAAGGTTGACCGGTTAGGTTAAGGACGAGCCGTAGTTGCGGCGGCTCTCGCGCGCGTTATCAGTCGTCACGGTTCGCGACGATGGGTGCCAACCCGGCTCACTCGAGATCACATTCGTCGCGGCGTTTCGTTTCGCGCGAGTTGTCAGCTATGGTTTTCGATCCGAACTCTGGAAAGCTCCGTCCCCGGTCCGGCTGGAGCGAGATCTGGCACCTCTGGACCGTGATCGTGCCGAGGCGCTCGATCAACGGGCAGCTGGTGTTCGGCAAGGTCTGGCGCCGGCACGACGGTCGCGACTGGATCTACAAGAAGTTCACCGAGTACAGCGACGAAGAGGCCGCCTGAACCGCTACGGCCGTTCGGCTGTTCGCGGGCGATTGGACCGGCGCGGCCGCGCCGGTTCGGCAGCTCAGCCGGCCTTTGCTGGCGTCGGCTTGGGGGCGGGCGGCTTCAGCGGCTTGTCCTGCCGCTTCGACCAGGAGATGTAGTAGGCGACCGTCGTCATGATCGCGATGCCGGCGACGCTGACGAAGATCTGCGCAAACAGCGAGCCCGAGCTCATCGACAGCTCGAAATGGCCGACGAAGGACAGGAACACGCCGACGCAGAACACGGCGAGCGACTGCTGGCCGCACACGATCAAGGGATCGAACACCTTCCACTCCAGGCCTGGCCAGTCCTTCGGCACGAAGCGGATCACTAGGATCACGATCACGGCGAAATGGATGAAGCGGTAGGGCGCGAGGTTGGTCTTGTCGTTCGGATTGAACGCCGAGAACAGCCATTCGGGGAACATGGCGCCGAGGCTCGGGAAGCGACCGGCCATGGTCATGATCAGCGCGAACAGGAGATAGGCAAGGCAGAGCCAGAGCGTGATCTGCGAATTGATCAGCCCCATCGAGCGCCGCGCGCCGCCCATCGCGCACCAGGCGCCGAACACGAACAGCACCTGCCAGCAATAGGGGTTGAAGTACCATTGGCCGGCCGGATAGGCGGTCAGATTCCAGCCGAAATGACGCGCGCTCAGCCACAGCACGATGGACAGCGCCATCGTCAGGTCCGGCTTGCGCAGCATGAACCAGAGCACGGGCGGAAACAGGCCCATCAGCACGATGTAGAGGGGCAGCACGTCGAGATTGAGCGGCTTGAAGCGCAGGAACAGGCCCTGCCGCAAGGTCTCGGTGGCGTTGTCGACGAGACCGGCCACGTTGAATTCGTTGATCATGTCCGAATCGCCGAAGCGCAGCGCCAGGTAGCTGATCGAGGCGATGTAGATCACGAACAGGATGATGTGGGCGACGTAGAGCTGCCAGACGCGTTTGGTGAGACGGGTGGCGCCGACGATGAAGCCGCGCTCCAGCATCATCCGTGCGTAGACGAAGGACGCGGTGTAACCGGAAATGAAGACGAACAGGTCGGCGGCGTCGCTGAAGCCATAATTGCGCGTCGTGATCCAGTTCACGACGTTGTCGGGGATGTGGTCGAGGAAGATCGCCCAGTTCGCGACGCCGCGAAACAGGTCGAGGCGCAGGTCGCGTCCCTTTTCCGGGAGCGTTGCACTGATGTTCAGGAAGGCCATGCGACGGGAGCTTTCGAAAAGGGCAGATACGCAGGCGTCGGCGGGGCGCTGATGCCGGGCGGGACCCCGACGAAGGCGGGTACGCAATTGTCACGGCGCAGCATAATGACTATACCCGTCGGCTAGGGTACCCAGGGGCGGAATCACCAATCAGTTCCCGATAGGTGTCTCTATATTATCCCCGCGGTTTCCACCAATTGCTACCGTGACGGATCGAAATCGAACGAAAATGACGCAAGGGACCCGGCCGACCAATGACCGCACGCATTTTTAAGCCTGCCAAAAACGCGATGCAATCGGGCAAGTCCAAGACCCGGGAATGGCAGCTCGACTACGAGCCGGAGCAGCCGCGGGCGGTCGAGCCGCTGATGGGCTGGACCTCGTCGGCCGACATGAAGCAGCAGATCACGCTGCGCTTCCTCACCAGGGAGGAGGCGATCGCCTATTGCGAGCGCAAGGGCATCGCCTACCAGGTGATCGAGCCCAAGGAGTCCCAGCGCCGGCCGGTCGCCTACGCCGACAACTTCTCCTTCCGCCGCGGCGAGCCCTGGACCCACTGACCTGGACCCATTAGGCCGCGTCCACCTCGGCCCGAGCTCCCTCGACAGCCCTTGGCAGCTATTTCGCCCCGTGCTTCGCTCTTGCGAGGCATGACGGGACCATGACGAGGTGGGTATGGCCGGGCGACACCAGCTCGACGGCGTCGATCTGAAGATATTATCCGAGCTGCAGCAGGACGGGCGTGTCCGCAACAACGAGCTCGCGCTTCGCGTCGGCGTGTCCGCGCCCAACTGCCTGCGGCGGTTGAAGGCCCTGTTCGGCAGCGGCGTCATTCGGGCGATCCGCGCCGTCATCGACGAGCGGCTGCTTGGCTACGAGGTCGTGTCGTTCGTCGCCATCCAGCTCGGCAGCCAGGCCCAGCCGGTGCTGGAGGCCTTCGAAGGCTCGATCGCAGCGATCCCGCGCATCCAGCAGTGCTGGCGGATTTCGGGTGACACCGACTATCTCCTGAAATGCGTCGCGCCCAGCGTCGAGAGCATGCGCCAGCAGCTGCTGCATGTCGCGGCGATGCCGAACGTGAAGACCGTCCGCAGCTTTCCGGTGCTGGGAGTGGCGAAGGATGTGCCGTTGCCGGTGCTGGAGGCCGCCGAGTTTGCGCCGGCGGGCTAGACCCAGCAGAACCCAAGGAATGGATCACCTCGTTATCGTTTACCATCGTTTACCCCGCGGCCATGTGATGTAATTACATGAGTCAGTCACCTAACTGTGACATGTGATTTGGGAAGTGCTGCAATGCAGCGCTCCCTGATTGTCGACCCTGATCGTGTCCCTACATCCGCGGTGTGAAGCTCGGCGTGCGCCGCACGCCGAGGACGCTTTGTGGGACCCTGACTCAGGAAAGACAACATGACCTCGACCTCGAAGATGTTTCTCGCCTCTGCGGCGACGCTGTTTGCGTCCGCGTTTCTCATGGTGACGGCGCCCGCCGCCCGTGCAGACGATTTCTGCATCACGAATGGCGCCCAGGCCGCTCATGGCTGCGGCTATCCGACGATGGAAGCCTGCAAGTCTGCAGCCGCCGGCATCGGCGGATCGTGTTCGCAGAGCGGCGGCGCGAAGAGCACGAACGACTCTCTCGCATATCAGCCGAAGCAGTCGCAGTCGCGCACCAAGCTTCGGTCCAACGCGAACTAACACTCGGATCGAGATCGGTTTCGAAACATTGCGGCCTCCGAGTTTGCGCTCGGAGGCCGCAAAAGCATGACGACTGCAACAATTGCCAGCGTGCGCGCGGCTCAACGATATCTGTCGCGAAACTCACGCGGCGAAGCGCCGGTCCAGGTTCGGAAGGCGCGGGAAAAGCTCTTTTCATTGCGGAAGCCGGCAAGCTCGGCGATCCGCTTGATCGGCACCCGGCCGCGCATCAACTCCTGCTTGGCGAGCTCGAGCTTGGCCTCTTCCTTCAAGTCGCGCAGCGAGGTCGATTCCTCGCGCAGGCGGCGATGCATGGTGCGGGTCGAGAGCGCCAGCTCGCTCGCGACGTCCTCCGCGCCGAGAATGCGGCCGCGCGCGTTGCGGAGAACGCGACGGACGCGTTCCACCAGGAGCCGGTCGCGCCGATAAGGCAGCACCGTCAGCCGCAGCGCGCCCTTCAGCATTGTGTCGAGGTCGCCGGCGCTGCGGGTGAGCGGCAGCGAAAGATAGTGCTTGTCGAACACGATGCTGGCGCAGTCCACGCCGAAGCGGACCGTCTTGCAGAAGATGGTCGGATAGACCGAGACGTGGAGCGGCTCGGGAAAGGGAAACTCCGCTTCGCGGAGCGCGATCGCGGAATCGACGGCCCAGCACGAAAAACCAAGCACGTAGCGCAGCAGGGTGACGAGGCAGAACTCGCGGCAGGCGCCGAGGTCGCGCAGTTCGCGTATTGAGACGGTTGCGGTCTCGGGTCCGATCAAGAGTTCGAACAGCACGTCTTCGGTCAGCAGGCGGTGATGACGGCACCAGCGCTTGAGCGCGACCTCGAGATTGGGCGCGGTGATCGAGGCGCGGCACAGCATGCCGTAGCTGCCCCAGGGCAGGCGGCGCGAGAACCAGCCGAGCGCTTCGTCGTTGAGTTCGCGCATGGCATGGCCCGCCAGCGTCTCGAACTGGGCGGCCGTCACCCTCCCATCCGCCGATTTGACGAGATCTGCCGTGACCTGGCCCTTGCCGAGGGCATCGGTTGGATCGCGTCCGTAGCGGTCGTAGGCCGCGACGACGCCGCGGACGAAGGCGGCGGGCGTCATGGCGCGGCGGGGCGTCGCGGTCGCGGCTTGAAAAGGCATGGAAAATCCTCGCCAAACTTGGCGGAAAATGCAACCTTTTAGACCGAAGCGGCGCCCGGTCGGGGGTAGGGTCGGGCCGATAAGAACGGAGGAATCGCCTTGAATATCCCGAGCATCGACTTCGATCTGGGCGAAGATGTCTCCATGCTGCGCGACACGGTGCGCGCTTTCGTGGAAGCGGAGGTCGCGCCCCGCGCCGCTGAGATCGAGAAGGCCAATCTGTTCCCGGCAGACCTCTGGAAGCGCCTGGGCGACCTCGGCCTGCTCGGCATGACGGCACCCGAGCAATATGGCGGCTCGAACATGGGCTATCTCGCCCACATCGTCGCCATGGAGGAGATTTCGCGGGGCTCGGCCGCGGTGGGGCTCTCCTACGGCGCCCATTCCAACCTCTGCGTCAACCAGATCCGCCGCAACGGCAGCGAGGCACAGCGGCAGCGCTATCTGCCGAAACTGATCTCCGGCGAGTATGTCGGCGCGCTGGCGATGTCCGAGCCCGGCGCCGGATCGGACGTGGTCTCGATGAAGCTGCGTGGCGACAAGCGCGGCGACCGCTACGTACTGAACGGCTCGAAGATGTGGATCACCAATGGCGGTGATGCCGACGTGCTCGTCGTCTACGCCAAGACCGATCCCGACGCCGGCCCGCGCGGGATGACCGCGTTTCTCATCGAGAAGGGCTTCAAAGGCTTCACCCACGGCCAGCATCTCGACAAGCTCGGCATGCGCGGCTCCAACACCTATCCGCTGTTCTTCGACGAGTGCGAGGTGCCGGAAGAGAACGTGATCGGCGGCGTGGGCGAGGGCGTCAAGGTGCTGATGTCGGGCCTCGACTATGAGCGGGCGGTGCTCTCCGGCGGCCCGCTCGGCATCATGGCGGCCTGCATGGACGCGGTCGTGCCCTACATGCACGAGCGCAAGCAGTTCGGCCAGCCGATCGGCGACTTCCAGCTCATGCAGGGCAAGCTCGCCGACATGTATTCGACCTGGCAGGCCACGCGCGCCTATGTCTACGCCGTGGGGCGCGCCTGCGATCGTGCCGAGCACGCCCGCAGTTTACGCAAGGACGCGGCTGCCGCGATCCTCTATTCCGCCGAGAAGGCAACGTGGATGGCGGGCGAGGCGATCCAGGCGCTCGGCGGCGTCGGCTATACCAGCGAATTCCCCACGGGACGGCTGTGGCGCGATGCCAAGCTCTATGAGATCGGCGCCGGCACCTCGGAGATCCGCCGCATGCTGATCGGCCGCGAGCTGATGGCGGAGACGGCTTAGGCTCCACGCAATTGGAATTGCCGCGAAACTGGTTCAACCTGTCGCGGCCTCTCACCACGTCACCAGAAGCGCGGGACCACATGCCGCTCCATTCCAGCATCGATCCATCGTCATCCGATTTCGCCCGCAATGCCGAAGCCATGCGCACGCTTGTCGCCGATCTGCGCGAAAAGCTGAGCCAAGTGGCCGGCGGCGGCGGCGAGGCCTCGCGCAACCGCCACACCGCGCGCGGCAAGATGCTGGCGCGCCAGCGCGTCGACCTGCTGGTCGACCCCGGCACATCGTTCCTGGAGCTGTCGCCGCTTGCGGCCTACGGCCTCTATGGCGGCGACGTGCATTCGGCGAGCATCGTGACCGGCGTCGGGCGTATCTCGGGCCGCGAATGCGTGATCGTCGCCAACGACGCCACCATCAAGGGCGGCACCTACTACCCGATGACCGTGAAGAAGCATCTGCGCGCGCAGGACATTGCGCGGCAGAACAATCTGCCCTGCGTCTACATGGTCGATTCCGGCGGCGCTTTCCTGCCGCTTCAGGACGAGATCTTCCCGGACGAGCGGCATTTCGGCCGCATTTTCTATAACCAGGCGCAGATGTCCTCGCAGGGCATCCCGCAGATCGCAATCGTGATGGGTTCCTGCACCGCCGGCGGTGCCTATGTGCCGGCAATGTCGGACGAGAGCATCATCGTGCGCAACCAGGGCACCATCTTCCTCGGCGGCCCGCCGCTGGTGAAGGCCGCAACCGGCGAGGTGGTGAGCGCGGAAGAACTCGGCGGCGCCGACGTGCATTCGCGCCAGTCCGGCGTGACCGATCACTACGCGCAGAACGATGCCCATGCGATCGGCATTGCCCGGCGCATCGTCGGGACGCTGAAACCGTCGACGCGCCCGAACCTCAACATGCATCCGCCGCGCGAACCGTTGTTTGCGGCCGAGGAGATTTACGGTGTCGTGCCGGTCGATGGCAGAAAGCCGTTCGATGTGCGCGACATCATCGCCCGCATCGTCGACGGCTCCGAGTTCGACGAGTTCAAGAAGCTCTACGGCACGACGCTGGTCTGCGGTTTCGCCCATATCTGGGGTTTCCCGGTCGGAATCATCGCCAACAACGGCATCCTGTTCAGCGAGAGCTCGCTGAAGGGCGCGCATTTCATCGAGCTGTGCTGCCAGCGCGGCATTCCACTGGTGTTCTTGCAGAACATCACCGGCTTCATGGTCGGCAAGAAATACGAGGCCGGCGGCATCGCGCGCGATGGCGCCAAGCTCGTCACGGCGGTTGCAACCGCATCGGTACCGAAATTCACCGTCGTGATCGGCGGCTCCTACGGCGCCGGCAATTACGGCATGTGCGGGCGCGCCTACAGCCCGCGCTTCCTCTGGATGTGGCCGAACGCGCGCATTTCCGTGATGGGCGGCGAGCAGGCGTCCATGGTGCTGAGCCAGGTCCGGCGCGACAACATCGAGGCCAAGGGCGATAGCTGGTCGAAGGAAGAGGAAGAGAAATTCCGCAGCCCCATCCGCGCGCAATATGAGAGCCAGGGCCATCCCTATTATGCCACCGCGCGGCTGTGGGACGACGGCGTGATCGATCCGGCCGATACCCGGCTCGTGCTCGGCCTCGGCCTCTCGGCGGCGTCGAACGCGCCGATCGAACCGACGAAATTTGGCCTGTTCAGGATGTGATGCGATGGACCGCTCAAACCTCTATCGGCGCTTTCGCACGCTCCTGATCGCCAATCGCGGCGAGATCGCCTGCCGCGTGATCCGCACCGCCCGGGCCATGGGGCTGCGGACCGTGGCCGTCTATTCCGAGGCCGACCGCGACGCGATGCATGTCGCGCTCGCCGACGAGGCCGTGCTGCTCGGGCCCGCGCGGGCGCGCGACAGCTATCTCAATGTCGAGCGGCTGATCGAAGCCGCGCGGAAGACCGGCGCCGAGGCCGTGCATCCCGGCTACGGCTTCCTGTCGGAAAATGCCGAGTTCGCGCGGGCCTGCCTGGACGCCGGATTGGTCTTCGTCGGCCCGACCGCCGGGATGATGACGGCGATGGGCTCGAAGTCGGGCTCCAAGGCGCTGATGGAGAAGGCCGGCGTGCCGCTGGTGCCGGGCTATCACGGCGAGGCCCAGGACGAGGCGACGCTGGCGAAGGCGGCCGAGAAGATCGGGTTCCCCGTGCTGGTCAAGGCTTCGGCCGGCGGCGGCGGCCGAGGCATGCGCATCGTGCGCTCGGCGGCTGAACTCGGCCCCGCGATCGTCAGCGCCAAGCGCGAGGCGAAAGCCGCGTTCGGCGATGACACCATGCTGATCGAGAAATATGTCGACAATCCCCGGCACATCGAGGTGCAGGTGATCGGCGACAGCCACGGTAATCTCTTGTCGCTGTTCGAGCGCGAATGCACGCTGCAGCGCCGGCACCAGAAGGTGATCGAGGAGGCTCCGTCGCCGACGCTCAACGCCGCCCAGCGCGAGACCGTCTGCGCGGCCGCGCGCAAGGCGGCCGGGGCTGTGAACTATGTCGGTGCTGGCACCATCGAATTCGTCTCCGACGGCAAGGACGTGTTCTTCATCGAGATGAACACCCGCCTCCAGGTCGAGCATCCCGTGACGGAATTGATCACCGGGATCGACCTCGTCGAGTGGCAGTTGCGCGTCGCCTTCGGCGAGGCGTTGCCGCTCAAGCAGGACGAGATCCGGCTCAACGGCCACGCCATCGAGGCGCGTGTCTACGCTGAAAACCCGACCAAGAACTTCATGCCGTCGGTCGGCAGGATCTCGACCTGGCGTTTGCCGAAAGAGACCGGGGGCCTGCGTATCGACGCCGGCTATCGGGAGGGCGACAGCGTCTCGCCCTATTACGACGCGATGCTGGCCAAGATGATCGCGTGGGCCCCGACCCGGGATGTCGCGATCGAGCGGCTGAACCGCGGGCTCGAAGATTCCGATGTCCGCGGCATCGTCACCAACATTCCGTTCCTGTCGGCGCTGATGACGCATCCGAAGGTGCGGACCAACGCGGTCGACACCGGCTTCATCGAACGCGAGCTGGCGGTTTTGACGCCGGCCGCCACCGTGCCCGGCGAGCTCGAGCTCTGTGCCGCCGTGGCCGCGATCGTCAATGAGGAACGCCAGGCCGCGCAGGCGGATGCGAGTTCGCCCTGGCAGACCTTTGGCTGGATGCCGGTCGGCCGGCGTCAGCGCAGTTTCGCCTTCCGCGTCGGCCATGGGGCCGAGCAGAAGATCGCGCTGAACTACGGCGGCGGCCCGTCGACCCTCGTCATCGGCGAGCGCGAGCTCGCCTTCGCGATCACGCCGAGAGAGGGGGGCTTCGATCTCACGCTCGACGGTGTCAAATCGCTGGTCGCGGCCGTGATCGACGGTCACGAGCTCTATTTGCGCACCCGCAACGGCCGCTTCGACCTGCACTGGGTCGACCCGTTCGGCGGCGAGAGCGAGGAGCATGTTGGCGAGGACAAGATCGCGGCGCCGTTGCCGGGCACGGTCGTTGCCGTACTCGCGGAAGAGGGGGCGAAGCTCGAGAAGGGTGCGCCGATCCTCACCCTGGAAGTGATGAAGATGGAGCAGACGCTGCGCGCGCCGTTCGCGGGCGTCTTGAAGGCGATCAAGTGCAAGGTCGGCGACATCGTGCAGGAAGGTGTCGAACTGGCCGTGGTCGAGCCGTCGGGCGAGGAAGAATGATGAGCGATCCGGTCCGCATCATCGAAATGGGGCCGCGCGACGGCCTCCAGAACGAGAAAACGCCGGTCAGCGTCGAGGCCCGCATCGCCTTTGTCGAGGCGCTGGTTGCTGCCGGGCTCACCGCCATCGAGGTTGGCGCTTTCGTCTCGCCGAAGGCCATCCCGCAGATGGCGAGCTCCGATGCCGTGCTGCGCGGCGTAAGCCACGTCGATGGCGCCGAATTCCACGTGCTGGTGCCGAACGAGAAAGGCTACGAGGCCGCGCGCGCCGCCGGCGCCAAGGTGGTCTCCGTGTTCGCGGCAGCGTCGGAGGGCTTCTCGCATGCCAACATCAACTGCTCGGTCGCCGAGTCCATCGAGCGGTTCAAGCCAGTGATGGCGCGTGCCAGGGCCGATGGCGTCAAGGTGCGCGGTTATATTTCCTGTGTTCTGGGCTGCCCGTTCGACGGCGAGATCAAGCCGAAGGCGGTCGCCGATCTCGCTGGCACGCTATGGGACCTCGGCTGCTACGAGATCTCGCTCGGCGACACCATCGGCGTCGGCACGCCGACCAAGGCGAAGGAGATGTTGCGCGCAGTCAGCGCGAGCATTCCCGCAGCCCATCTCGCAATGCATTTCCACGACACCTACGGCCAGGCGCTCGCAAATCTCTATGCCGGCATGGAGGAGGGCGTCCGCGTCATCGATTCCGCCGCCGGCGGGCTCGGCGGCTGTCCCTACGCCCCCGGCGCCACCGGCAATGTCGCCACCGAGGATGTCGTCTACATGCTCGAGGGCATGGGCATCAGCACCGGCATCGACATGGAGAAGCTGCTGGCGGCGACGAACGAGATCAGCGGGTTGCTCGGGCGGCCGCCGGCGAGCCGCGTGGCGACAGCGCTGAACGCAAAGAAGGGACGTGCAGCTTCGTAGGGTGGGCAAAGGCGCGTAGCGCCGTGCCCACCATCTCTCCACAATCGCACCGGTAAGCGGTGGGCACGCTTCGCTTTGCCGACCCTACGATACTACGCTCAAGTCACCTGCTCCCGTCTGCCCCCATCACCAGATCCGGCAGCCAGGTCGATATCTCCGGCACGAAGCAGAGCAGCAGCACTGCCGCCATCATCAAAAGCACGAAGGGCAGCGTGCCCCAGATCACCTCGCTCAAGGAGATGTCGGGCGCGACGTTGCGGATGACGAAGATGTTGAGGCCGACAGGCGGGTGGATCAGCCCCATCTCCATCACGATGGTCATGACGACGCCGAACCAGATGATGTCGAAATTGGCGGCGCGTAGCGGCGGCAGGATGATCGGTGCCGTCATCAGGATGATCGACACCGGCGGCAGGAAGAAGCCGAGCACGATCACCATGGCGAGGATGGCGAACAACAGGCCCCAGCGCGGCAGGTGCATCGCGACGATGGATTCGGCTGCCGATTGCGAGATGTGCAGGTAGCTCATCACATAGGAATAGAGCAGGGACATGCCGATAATCATCATCAGCATGGTCGATTCCCGGATCGTCGACCGCATGATGGGGCCGAGATCGCTCGGCCGCCACACGCCGTAAATCATCGCGATCAACGCGAGCGCCAGGAGGCCGCCGAGACCTGCGGTTTCCGAGGGCGTGGCGTAGCCGCCATAGAGCGCGATCATGACACCGGTGAGCAGCAGCACGAAGGGGATGACGCGCGGCAGCACGCTGAAGCGTTCGGCGAGCGTGTACTCGTCGCGGGTCAGGATCGGCGCCTCGGGCCCGCCGTTCTTGTAGATCGCTTCGGCTGCGGCATATTCCCGGCGGAATCGGATCACGGCATAGGCGCCGAACAGGCTGACCAGCAGCAGGCCCGGACCGATGCCGGCGAGGAACAGGCGGCCGAGCGATTTCTCCGCCGCCACCGCGAACAGGATCATGGTGATCGAGGGCGGCAGCAGAATGCCGAGCGTGCCGCCGGCGGCAATGATGCCGGCCGCAAACCCGCCGGAATAGCCGCGCTTGCGCATCTCGGGGATGCCAGCCGAGCCGATCGCCGAGCAGGTCGCGGGCGAGGAGCCCGCCATCGCCGCGAACAGCGCGCAGGCGAACACGTTGGCGACGCCGAGGCCACCCGGCACGCGATGCAGCCAGGCGTGCAGCGCCGAGTAGAGGTCCTGGCCGGCGCGCGACTTGCCGATCGCGGCGCCCTTCAGGATGAAGAGCGGGATCGACAAAAGCGTGATCGAGGCCATTTCCTCGTAGACGTTCTGCGTCACCGTATCGAGGGAGGCGGTCGGCATGTAGATGCCCATGAACACGACCGCGACCGCGCCGAGCGCGAACGCGATCGGCATGCCCGAGAACATCACGACCAGCGTCGCGATCCCGTAGGCGAGACCGATACCGAAAACGCTCATGTCCGCCTGGCTCCAGTGAAGGGCAGCGCAAGCTGCACGATGATCTGCACGCAGAGCAGGCTCATGCCGAGCGCCATCAGCGCGTAGGGAATGGCGAGCGGCGGCGACCACATCGAGTTCGAGACCTGGCCGTCGACATAGGCCTCGTGCGCCAGCGTCCAGGATTTCCAGGTGAAAAATGCGCAGAACAGGAATGTCGCGGCATCGACGAGCCAGAGCCGGATCCTGTTTGCCAGCGGCGACAACAGGCCGACGAAGGCTTCGATGCCGATATGGCCGCGATTCTGCTGTACATAGGCGGCCGTCATGAAGGTCGCGCCGACCAGCAGGAACACGGCGGCCTCGTCCTGCCAGTAATTGGCGGCCTTGAAGAGGGCGCGGCTCAGGACGCTGTAGCTCAGGATCGCGCAGGCCGCGACCAGTGCGACCGCCGCGGTCACCACGATGATGTTGTTGAGGATGGCGAGAGCGCGATCGAGCGCGGCCGCAGGGCTGTTGCCGGCGGCAGCGCTCGTCGGGTCGTCACGATCCGGCAGCGGACCGTGGATCATGCTGAGACGTCGGAGGCGAGCTTGAGCAGCTTCGCCGCGGTCGCGGTCTTGGCGCCGTAATCCTTCCACGCGGTATCGCGGGCGATGTCGCGCCACTTGCCGACGGTCGCGGCGTCGAGCGCGCTGACCTTGGCACCGGCCTTCTCATAGACCTTGGCGACCTCGACGTCGTCGTCCTGCGCGCCCTTGCGGCCGAAGGCCTCGAGCTCGGTGCCGACGGCGAGCAGGATGTCCTGATGGTTCTTCGGCAGCTTGTCGAAGATCGCCTTCGACATCATCAGCGGCTCGAGCATGAACCAGTAGGAGGCGCCGGCGCCGGAGGTCAGCGATTTCGCCACCTCTTCGAGGCGGAACGAGATCAGGCTGGTGGAGGAGGTGATGCCGGCATCGCACGCGCCGGTCTGCATCGCCGCGTAGATCTCGTTCGAGGGCACCGACAGCACCGAGGCGCCGGCAGTCTGGAGCACCATGTCCATCTCGCGCGAGCCGCCACGCACCTTCATGCCCTTGGCGTCCTCGGGCGCAACGATCGGCTTGGAGCGGCTGGCGACGCCGCCGGCCTGCCAGACCCAGGAGAGCAAAATGATGCCCTTGTCGGCGAGGAAGTCGGTCAGTGCCTTGCCGACCGGCTCCTTCTTCCAGCGCAGACCCTGGTCGTAGGTGGTCACGAGGCCCGGCATCAGACCGATGTTGGTCTCCGGCAGCTCGCCGCCGGCGTAAGGCATCGGATAGAGGCTGATGTCGAGCGCGCCCTTGCGCATCGCGGAGAACTGCGCATTGGTCTTGATCAGCGAGGAGTTCGGATAGATCTCGGCGGCGATGTCGCCATTGCTGCGCTTGGCCACTTCGGCTGCGAACATGCGGCAGAGCCGGTCGCGGAAATCGCCCTTGTCGATCGTGCCACCCGGGAATTGATGCGAGATCTTCAGCGTGGTCGCGGCATGCGCGGTGCCGATGCCGAAGCGGAGAATGGCGGGTGCCGCGACGGCGGTCGCGAGCAGGTGACGACGCGTGAACATGGATAAATCCCTTTGAACGGTTCTTGCTTGAATTGGTGGGTCATGAGACCGGCGCGGCCCATCCTAGCCGGTCTTTCACCCGATATTCTCTAGTCTGATAGTTCCAGATCGAATGCGGCGGCAAGTCGCGGGCAATGCTGCGCTGCACACTCACCCTTCGGTCCGGGCGGCACTAGCGCGGCTGAGCCGGGCAAAATTGTGTCAAACCGCGCGCCGAAAGCACATTCGGAAACACCGGCGCGAAAAATTCCGCGCCTTAGCGTAACACGCGCGGCCTTCGATCCGTCGAGCAGGGATAGCGGCATCCGTCGCTGGCAAACACCATCTCGAAGGGAAGTTGAACCATGACCATTCGCACCCGCATCGCGCTCGGCGCCGCCACTCTCTCGCTCAGCCTGGCCTTCGCACCCGCCTTCGCCATGGACGACATGAAGAAGGACACGATGAAGAAGGAGACGATGTCCAAGGACGGCATGAAGAAGGACACCATGTCCAAGGACGACGGTATGAAGAAGGATACGATGTCGAAGGATGGCATGAAGAAAGACGACGGCGGGATGATGAAGAAGAACTGATCCTCATTCAGTCATCCCGGGGCGATGCGACGGGACTGCGTCAGCGCAGCCCGAGCACCGAACTCCGGTGCGCGATTGCGCACCAGAGAATCCCATGATTCCGGGATCGGGCCCGTCATCGGGCCGCGCTTTCGCGTGGGCCCGGTGGGACCGTCCCGGAGCAACCGGCGCGTGAGCTGAAGCGGCGCTTCAGTTCAATTCCAGTTGAAGACTACTTCCGCTTGCCCTTGGCCTTGCGGGCAGCGTAGCGCGCGTCGCGCTTGGCCTTCTGCTCGGCTTCGAGCTCGGCCAGCTTTGCTGCGGTTTCCTCAGCCTCGCGGGCAATCCGTGCCGCTTCCGCGGCCGCGGCTTCTTCCTCGCGACGCTTCTGGTCGGCCTTTTCCGCCTCGCGCGTCGCCTTCACCTCGGCGCGCTTG
The DNA here is from genome assembly GCF_000426265.1 of Bradyrhizobium sp. Cp5.3. Taxonomy (NCBI): domain Bacteria; kingdom Pseudomonadati; phylum Pseudomonadota; class Alphaproteobacteria; order Hyphomicrobiales; family Nitrobacteraceae; genus Bradyrhizobium; species Bradyrhizobium sp. Cp5.3. The sequence goes on along the minus strand of NZ_AUFA01000035.1, from coordinate 40,747 downwards.
GCGGCAATCGCCTCGCGCTCGGCGCGTCGTGCCGCGACCGCGGGATCGTCGGGCCCCGGCTGAGACTTGAACTTGTTCAAAAGATTTTTGCGGGCGTCCTGTGCCGCCTTTTGCCGGTCTGCGAACCCGGGTTCTCTGAATCCACTCATCGAACGAGCCTTGTCTTCCTCGCTTTCAATCCTACATCACTGACTGTGGGTACGCGGGCAAGCGCGAAGCGCTGCGTCGCGTGACGCACATGCGTGTACATCCACGCGCGCCGCGAAGCCACCCATAATCGCAGCCGATCAGGTAGACGAAAAATCGCTGGACCAGTCGATCATTCGTAGCCCGGAAAAACTGCCGAATTGTGATGTCCCGCATAGAGGGCACGGAGGCGGGTCCCTTAGCGTCCCGTCCCGCAACGAGACGGAGCACGGGCATGACTTTCTTTCGGCTGAGCCTGAAGGCGCTCGCAATCACCTTTACCGCGGTGGCGGTCGCGGGGGCCGCGCTGCTGCTGGCCCGTCCACAGCCGATCGAGAGTGCCGTTCTGGGCGGCAATTGGGAGTGCACCCAGACCGCGTACGTCCTGACCACCTGCGCGCTGCGGGCAGCCCCGGCCATCGAAACCTCGCGCAAGGATGCCGTGCGGACCAGAGGCTGACCGGGCTGTGACGCGAGGTCGCAGCGGTGATGAGCCCGTTAAACTGCGCGACAAGATAGCCATGTCCAAGCCCGAACCAGGCGAAAAGCCCAAATCCCCAGCCAAGCCCCAATCCCGGCCCCAGTCCGGTGACAGCCGCCGCGCGGCACTTGCCGGCCTGATCATTGCCGCCGTGATCCTCGGCGTCGGCCTGTGGCTCGCCCGCAGCCTCACGGCTGCGAGCAAGATGCAGGACTGCCTGATGTCGGGCCGCACCAACTGCAATGTGATCGAGCCCGCCCGCTGAGGCGGTCCCAGGCGGACCGCGCGGACGAAAAATTGCCGTGATCCTAACCATTTGTAACGAGACTTCGCCGTTCAGGCAGGTCAGCTATGTCGGCCGGCATCACCCTTGTCGCGGAAGAATCGTCTATCGCGCAGGGACCACGGCCATCGAGAAGTAGGGGTTCAAGCACCAATGAGTGCGTCCAGCCGTATGAAGATCATCATTCCCTTGGTTTCGGCCATGTCTTTGCTCGCGTTTTCGGCGCAGGCACAGGACGCGGGACCGGGGAAGGGCGCCGGCCAGCCACCGGCCGCGCCGGGCGCGGGCGCGCCGCCGACCCAGAACAATCCGCAGAACACCCGCAAGGGCCCGCCGCCGCAGCAGGCTACACGGCCGGCCCCTCAACCTGGCGGCCAAGCACATGCCGGCCCCGGTCCGCATGGCGCCGGCGGTCCGCCGCCGGGACGCTATGCCCGTGGGCCCGCGCCGGCGCGCGATTGGGGCGGGCACAGCTATCGCGGCAATCTCGCCTGGGAAGGCGGGCGCTGGCGCCATGAAGTCCACAACGGCCGCTCCGGCTGGTGGTGGGACGTCGGCGGCGTCTGGTATTATTATCCGCAGCCCATGGAGGGGCCGCCCGCCTACATCTCTGAGGATTACATCGACAACGTGCCGGTGGCCTATGCGCCGCCGCCACCTCCGGTCGCCTATGCACCCCCGCCGCCTCCGCCGCCGCCGGCTGATCCCGGCGCGAGCGCTCTTGGCGGCGCCATCGTTGGCGGCGTGCTTGGCGGTCTGATCTCGGGCAACGCAACGGGTGCGGCGGCCGGCGCCGTTCTCGGCGGCGCAACTGGCGCGATCGCGGGTGCGACGGCCGCCTCGCGTCCCGGGTACTATCTGGCCGAGGGCAATTGCTACTACCGCTACCCGAGCGGCCAGTACGTGCTCGCCGATCCCCGGGCATGCTACTGAGCGTTTGATCGAGATTTGATCCGAATGAGGCGGGCCCGTGCCCGCCTCATTTGTTTTTGCAGACGTGGCCGCTTGATGTTGTCTCGTCCCGGACGTGCCGCGTCCCGGGACGCGACAAAGTTCAGAATCGTCATTGCAAGCCAGATCAGCCCGCCGATCCAGACGGTCCATCACGATGGCGACAGTTGCGAGAAAGGTGAGGCCGAGCGGTTGTGTCTTGTATCGCGCTGTGCGGAGCGTTGCGGCGTCGCGGGCCGTGACGCAATTCACAAATCCGCCCGAACGAGATGGCTTCACCTCTTTGTGCGTGAGAACATTGAGAACTATCGCAAGCCTCGGCGCTTACTCCCTGTCACGAAGCGATCAGAAGGAGTGACTTCATGAAGCTGGCCGCGATCACTTTAGGCTTGGCGCTGGCAATCTCGTCGACGGCCGCTTTCGCACAAAGCGCAGGCGGCTCGACCGGAGGCGGCGCATCGACCGGAGCTTCACCCGGCGTCGGCACGTCGAGCGGCGTGTCCCCCGGTTCGACCGGCACCACCACCGGCACCGGCACGGGAGGATTCACTGGCGCGAGCGGAGCAAACGGCGGGATGAACACCACGATCAACCCGTCAGGCAATACGCTGTTGCCGGGCAGCCCAAACCCGTCGCAACCCGCAGCGCCTCCGAATTCGACGACGGGCCGCTGAGCTCGTCGTTCACCCCAAATGACGAAAAAGCGAAGACCGGCGGCGCGACCATCGCGCCGATCTCGTGCGACGCGAGTCATGTGGCGACGACGCATCCCGTGAAACCCTCTCCGCATTCATACGGACGAAGTTGCCACGCGCTTGTCCAGATCAAGCGGATAAACTTGGCGCCATGTGTACCAAGTACGATCCACAGCGTGAGGCTGAGGCCGCGATGAAGCGGGCCGCCGCGGCATCTGAAGGCGACGACCGGCAGAGGTTGATTCAGCTTGCCGTGGCCTGGCACCAGCTCGCGCGAGACCGACGTGACGAGCAGGCGGACTGACCGCTCCATTCGGGGCCATGCAACCAGGGGCAATCCCTCGGCGGGCCTCGCGCCGTCGGTTTCGCGTCCGAGACCTACTCCGGCACCGGCCGCATCCGTTACATCTGGTGAGACAACGGCCCGACGGCTGTTCACGAGAAAAACCCCGCGCTCGGGGGGATGAGCACGGGGTTCTTCAAAGCCGACCGGGGCTGGCGAGTCGGCATCACTCAATTTCTGGTGGTACAACGCGCTGGTCGCAGGTTCGTTCCTCGAATCTCACAAAGGGATCCTGCGTCGCGCAGGTGGCGTTTCATGCCGTTCGCAACCTCCAGCAAGGCATTGGAATTACGAGGACTTCTTCCTCTTTTTCTTCAGAACTTTGGCCTGGGCGCGGAAGGCGGAGGCTAACGTCTTCATCTGGTTGGCCACAAATTCGTCCGCCGCCTCCTGCGCGGCCTTCTCTGCAACGCGCGCCTGCTGCTTGAGCGACTTGGTCGGCTTCATGGACGTCACATTTCGGTTGAGTTGCCTGCTTTCTCCTGTCGGACTACCTGCAGCCCCCTGGAGTTGTTCCCTTGCGTTGCCGGAACATTTCCATGCGCGGCCACGTTGTGCGCCCATGACCGATCCTGAACTGCGCGCACAGTCCTTCGAGATTGCCTGGAATTTCCTCGATCAATCCGGCTTGCTCACAGGTGAGCCCAGGGACTCCGCCCGATTCATCCTGAACAGGATCGACCGCATGATGTTGCGCGGCGAAAGACGCAGGCTGCTGTTGTCGAATGCCGCGATCGATGCCTATCGGCTTCGGCCCTTCCTCGTGCTGCTCGATGCATGATCAATCCGACGGCGACGCAAACCGGGAGCACCGCCGCAGGGAGGACCCAAGCCAATCGCCAAACGTTGGTCTTCTGCCACATCCGTCAACTTCACCCACGGCCTCTATGTCACGCTCGGCGCGACACGCCCCCTCGATGAGGCAACAGCGCGACGCGCAGCCGAAGCGATGAGCGACGATCTCAGCCAGAAGGGTTTTCCCATTCGCCACGCCGGCAGCTTCGGTTTCGACTTCGCCGCGATCGAGTGGTTTCACAATTCGGCGACTGACCAGTACAGCGTTCGCGTGGCCGTCCCGGACCTGCCGACTGCGCTGTGGGACGATCTCACCGCGGCCATCGCCGGTTGGTGGGCAACGCATCAGTTGGAGCTTGTTGAGGGGTGAATGGCAAGAACCGTGCTGGACATTGTCCAGACGGTCTAGAGAGGCAACGTTGACGTAAATCCGAAGGGGTACCTCGCCATTGAAGGGTACAACACCGTGAGCTGCGGGTAAGCTCACCCTCGCTTGGCCTTCCCAAAGCGGCCAGGCCTACGGCCCCGGCCCCTCTTAGAGCCCCTAAGCCCCAAGGCCGGGGCCGACCAAACCAGAGTGCTTCTTTGCCGGCAACAATTGCCATGTATCAAAGCTACCACGTTTTGCCCAAGTCGCCAGACAAGGCCCGGTTTTCCATCGGGCGGGCGGTCGAGTCGATTGCGTATGGCATCCTGATCATTCCCTTCGCCGTCGTGGTCTGCGCGATTGTCGCATTCGCCATCCTCCCGCTGCACTCGGATTCCCGGTACAACGACGGCGACGAATACTAAAACCAAAGAGGCCGTCGAGAGCGAAATCCGCGCAATCGAAACGCAGATTAAGACAGTCGGAATAATCCGAATTAGGCGCTGGATAAGATCGGGAAACGATGGCAGCGTTTCCCGGCCCCTCGAGTGGAAAGAGGGGCAGAGTGCGAGGGCCCTGATCACGAAGCCAGCCCCCCGATCGGGGCCCTTGTCCTGTTCGGAAGTCAAAAAACGTCGCCCGCTTGAATGAGCACAGTCGGCGTTTTTCCAGCCCGAGACGCAATGCAAAATCCCGATTGCATGACCGCCGGTTCGGCACTGGCAGGGCCTGTTGCGCATACTCGCAACACCCGCGAAGAGCAGATAATGTGGGGCGTGGACGGCGACTGAACGTCTTGACAGTCACATTTGGGAGGAAATGCAAATGAAAAGGACTGCGGGTGTTTTAGCTGCTGCCGCCATCGTTGGACTCGCCGCAACATCAGGATCGGCTCTGGCCGACGGGGCACGGAGTGGGTGGGGGCTCTGGTATGGGTCTTACGGCGATGGTCCGGCCTATTACGGTGAACACGCTCTCCCGGCATATGACAGCTACGCTTTTGCCTACGAGTATCCTGTCTACACCGGCAGCAACGTGACGGCGATCGCGGTCGACCTGGTCAACTCTCGCTTTCGACATCGGCGGGTCGTGGGCCCGGGCGTTGTCTATCATCGCGGCGAGTACCCGCGCCCATATCGTATCAATCCGTACTGGTGAGAGGACGGGCAGCGGCAGGCCGCAAATTTGCCACGTCGCATTGAAGATTGGCGATCCCGGCACGGCTCAAACCTGAAGTCCACCGAGTAGAAACATTCCGGGCGTACGCGCAATTTGCGCGGCGCTACAACGGCTTAAGCCGCGTCCTCGCCGCGCTCCCGGGTTTTTCTCCGGGGATCTCGCAAGCGCGATGAACTCGCGCGCCGCCGTAATGCCGCGCGCCTGGTCGTCGCGATCGAGGAGCGCCAATGCGCGCCGCGCCCATGCGGTCGCCCGGCGTGCACGTATCAACCGACACGCCTCAAAGCAGCCATAGGCTAGCTCGATGGCCTCGCGCTCATCGCGCAGCGCGGCAGGACGCGGGCGCGATCAACGTTCGCGTTGCGTGGTGTGACTACGTCATGGCGGGCTGATCGACAGAAAGTCAGGTTGATGGTCGGTCCAATGCGCGGCGGCAAGGATGGCGAGCTCAACCTGTCCGAGCGGCTTGACCGCGAGAACGGAGTGTGGCAGGATTTTGTTTGGTTTGTGAATATACCATTAATCTTTTTTTATTGAATGGCGTGCCGCAATGCTTGCAACGAGTGCTGCGAAGGCGACCGAGGGCTTTGTACAACATCAAGAGCAGCTGGCCCATTTGGACCAAGACGGCTTTGCAGTTGTCGAAAGCATAACCGATCTTGATGATCTTGCGGTAATCAGAAACGAGATTGACGAGCTTCTCCGGCGCGGTCATGTGCCGACAAAGGAGCTCGGAGAACGAGGCGGCACACCTCAGATCATCGAGATTATGTGGCCTATGAAGTTATCGGAACGAATTGCGAGGTCTCGCTTCGTCCGGAACGCCTGCGCTGTTTCCGAGGCCTATTTTGGCCATAGAGTCACATACAACTTCGACCACGCTATTATTAAGCCCGCTTTCAATTTTAGGGAAACGGCTTGGCATCAGGATTTCGCCTATTCCACCTGGTTCAATCTTTCTGCACGAGAACGATTGCATTGGTGGTTGCCTCTTCATGATGTCTCGACCGACCAAGGATGCATGCATTTCGTGCGCGGCAGCCATCGCATCGGCCTACTCCCACACGTCCGCGTAGCGCCAACGTCTGACGCTTTGAAGACCACCCTCCCTGAGAAAGCCGACGTCGTTTCGTGCCCGTTAAAGGCCGGAAGCGCCACCGTGCATACAGAGGCCACATTGCACTATACAGGGCCCAACAAGACGAACTCGCCTCGGTATGCGTTCATTCTGCAGTTCGAACGGTCAACCTGGGCAACAGGGTTACGCACCTCGGTCAAGAGCTTGCTATGGAGATTTGGCCGTGGAGGCCACTGACCGCGCCGGCGAGTGCCTCGTGCTTGCTGGACTTTTCGGGGCAGGGCGTTCTAGAGGCGAAGACGACTGATTTCGTTTTCTGCGGCAGGGTGGACAACCGGACCGGCGAACTGGGTGGTCGCCTCCCGGCTGAAAGAGCTGGCGATCCCGGCAGGGCTCGAACCTGCAACCCGCGGAGTAGAAATCCGCTACTCTATCCAGTTGAGCTACGGGACCATGCTAGGCCGGCCTCGGTGAGGCTTGGCCGCCTTCTACCATGGCAAATATGAAAAATCCGCACGTTCGCCAAGTCTGAATCGAACCGCTTTCCTCCGGGACGCGACAAAGCGGAGCGGCGGAGTGTGTTGCGACCGGGTCGCGCGATCCGGCGGCAGCCGCCGTGTCGCGCCCGGGACATGCGCTGCCGCTACAGTTTTCACTGCCGCCTGTGTCCGCCGGCGGTTTCTTGGCGGCTTTGGGCTTGCCGTGCCATGGCGCATGCAACGTATTGCACTTCTGGTTCCATCGCCTTGAGTCCGTCACCTTTCCGCGCACTTCATCCTACCGCGGCGTTCGTCCGCGATCCCGGGAGTCCTACATGATCGGTTTGGTTCGCGCCGTCACAATCTGCGCAACGCTCGCGTTCGGCCTTACCGTGGCGCAGGCCGCGGACAAGGCCTTCAAGCGCGACGATCTCGCCGATTCCGCGATCAAGCTGGAGGCCCAGATCAAGAGCGAGGCGGGGCCGGTCGCCAAGAGCAACGCGACGCTACGCACGGATGCGGACGCGGCCTTCCGGCGCAACGATGTCCGCAGCGGCCTCTCCGTCCTCGGCCAGATCGCCGCGACGACGCCGGAGGATGCCGGCAACTGGCTGCGGCTTGCCAAGGTCATCTTGCAGATATGGCCGAAGAGCTCGAGCGAGCAGACGTTCCTCCTGGAGCGCGCCTCGACCGCCGCCTACATCGCCTATCAGCGCGCCGGCAATCCGGGAGAGGAAGCCGACGCGCTCGCAGTGCTCGGCAAATCGTTCGCCGAGCGCAAGCTCTGGCGTCCGGCCCTGGATGCGCTGCGGCTGTCGCTCGACTTGCGCGAGGTCGCCGACGTGCGCGGCCAGTATGAGAAGCTGCGCGACGAGCACGGCTTCCGGCTGCTCGACTATACCGTGGACTCGGATTCGGCGAGCCCGCGCGCCTGCTTCCAGTTCTCCGAGGAGCTTGCCAAGCGCACCGATTTCGCGCCGTTCCTGGCGCTCGCAGGGCAGGACAAGCCGGCGCTGTCAGCCGACGGCACGCAGCTCTGCGTCGACGGGCTGAAGCACGGCGAGCGCTACAACATCAACTTGCGCGCCGGCCTGCCGTCGACCGTGAAGGAAGGCCTGCCGAAATCGGCCGAGTTCAACGTCTATGTGCGCGATCGAAAACCCTTCGTGCGCTTCACCAGCCGCGCCTATGTGCTGCCGAAGACCGGCCAGCGCGGCATTCCCGTGGTCAGCGTCAACACATCCACGGTCGACATCAACGTGTTCCGGATCGGTGATCGCAACCTGATCAACACGGTCGTCGACAGCGACTTCCAGAAGACGCTGTCGAAATACCAGCTCACGGATCTCGGCGGCGAGCGCGGCGTCAAGGTCTGGTCCGGCGAGCTTGCGACTGCGATGACGCTGAACCAGGACGTCACCACCGCATTCCCGGTCGATCAGGCACTCGGCGACCTTCAGCCCGGCGTCTATGTGATGACTGCCGCGGCCAAGGGGCCGGGCTCCGACGACGGCTACCAGCTCGCCACGCAATGGTTCATCGTCTCCGATCTCGGCGTGTCGGCCTATTCCGGCAATGACGGCATCCACGTCTTCGTCAACTCGCTGGCCTCGACTGATCCGGTTGGGAAGGCCGAGGTGCGGTTGGTCGCGCGCAACAACGAAATCCTGGCGACCCGCAAGACCGACGAGAGCGGTCACGTGGTGTTCGAGGCGGGGCTTGCGCGCGGCGAGGGCGGTTTGTCGCCGGCGCTGCTGACGGTCACGGGCGAGAAGAGCGATTATGCCTTCCTCAGCCTGAAGACCTCTGCCTTCGACCTGTCGGATCGCGGCGTCGCCGGACGCGCGGTGCCGGCCGGCGCCGATGCCTTCGTCTATGCCGAGCGCGGCGTCTACCGTTCCAATGAGACCGTTTATCTCACCGCGCTCTTGCGCGACGGGCAGGGCAATGCCGTCACTGGCGGCCCGCTGACACTGGTGATCGAGCGTCCCGACGGCGTCGAATTCCGCCGCGCCGTGCTATCCGACCAGGGCGCCGGTGGTCGTACGCTCTCCGTGCCGCTGAACTCGGCCGTCCCGACCGGCACCTGGCGGGTGCGCGCCTTTACCGATCCGAAGGGCTCCTCGGTCGGCGAGACTACCTTCTTGGTCGAGGACTATGTCCCGGACCGGATCGAATTCGATTTGTCCGCCAAGGACAAGCTAATCAAAGCTAATGCTCCTGTGGAGCTCAAGGTCGACGGCCATTTCCTCTACGGCGCGCCGGCCTCCGGCCTGCAGCTCGAAGGCGACATGCTGGTCGCGCCCGCTGCCGAGCGGCCGGGCTTCGCCGGCTACCAGTTCGGCGTCGCCGACGAGGAAACCACCTCGAACGAGCGCACGCCGCTGGAGAACCTGCCCGAGGCCGACGCCAATGGCGTTGCGACCTTCCCGGTGACGCTCGACAAGCAGCCAGCCTCGACGCGCCCGCAGGAGGCGCAGATCTTCGTCCGCATGGCCGAGACGGGCGGGCGCGCCGTCGAGCGCAAACTCGTGCTGCCGGTCGCGCCCGCGACCGCCATGATCGGCGTCAAGCCGCTGTTCGGCGACAGAAGCGTCGCCGAGGGCGACAAGGCCGAGTTCGACGTCGTGTTCGTCTCGCCCGAGGGCAAGACGCTTCGCCGCGATGGCTTGCGCTACGAGCTCCTGAAGATGGAGTCGCGCTACCAGTGGTATCGCCAGAACAATTACTGGGAGTACGAGCCGGTCAAGTCGACCTCGCGCGTCGCCGACGGCGATCTCGTCATCGCCGCCGACAAGCCGTCGCGCATCTCACTCAACCCGCAGCCCGGCCGCTACCGGCTTGAGGTGAAGTCCAACGACGCAGACGGTCCGGTCACGTCGGTGCAGTTCGATGTCGGCTGGTATTCCGAGGGCGGCGCCGACACGCCGGACCTCCTGGAGACCTCGATCGACAAGCCGCAATACGCCTCCGGCGACACCATGACGGTGTCGGTCAACGTCCGCACCGCCGGCAAGCTCACGATCAACGTGCTTGGCGACCGCCTATTGACCACGCAGACCGTGGACGTCAGGGAAGGCACCGCGCAGGTGAAGATCCCCGTCGGGAAGGACTGGGGCACCGGCGCCTATGTCGTGGCGACGCTGCGCCGTCCGCTGGATGCCGCCGCCCAGCGCATGCCCGGCCGCGCGATCGGCCTGAAATGGTTCGGCATCGACAAGCAGACCCGCACGCTGTCCGTGAAGCTGACGCCGCCGGCGCTGATCCGGCCGAATTCGGTGCTGAGGATTCCGGTCAAGCTCGACGGGCTCAATCCGGGCGAGGACGCCAAGATCGTCATCGCGGCGGTTGATGTCGGCATCCTCAATCTCACCAACTACAAGCCGCCGGCGCCCGACGATTACTATCTCGGCCAGCACAGCCTGACCGCCGAGATCCGCGATCTCTACGGCCAGCTCATCGACGGCATGCAGGGCACGCGCGGCCAGATCAAGTCCGGCGGGGACGCGGGTGCGGCCGAGCTTCAGGGCTCACCGCCCACGCAAAAGCCGCTCGCGCTCTATTCCGGCATCGTCACGGTCGGTGCTGACGGCACCGCCGAAGTCAGCTTCGAGATTCCGGAGTTCGCCGGCACGACGCGCGTGATGGCCGTGGCCTGGACCGCGACCAAACTTGGCCGCGCCAACACCGACGTCGTGATCCGCGATCCCGTGGTGCTGACCGCGACCTTGCCGCGCTTCCTGCTCAATGGCGACCACGGCACGGTCAATCTCGAGATCGACAATGTCGAGGGACAGGCCGGCGACTACAAGATCAACGTGAAGACGGGCGGTCCGGTGAAGATGACCGGCAATCCCGCCACCACCGTCAAGCTTGCCGCCAAGCAGCGCAACTCGTTCTCGCTCGCGCTCGACGCGACGGCCGCGGGGCAGGCGACCCTCGACGTCGACATCACCGGGCCGAATGGCTTGGCGCTCGCGCGCCACTACGCGCTCGACGTCAAGGCGGCGACGCAGGTGCTGGCACGGCGCTCGATCCGGACGCTGGCCAAGGGCGAGAGCCTGATGCTGACCTCCGACATGTTCTCCGACCTCGTGCCGGGCACCGGCAGCGTCTCGCTCTCGGCGAGCCTGTCGACCGCGCTCGATGCCGCGACGATCCTGAAAGCGCTGGACCGCTATCCCTATGGCTGCTCGGAGCAGATCACGAGCCGGGCCATGCCGCTGCTCTATGTCAACGAGCTCGCGGCCGGCGCGCATCTGGCCATGGACACCGAGGTCGACCAGCGCATCCGCGATGCGATCGAGCGGCTGCTGGCGCGCCAGGGCTCCAACGGCTCGTTCGGCCTGTGGTCGGCCGGCGGTGACGACGCCTGGCTCGACGCGTACGTGACCGACTTCCTGACCCGCGCCCGCGAAAAGGGTTTTGTGGTGCCGGACGTGCTGTTCAAGAACGCGCTCGACCGCGTCCGCAATTCCGTCGTCAACGCCAACGAGCCGGAGAAGGACGGCGGCCGCGATCTCGCCTATGGCCTCTACGTGCTCGCCCGCAACGGCGCAGCACCGATCGGCGATCTCCGCTATCTCGCCGACACCAAGCTCGGCAACCTCGCAACGCCGATCGCGAAGTCGCAGCTCGCGGCAGCGCTCGCGCTGGTCGGCGACCGCAACCGCGCGGAGCGCGTCTACGGCGCTGCGCTCGACAGCCTGGCGCCGAAGCCGGTGCTGGAGTTCGGCCGCAGCGACTATGGCTCGCAGCTCCGCGATGCCGCAGCTCTCGTCTCGCTCGCGAGCGAAGGCAATGCGCCGAAGGCGACGCTGACGCAGGCCGTCTCGCGGGTCGAGACCGCGCGCGGGCTGACGCCCTACACCTCGACGCAGGAGAATGCGTGGCTGGTGCTGGCTGCGCGTGCGCTTGCGAAGGAGAACCTGTCGATCGACGTCGATGGCCAGCCGGTCAAGACCGCGCTCTACCGCAGCTACAAGGCCGCGACGCTGGAGGGCAAGCCGCTGAAGATCACCAACACCGGGGACGCACCGGTGCAGGCGGTGGTTTCGGTGTCGGGTTCGCCGGTGACGCCGGAGCCGGCCGCCTCCAACGGCTTCAAGATCGAGCGCAACTACTTCACGCTCGACGGCAAGCCGGCCGACATCAGCAAGGTCAAACAGAACGATCGCTTCGCTGTGGTGTTGAAGATCACAGAGGCCAAGCCGGAGTACGGCCACATCATGGTCTCCGACTATCTGCCGGCCGGCCTGGAGATCGACAATCCAAAGCTTGTTTCGTCGGGCGAAAGCGGCACGCTCGACTGGATCGAAGACGGAGTGGAGCCGAAAGATAGCGAGTTCCGCGACGATCGCTTCACCGCCGCGATTGACCGCGCCTCGGACGCCAAGTCGGTCTTCACCGTCGCCTATGTCGTGCGCGCGGTCTCGCCCGGCAAATACGTGCTGCCGCAGGCCTATGTCGAGGACATGTACAACCCCTCGCGCTACGGCCGCACGGGAACTGGCACGGTCGAGGTGCGCGCGGCGAAGTGAGTGATTGGGATGACTGACGCGCCGAACGGAGCAAGGGGCAGGGGCCTTCGCGTCCTTTCCGCCCTCGCGCTGACGCTCATCCTCGCGATTGTCGCCTCTGTCGCCTGGGTCTACTCCCTCGGTCCGCTGCCGCTCGAAGAGGCGCGCGCGGTCTCTACCACCATCGTCGACCGCAATGGCAAGCTGCTGCGCGCCTATGCGATGGCGGACGGGCGTTGGCGATTGCCGGTCGAGACAAAAGCGAATGTCGATCCGACCTACCTGAAGCTGCTGCTCGCCTATGAGGACCAGCGCTTCTACGCCCATGACGGCGTCGATCCACTGGCACTCGGCCGCGCCGCGATGCAGCTTGCAACGCGCGGGCACATCGTGTCGGGCGGCTCGACCATCACCATGCAGCTCGCGCGGCTGATGGAGCCGCGGCGCCAGCGCTCGTTCTATGCAAAGCTGCGCCAGATCGTGCGCGCCATCGAGCTGGAGCGGACGCTCGGCAAGGACCAGATCCTCGACCTCTATCTCGCGCTCGCGCCCTATGGCGGCAATCTCGAAGGCATCCGCGCAGCCTCGATCGCCTATCTCGGCAAGGAGCCGAAGCGGCTGTCGCTGGCCGAGGCTGCGCTTCTTGTCGCGCTGCCGCAATCGCCGGAGACACGCCGGCTCGATCGCTATCCCGAGGCGGCACGCATCGCGCGCGACCGCGTGCTCGACCGTATGGTCGAAGACCAGCAGGTCAGTGCCGAGGATGCGAAGCAGGCGAAGGCCGTGGCCGTGCCGAAGCTGCGCAAGCCGATGCCGATCCTGGCGCCGCATGCCTCCGACACGGCGCTTGCAACCATCAAGGATACGCCGGTCATCAAGCTGACGCTGGACGCCAATCTCCAGAAGGTGCTGGAGCCGCTGGCGCGCGACCGCGCCATTGCGCTTGGGCCGAACATCTCGATCGGCATCATCGTGATCGACAATGAGAGCGGCGACGTGCTCGCACGCGTGGGCTCTGCCGATTACTTCGACGAGCGCCGGGCAGGGCAGGTCGACATGACCCGCGCCATCCGCTCGCCAGGCTCGACGCTGAAACCGTTCATCTATGGGCTCGCTTTCGAGGACGGCTTCGTCCATCCCGAGAGCCTGATCGACGACCGGCCGGTCCGCTTCGGCTCCTACGCGCCGGAAAATTTCGACATGACGTTCCAGGGCACGGTGCCCGTGAAGAAGGCGCTGCAGTTGTCGCTGAACGTGCCGGCGATCGTGCTGCTCGACCGCGTCGGCTCAAGCCGGTTGGCGTCGCGGCTGCGGCAGGCCGGCGGCAATCTCGTGCTGCCCAAGGATGAAGCGCCCGGGCTCGCCATGGGCCTCGGTGGTGTCGGCGTGACGCTTCAGGACCTTGCCCAGCTCTACACGGGTCTCGCCCGGCTCGGGACCACCAAGCCGCTGCGTGAGGTCATGGCAGGCAAGGATGATCGCGAGCCGATGCGGCTGCTGGATCAGGTCGCGGCCTGGCAGGTCGGCAACGTGCTCCTGGGCACACCGCCGCCGGAGAACGCGGCCCACAACCGCATCGCCTTCAAGACCGGCACGTCCTACGGCTATCGCGACGCCTGGTCGGTCGGCTTCGACGGTCGCATGACCATCGGCGTCTGGGTTGGCCGGCCCGACGGGGCGCCGGTTCCCGGCCTGATCGGCCGCGTCGCCGCTGCGCCCATTCTCTTCGACGCCTTTGCCCGCACCGGCAAAACGCCGGCGCCGCTGCCGAAGCCGCCGAAGGGAACCCTGGTCGCCAGCAACATCAAGCTGCCCTTGCCACTGAAGCGGTTCCGTCCGGTCGGGGAACTCGTCCGGAGCGGGGGCGAGCAGGCTCTGCACATCCAGTTCCCGCTGAACGGCTCGCGGATCGACGTCGATCGCAGCGGTGGGGCGGAGGCAGCCGCCATGCCGGTCAAGGTCGCCGGAGGGGTCCTGCCGATGACCATCCTGGTCAACGGCACGGCGCTCGGGGAGATCGATGGCCGGCGCCAGCGCCTGATCGATCCGCCCGGCCCGGGCTTTGCCCGCCTGACCGTTATCGACGCCACGGGCGCCGCGGACACAGTTGTCATTCGAATTCAATGATGCGGGCTTAACCGGTTGTGGCGATGGCGGTTTCAGCGTAAGCGGAACCAATGGCCGAGACCCTTAACCGCCCCCGCTTTGGTGAGCCGCGCGAGCCGAAATCCCCGGTGAATCCGGGCAACCGGCTGGTGCGCCTGATCGATGTCGCCACCGCCAGCCACGCCCGGGCCGTCGGCTTCCTGGTGCTGTGCGCGCTGCTGCTTTTCCTGCCCGGCTTCTTCACCATCCCGCCGATCGACCGCGATGAGGCGCGCTTTGCGCAGGCCACCAAGCAGATGGTCGAGAGCGGCGACTACATCGACATCCGCTTCCAGGATGATGTCCGCTACAAGAAACCGGTCGGCATCTACTGGCTGCAAGCGGCCGCCGTTGAAACCGCCACGGCGCTGCGGCTGCCGAAGGCCGAATTGCGCATCTGGGTCTATCGGTTGCCCTCGCTAATTGGCGCGATCGGCGCTGTGCTGATGACCTACTGGACCGCGCTCGGCTTCGTCACGCGGCGCGCCGCAGTGCTGGCGGCGCTGATGATGTGCGCCTCCGTGCTGCTCGGCGTCGAGGCCCGGCTCGCCAAGACCGACGCGATGCTGCTGTTCTGTGTGGTCGCGGCGATGGGGGCGATGGGGCGCGCCTATCTGTCCTGGCAGCGCGCCGAGGACCAGACGCATCCGCCCTGGAGCTGGCCTGCGATCTTCTGGACCGCGCTGGCCGTCGGCATCCTGATCAAGGGCCCGCTGATCCTGATGTTCGCAGGGCTGACCGTGATCGCGCTCGCGATCCAGGACCGCGATTCCTCCTGGCTGTGGCGGCTGCGCCCGGTCTGGGGCCTGATGTGGATGCTGGTGCTCGTGCTGCCCTGGTTCATCGCGATCTTCTGGCGCGCAGGCGATGCCTTCTTCGCCGATTCCGTCGGCGGCGACATGCTGAGCAAGATCGGCGCCCAGGAATCCCATGGCGCGCCGCCCGGGCTGTATTTTGCGCTGTTCTGGATCACCTTCTGGCCCGGCGCGCCGCTCGCCGCGATGGCTGCGCCCGCGGTATGGCGCGCACGCCGGGAGCCCGGCGCGCAATTTCTGCTGGCCTGGCTGATCCCGTCCTGGATCGTGTTCGAGGCGGTGCTGACCAAGCTGCCGCACTACGTGCTGCCGCTCTATCCGGCGATCGCGATCCTCACCGCCGGCGCGCTGGAGCGGCAGGTGCTGTCGCGGTCGTGGTTGATGCGCGGCTCGGCCTGGTGGTTCGTGATCCCTGCCGGCGGCTCGATCATCGCGGTGGTCGGCGCGGTCATGCTGACGCGGCAGCCGGCCTTCGTGGCCTGGCCGTTCATCGCGGCTTCGCTGATCTTCGGGCTGTTCGCCTGGTGGCTCTACGACAACAACCGTGCCGAGCGCTCGCTGCTCAACGCGCTGGTCGCGGCGCTGATGCTGGCGATCGCGGTCTACGGCATCGTGCTGCCGTCTCTGACGCCGCTGTTCCCGAGCATCGAAATCGCGCGGGCCTTGCGCAACGTCACCTGCGTTGGGCCGAAGGCCGCCTCGGCCGGCTATCATGAGCCGAGCCTCGTGTTCCTGACGGGTACCCAGACATTACTGACCGACGGTTCCGGCGCCGCGGATTTCCTCAGGCAGGGCAGCTGCCGCTTCGCCCTGATCGAGCAGCGTTCGGAACGCAGCTTCGTGCAGCGTGCCGAAGCGATAGGGCTGCGCTACAAGGTCGGCGCGCGGATCGACGGCTATAATTTCTCGCAAGGCCGCGCGATCTCGATATCGATCTTCCGTTCGGAAGGCACCGAGTAGGATGTCCACGCCCGCCGAGATCGCGCCGCGCGCGAGCTATCCCGTCCAATTGGCGGCCGTGTCCTGGCACGCGCTGGCGCAGCTCGTGCGCACGCCCTCGCATTCGCGTCGTGCCGAGGCCGCACGAAGGCTGGCGCGGCATTCGCTGTGGCTTAGCCTGGCGGGCGCGGCCGTGATCATCGTCCTGATGGTCGCGTTCGATTCTGCCGAGATCCAGTTGATGCCCGTGCGCGGCACGCCCGGCCTGTGGCCGATCCGCATCCTCACCGATTTCGGCAAGGACGAGTATGTGCTGTCGGTGCTGGCCGTCGCGCTGGTCGCGGTGGCCCTCGTTGCGGCAGGCCTGAACGGCACGCGCCGCGCGCTGTTGCTCGGCCTCGGCACCCGACTGCAATTCATCTTTCTTTCTTTGCTGGTCTCCGTCGCTGCCGCGGAGGTCCTGAAATTCATCATCGGCCGCGGACGGCCCTTCGTCGGCGGCAAGGCCGATGTATTCAACTTCGTTCCCTTCAGCGGGAGCGAGGCCTATTACAGCCTGCCATCCGCACACGCGGTCACGGCGTTCGCGCTGGCGTTCGCGGTCAGTGCACTTTGGCCGCGCCTGCGCGTCTTCATGTTCACCTACGCGATCGTCATCCTGCTGACGCGCCTGGTGTTGCTCGCGCATCACCCGAGCGACGTCGTGGCCGGCGCCCTGGTCGGCATCGTCTGCGCCATGGCGGTCCGCTACTGGTTCGCAGCCCGCCGGCTCGGCTTCGCTATCCGAGCCGACGGCACCATTGTGCCTCTTCCAGGGGCGGCCGGGGGGCGCCTCAAAAGGGTTGCCCGCGGGCCATCCGCCCCATAAAAGCTGCTGCCTGCCGGGGCTGCCCGGTTCCCGGGGCAGGCCAATTCCAACCACGAGCTTTCGATTTGTCGTCCCAGCCTTCGGTTTCCATCGTCGTTCCCGTGCGCAACGAAGCCGACAACATTGCGCCGCTGATCGAGGAGATCACGGCGGCGCTCGACGGCCGGTGGGCCTACGAGATCATCTACGTCAACGACGGCTCGACCGATGCGACCGGCGATCGCCTCGCTGCCCTCATGAAGCAGCGGGACAATCTGCGTCAGCTCCGCCATGCGAGATCGGGCGGCCAGTCGGCGGCGGTGCGCAGCGGCGTGCGCGCGGCGCGTGGCATGATCGTGGCGACGCTCGACGGCGACGGCCAGAACAATCCCGCCTTCCTGCCCGACCTGATCGCTGAGGTCGAGAAGGGAGAACGCGTCGGTCTGGTTGCCGGTCAACGGGTCGGGCGCAAGGATACCGGCTTCAAGAAATTCCAGTCGCGCGTCGCCAACCGTGTGCGCAACGCGATCCTCAAGGACGGCACGCGCGACACCGGCTGCGGGCTGAAGGCGTTCCGGCGCGATGTCTTCCTGATGTTGCCCTATTTCGACGGGCTGCACCGGTTCCTGCCGGCGTTGGTGCGCCGTGAAGGCTACGAGATCGCCTACGTCGATGTGATCGACCGGCCGCGCCATTCCGGCGTGTCCAACTACGGATTCTTCGACCGGCTATGGATCGGGATCATGGACCTCGCCGGCGTGTGGTGGCTGATCCGCCGCAAGAAGCCGACTCCGGAAGTGATTGAGGTGAAGGCATGATCATTCAATACGGTCAGGCGCTGAGCAACTATCTCTACGACGTCTTCGTCGCCAAGTTCGATTTTTGGCTGGCGTTCGGTCTGATCGCGCAGTTGTTCTTCACCGCGCGCTTTCTGGTGCAGTGGATCGCGAGCGAGCGCGCCGGCAACAGCGTGGTGCCGATGGCGTTCTGGTTCTGCTCGATGGGCGGCGGCCTGATGACGCTGGTCTACGGCGTCGTGAAGCGCGAGCCCGTCATCATCCTCGGACAGGCGCTGGCGACCATCATCTATGTTCGCAACATCATGCTGATCTGGAAGAACCGCGGCAGCGCCTCCAAGACGCTCGATCGCTGATTGAAGGCGGCGCGCTGGCGCGGCACGCCGCGCCGGACGCGGGCAGGGAGCGCGCTCGCAAGTGGAATTCGGCAATCCGCGCCATCCAGGTTCCCCGATCGGCATGCGCAAGCTGTCCATCATCATGTTTGCGTCGGTTCTTCTGGTCGGCCTCGTCTCGCTTGGGCTCGGCCTTTTCGAGCTCGGCAGCACCTTCGCATTTCTGGCGCGAGCCGAGCAGACGGAAGCGCGTTTCGCCGGTGCCGTCGCGCGGAGCGGCGGAAATCATGGCGGGACGTTTCTCTATCCCACCTTTCATTTCGTGACGACCGAGGGCCGATCGATGACGTTCACGTCCGCGTCGGGCTCGACGGATCAGCCCTATTCAGAGGGCGAGCGGGTCAAGATCGTCTACGATCCCCGGCGGCCCGAAGATGCGCGCCTGGTGTCGTTCCTGACGTTGTGGATCTCGCCGGTCCTGCTTTGCGGCGCCGGCTTGCTTCTCGCAGGCGGGGCCGTTCTTCTCCGATGGCGGCTAACGGCCGCGCGCTAGCTCTTGCCGGCACGGATAGTCGCGCGGCACGGCAGGCGCGATGCCGCGCCCGCAGCCTCACATTGCCGCTTTGAGGGCTGCAAAGCCCCGATCGAGATCAGCCTTGAGGTCGTCGACATTCTCGAGCCCGATATGGAGGCGCAGCGTCGGTCCGCCCGGCGACCATTTGGTCGCGGTGCGATAGCTGTCGCAATCGAAGGGAATGACGAGGCTCTCGAAGCCGCCCCAGGAATAGCCCATGCCGAACAGTTTGACCGCGTCGAGCATGGCATCGACCGCGTGTTGCGGCGCGGGCTTCAGCACGATGCTGAACAGGCCGGAGGCGCCGGTGAAGTCACGCTTCCAGATCGCATGGCCCGGATCGGTTTCGAGCGCGGGGTGCAGCACGCGCGCGACCTCGGGCCGCGTGGCGAGCCAGCGCGCCATGTCCAGCCCCGAGCGATAATGCTGCGCAAGGCGCACCGACAGGGTGCGCATGCCGCGCAGCGCGAGGAAGACGTCGTCGGGGCCGGCACAGACGCCGAGCAGGCGAATGGTCTCGGCAACCAGCGGCCAGGCCTTCGCGTTGGCAGAGATCGTGCCGAACATGATGTCGGAGTGACCGCCGATATATTTGGTGGCAGCCTGCATGCTGATGTCGACGCCCTGGTCGAGCGAGCGGTGATAGAGCGGCGTTGCCCAGGTGTTGTCGTCGATGACGAGCGCGCCGCGCGCATGCGCGACATCTGCGATGGCGCGGATGTCGGGCATCTCGAAGGATTGCGAGCCCGGCGCCTCCACCAGCACCGCGCGGGTGTTGGACTTGAACAGCGCCGCGATGCCGGCGCCGATCAGCGGATCGAAATAGGTGGTCTCGACGCCGTAGCGGACGAGCAGGCCGTTGCAGAAATTGCGCGAGGGACGATAGACGTTGTCGCAGACCAGAAGGTGATCGCCGGCCTTCAGCACGGAGAGCAGGGTTGTCGAGATCGCCGCCAGGCCGGAAGGCGCAAGGCCGACGCCGGCGCATTGCGGGCCCTCCAGCGCCATCAGCGTCTCCTGCAGCGCCTTGGTGGTCGGGGTGCCGTGGCGGCCGTACTGGAACTCGCCGCGATGGGCATGCAGGTCCTCGGCGGTCGGATAGAGCACCGTCGAGCCGCGGACCACCGGCGGGTTGACGAACCCCTTCTGCGCCTTGGTGTCGCGGCCGGAGGTCACCAGGCGGGTGTCGGCATGCTGCTGAGAGGGGGCATCGCCCTGCGAAGAATCCATGCGTCTGCTTTCAAAAGTTCGTTTCCGCGACGACGCGCGTGTGACGTCGGCGGGCCGGCGGAGGCCGCATCGTTAATAACAGAACACAGAAGAGTCCCGTCAACCCCTTGACCCGGCTCGCCAGTCGTTCTGTGATGCGCAGGTGCTATTCAGTCGCCGCATGTTGAGGGGCCTGCCGCGACCTTCGATCCATCGCCTGACCGGACCCTGCGCCGTAGCCACAACGGCAGCGCTTGCGGCGGGGATTGATTAAGGTGTGGCCCTCCAGGATGGGCGGGTGTTCGGCAATGCTTCCCAGCATGACTCTTGCAAGGACAGCCTTGGCAGAGACGATCCTGAGACAACAATCCTGACCTTGAGAAGACTTTGAAAGGCTTCAGCCCATGAAACGCGTAACTTTGGCTCTTACTGTTGCTCTCGCCGCGGGCCTTTCGGCCCCGGCTGCCGACGCGCAAACGCTCAAGACCGTCAAGGACCGGGGCATGCTGTCCTGCGGCGTGAGCCAGGGTCTGCCGGGATTTTCGTCGCCCGACGACAAGGGCAACTGGACCGGGATCGACGTTGACGTCTGCCGTGCCATCGCGGCTGCGATCTTCAACGATACGACCAAGGTCAAATACGTGCCGCTGTCGGCCAAGGATCGTTTCACCGCGCTGCAATCCGGCGAGATTGATGTGCTGTCGCGCAACACCACCTGGACGATCTCGCGCGACACCTCGCTCGGCGCCAACTTCACCGGCGTGACCTATTATGACGGGCAGGGATTCATGGTGAAGAAGTCGCTCAAGGTCAATTCCGCGCTCGAACTGAACAGCGCCTCGGTCTGCGTTCAGACCGGCACCACGACCGAGCTGAACCTCGCCGACTACTTCAAGGCCAACAACATGAAGTACGAGGTGATCGCGTTCGGCACCATCGATGAAGCGATCAAGGCCTACGAGTCCGGGCGCTGCGATGCCTTCACGGACGATTCGTCCGGGCTCTATGCCAGCCGTTTGAAGCTCGCGAACCCGGCCGATCATATCGTGCTGCCGGAAATCATTTCCAAGGAGCCGTTGGGCCCGATGGTGCGCCACGGCGACGATCAATGGTTCGATCTGGTGAAATGGACGCTGTTCGCGATGATTACCGCGGAAGAAATGGGCATCACCCAGAAGAACGTCGATGAGATGACGAAATCCGATAAGCCGGAGGTGAAGCGGGTGCTCGGCACCGATGGCAATCTCGGCGAACAGCTCGGTGTGACGAAGGACTGGGTCGTGCGGATCGTGAAGTCGGTCGGCAACTACGGCGAAGTGTTCGATCGCAATGTCGGCGCCGGCTCGCCGCTTGGTATTTCCCGTGGCATCAACAATCTCTGGAACAAGGGCGGTATACAGTACGCGCCGCCGATCCGCTGATCGGTTCAGCCGACGGCTGCGGCGATGAGCACCGAGGCCCGCAAACCACCGCCGCAGATCGCGCTGAAGCTGAAGCGCGCGCTCGGGGGCAGGTCCGGCTGGAACGGCGTCGCCGTCCAGCTCGCCTTCGCCGCGATCCTGGCCTGGATCGCCTACGAGATCGTTGCCAATGCGAGCGCGAACCTCGAGACCCAGCACATCGCGGCTGGATTTGGCTTCCTGACCAACAATGCGGGCTTTGACGTCAGCCAGAGCCTGATCTCCTATTCAGGCTCCGACACCTACCTGCGCGTGTTCGTGGTCGGGCTCCTGAACACCCTGCTGGTCTCCGTGATCGGGATCGTCTTCGCCACCGTGATCGGCTTCGTGGTCGCGCTATGCCGGCTCTCGCCGAACTGGCTGTTGTCGCGGGTCGGCGGGATCTATGTCGAGACCATCCGCAACCTGCCACTGCTGTTTCAGATCCTGTTCTGGTACCTGGCGGTGCTTGCGGCATTGCCCAATCCGCGCCAGAGCATCTCACTGTCCGTCCCGGATATCGCTGCGCTCATCCGGGCTATGGCACAGCTTCCGGGCTGGCCTCCTAATGTCGGCATCGCCTTCATCAGCAATCGCGGACTGGTCATCCCCCGGCCGGTCGGCGAGGCGGGCCTCGAGCCGTTCCTTGCCGTCCTTGGCCTCGGCATCGTCGCCTCGCTGGCGCTGCGCCTCTACGCCCGGCGCGCACTGTTCCAGCGCGGCCAGATGATCCACATCTGGCCCTATGTGCTGACCTTCCTCGTCGGCCTGCCGCTGATCACGATGGCGATCTTCGGTCTGCCCTTCACGTTTGAGCTGCCGCAGCTCAAGGGCTTCAATTTCGTCGGCGGCACGCGCGTCATTCCTGAATTCGTGGCGCTGACGGTGGCGCTGTCGACCTATACAGCGGCCTTCATCGCCGAGATCGTGCGCGCCGGCATCCTCTCGGTCCACAAGGGCCAGATGGAGGCTGGCTCGTCGCTGGGCCTCAGCCGCGGGGCGACATTGCGGCTGATCGTGGTGCCGCAGGCCATGCGCGTGATCGTGCCGCCGCTGACCAACCAGTACCTCAATCTCACGAAGAACTCTTCGCTCGCCGTCGCGATCGGCTATCCTGATCTGGTCTCGGTGTGGGCCGGTACGGCGCTTAGCCAGACCGGGCAGGCGATCGAGATCATCGCAACGACGATGGGCGTTTATCTTTTGATTTCGCTCGTCACCAGCGCGATCATGAGCGTCTATGGCTGGCGCCTTAACCGGAGCCTGGGCGCATGACCGATATCACCGCCTCGTCCTTTGTCAGGCAGGATCTGGTTCCGGAACGCCCGGCGCCGGTCAAGACCACGGGCTTCGTCGGTTTCGTGCGCACGCGCCTCCTCAACTCACCGACCAACATCCTGCTCACGATTCTCGGCCTGCTGCTGCTCTGGTACACCGTCATCCCCGCGTTCCAGTTCCTGTTTGTGGACGCGGTCTGGACCGGCAAGGATCGCGCGGCCTGTCTTGCCGAGAAGGCCGGGCATCCGGTCGGTGCCTGCTGGCCCTATATCCAGGCCAAGCTCTTCCAGCTCATCTACGGCTTCTATCCGGAGGCCGCGCGCTGGCGGGTCAACCTGAGCTTCCTGCTTGGCGCGGTGCTGCTGCTGCCGCTGCTCATTCCGCGCCTGCCGGCCAAGGGTGTGAACTCCGGGCTGTTCTTCGTCGCCTTTCCCGTGGTCGCGTTCTTCCTGCTCCACGGCGGCGGCATCAAGGGGTTTGGCGTGACCTGGGCGGCCGGCCTGCTCCAGCTTTTCAATGACAGCATCAGCGGCGCCGGTCAGGTGCTGGTCAATCTCGGCAAGAGCTCGGCCTTTGGTCCATTGCTGTGGGCGCTCGGCAATCTCATCGCCCTGCTGGGCACCGTCATCTACTGGGTCATCTTCCCGCTGACCTGGCTGAGCGATCAGCTGCAGGCCTCCGGCCAGGCGGTCTGGATCGACTTCGTCATGACCGCGATCATCGTGTGCGCGATCCTGTTCGTGCTCGGCGGCGGCATGCGGACAGGGCACCGGGCGCTGATCACGGGGCTCGCCACGTTCGCCGGCATGGCCGCGGTGATCAAGCTGATGGACCTCGATCACGGGGGACTTCCGATCGTCGACACAAGGCTGTGGGGCGGCCTTTTGGTGACGCTCGTCATCGCCATCACCGGCATCGTGGCCTCGTTGCCGATCGGCATCGCGCTGGCGCTCGGCCGCCGCTCGACCATTCCGCTGATCCGGATCTTCTCGATCACCTTCATCGAGTTCTGGCGCGGCGTGCCGCTGATCACGGTGCTGTTCTTCGCGACCTACATGCTGCCGCTGTTCCTGCCCGGCAATTTCACGGTCGATGGTCTCGTGCGCGCGCTGATCGGCGTTGCCCTGTTCACCGGTGCCTATCAGGCCGAGAACGTCCGCGGCGGCCTCGCCGCCGTGCCACGCGGGCAGTCCGAGGCCGCGGCCGCGCTCGGACTGTCCTGGTGGCGGACGACCTCGCTGATCGTGTTGCCGCAGGCGCTGCGCCACGTCATTCCGAGCATCGTCAACAGCTTCATCTCGCTGTTCAAGGACACCTCGCTGGTCTCGATCGTCGCGCTGTTCGACCTGTTGGGCTCGCTGCGTGCATCGTTCGCCGATCCGGTCTGGACCACGCCGTCGACCGCGTTCACGGGCTTTGCCTTCACAGGCATCATCTATTTCATCTTCTGCTTTGGAATGTCGCGCTACTCGCTCTTCGTCGAGCACCGTCTCAACGCCCACCGCCGCAACTGATCGAGATTCCCATGTCAGACAATCAGATCGTCAAGATTTCCGGTCTCAACAAGTGGTACAGCGATTTTCACGTGCTGCGCGACATCGACCTCGAGGTCCAGAAGGGCGAGCGCATCGTGATCTGCGGCCCCTCGGGCTCGGGCAAGTCGACCCTGATCCGCTGCATCAATGCGCTCGAGGAATTCCAGGAAGGCGAGATCGTCGTCGACGGCATCGAGCTCGGGCCGAACCTCAAGCACATCGACGCGGTCCGCCGCGAGGTCGGCATGGTGTTCCAGAGCTTCAATCTGTTCCCGCACCTGACCGTGCTGGACAATTGCACGCTGGCGCCGATCTGGGTGCGCAACATCCCCAAGAAGGACGCCGAGATGACCGCGATGAAATTCCTGGAGCGGGTCAAGATTCCGCACCAGGCCAACAAGTTTCCGGGGCAGATGTCCGGCGGCCAGCAGCAGCGCGTCGCGATCGCGCGGGCGCTGACGATGAATCCGAAGGTGATGCTGTTCGACGAGCCGACCTCGGCGCTCGACCCCGAAATGGTCAAGGAGGTGCTCGACACCATGGTCGACCTCGCCAAGGAGGGCATGACCATGCTGGTCGTCACCCACGAGATGGGCTTCGCAAAGGAGGTCGCCAACCGCGTCGTGTTCATGGACGCCGGCCAGATCATCGAAGCCAACACGCCGAACGAGTTCTTCGCCAACCCGCAGCACGCGCGCTCGAAACTGTTTTTGAGCCAGATTCTGCGCTGATGTCGTAGGGTGGGCAAAGGCGCACTGCGCCGTGCCCACCAACTCTTCAGTACAACAGCGGCGTGGTGGGCACGCTTCGCTTTGCCCACCCTACAAATCTAAAATTCGAACTATCTTCTCGCCCAGCCGGAAACTACATCGACGCGGCGCGCCCGCCGCTTCACGGCTCCGAAACCGCCTGGCACGCATCTCACAAGGCGCGTCGCGCCCAACTTGGGGCTAAACGAACGGCGGCTTGATGTTGCTGCGCTTCTCCAGCCATTCCGGCACCGGCAGGTTCTTGGCGCGCATGAAGTCGGCATTGAACAGCTTCGACTGATAGCGGCTGCCGGAATCGCAGAGCACGGTGACGATCGTCTTGCCCGGTCCGAGCTGCTTGGCGAGGCGCATCGCGCCGACGATGTTGATGCCGGTCGAGCCGCCGAGGCAGAGGCCCTCGTGCTGGAGCAGCTCGTAGATCACCTTCACGGCTTCATCGTCCGGAATCAGGAAGGCATCATCGACCCTGGCGGTCTCGATGACGGACGTGACGCGGCCGAGCCCGATTCCCTCGGTGATGGAATCGCCGGGCGTCGATTTGGCCTGACCGTGCTTGAACAGCTCGTACATCGCAAAACCGTGCGGGTCGGCGCAGGCGTTGACGATGCCCGGGTGCTTCTCCTTGAGATAGCGGCTGGTGCCGGCTAGCGTGCCGCCGGTGCCGACCGAGCAGATAAAGCCGTCGATCTTGCCGCCGGTCTGTTCCCAGATCTCGGGTCCCGTGGATTCGTAATGCGCCTTGGCATTGTCGAGGTTGTTCCACTGGTCGGCGAACAGGACGCCGTTCGGCTCCTTCTTGCGCAACTCGTCGGCAAGCCGCCGGCCGACATGCTGGTAGTTGTTTGGATTGGCATAGGGCAGGGCCGGCACTTCGATCAGCTCGGCGCCGCACAGCTTCAGGAAATCCTTCTTCTCCTGGCTCTGCGTCTCCGGAATCACGATCAGCGTGCGATAGCCGCGGGCGCTCGCCACGACGGCGAGGCCGATGCCGGTGTTGCCGGCGGTCGCTTCCACCACGAGACCGCCCGGCCGCAACTCGCCGCGCTTCTCCGCCTCCAGAATCATCCATTTGCCGGCGCGGTCTTTCACCGACTGGCCGGGATTCATGAATTCGGCCTTGCCCAGAATGGTGCAGCCGGTCAATTCCGAGGCCTGCTTGAGCTTGATGAGCGGGGTGTTGCCGATGGCTTCAACAACGTCGTTTCGAATGGTCATGTCAGGCATTTACCGATCGGTTTCGCAATTCGTGATCGACCCTAAAGGAGGGCTGCCGGGCAGACAAGCCGAGGCTTGAACTGTCATTGCTGCTTTGCGAAGATGACCTGCCGGACGTCGATATTCCCGGACAGGAATCCCGCCTCGCAATAAGAGAGATAATACTCCCACAGCCGCCGGAACCGGTCGTCGAAGCCGAGCGGGATGAGGTTGGGCCACGCCGCGCGGAAGTTATTTCGCCAGGTGGCAAGCGTCTTGGCATAATCTTGCCCAAAGATGCGTTCGCGGATGACGGGAACGCCGAACCTGTCGCCGAACGACTTGAGCACGGCGGGCGAGGGCAGCATGCCGCCGGGAAACACGTAGCGCTGGATGAAATCGACCTCGCGCCGGTAGCTCTGGAAGAACTTGTCCTGAATGGTGATGGCCTGGATGCCGGCGAGGCCGCCCGGCAGCAGCAGATCACGCAACTGTGCGAAATATTTCGGCCAGAATTGCTCGCCGACGGCCTCGATCATCTCGATCGAGGCGATCCGGTCATAGCGGTCGCGCTCGTCGCGATAATCCTGCAGACGGATCTCGACCTTCTCGGCAAGGCCGGCTTCGTGAATGCGCTTCTGCGCGAAATCGCGCTGCTCGGTCGAGATGGTCAGTCCCACCACGCGCGCTCCAAACGTCTTTGCGGCAAATTCGGCGAAACCGCCCCAGCCGCAGCCGATCTCGAGCAGCTTCTGGCCCGGACGCAGATCGAGTGCCTCGGCGAGCCTGCGGTACTTGTTGGTCTGCGCGGTTGTGAGATCGGTGGTGCTCTCCTCGAACAGCGCCGAGGAATAGGTCATGCTGGGATCTAGCCAGGCCGAGTAGAATGCGTTGCCGATATCGTAATGGGCGTGGATGTTGCGCCGCGCCTGGCGGCGGGTGTTGCGGTTGAACCAGTGCCGGACCATCTGCACGAGGCGCATCAGCGGCTTGTCGCGCAGCATGGCCTGGATCAGGTCGTGGTTGACGCAGAACACCAGAAGGAATTGCGTGAGGTCCGGCGTGTCCCAGTCGCCGGCCACATAGGCCTCTGCAATCCCGATGTCGCCGCCATTGATGAGCCGCGAAGCGAAGCCGTAATTGTGCAGCCGCATGATTGCGTTCGGGCCAGGCTCCAGCCCGCCAAGCCGGATCGCCCGGCCATCGGGCAGAACGACGTCGAGTGTGCCGCGCCTCAGGCGCGAGCCGAAGGCGAGCGCGAGGCGAACAATGCGGGGAAGATCGGCGAGCACCGTCTCCACATTGTCGGGGGTCACCGAGATGGCGTTGGACATTGGCGGATCCATCACCTGAACGGGTTCAGGCTGACCGCGAGCCAGGCGCGCCCATCCCGGCTTCTGTCGCTGGACCCAAGCGCGCCCCCACGGTCAGCGACCAATAATATAGGCGCGCGTTTTGCCTGCCGCCAAGGTGGTTTCGCCGTGATACTGCCCTGCGACATTCAGTCGTGGTACAGGCGTGTGCCCTTGGGCAATGCGCGCAGCGCTTCCCGATGGATCGGCGCAATCACTCAGCAAGCCAGGGCGGCAGCCCGAGGAGCAATCGCAGCGGCGAGGAAGGTCGGGGCTTGCCTTAAGGCTGCGCAGGCCACGCTGACGTCCGCGACCGGCGGAGCCGGCAAACCTCATGCAGCTTGCGACGGTTGCCTCGCCGACCCGAACAGGTACCGCCGGCGATGCCAGTTCGGATGACGCGCTTGCACATGCGCCAGCATTCCTGCTCGGGGGGCGGACGGACTACGCTGCGCTGCGGATTTCAGTGACGGGCGAAGCCGGCTTCGGCGTTCGGGGGCCGGAGCAGCGGCGATATCACATGAAATCTTGGTAAGCTGATCGAGGCTGCGTGACGTCGCGAAAATGCAAAAGACCATTGCAACACAGGCACAATTTGCATTTTCGTGACCCCGGGATCGCGTCATGCATATGAGCGTTTCGCAGCTGCGGGACTGTCCCGCGGTTCCGCGCCCGGGTAGTATGGGGTTAAGGTTCCAGGAAAGCATCACTGCTGTGAGCGAGTTACGCAAAGGCCCCCGACCGTCCCGCTGCGAATCGGTTACTCCGGTTGCGCGATGGCGGCTCGATCCGCCCGGCAGGGGGTTGATGTGACACAGGAAGTCCCGGCGGTCGCCATGCGGCGATCCCTTGGTTCGGCTTCCCGGACGCTGCGTGCGGCGCGCTGGCTCGCGGTCGCGTGCGTTGCGGCCAGTTCGGGTGCTTGCGTGCTGACCCAGGATCTGCCCGATCCCGCGCTCGACGTTCCCGCAAAATACAAATACGCCGGCAAGCCCGATGCGCCGCCGACGCTCGATTGGTGGCGCGGCTTCCGTTCGACGGAGCTGACGCAGTTGATGGAGGAGGCACAGACCGTCAATCTCGACATCGCCGCCGCGGTCTCGCGCATCGTCGAGGCCGACGCCCAGGCACGGCAGGCGGGCGCGGCGCTGCTGCCGAGCCTGTCGGGCAGCGGATCGGAAACCTATTCACGCACGTCCGGTTCGAGCGCGTCGGGTCTGACCAATGGCGGCCGCGAGGTCGTGAATTATTCAGCCTCGTTGAGCGCGAGCTATCAGCTCGACTTCTGGGGCCAGAACCGCGACGCGCTCCAGACGGCGGAGGAAACCGCCCATGCCAACCGCTTCGACCGCGACGTCGTCGCGCTGACGACGCTCGCCAGCGTCGCTAACGCCTATTTCCAGGTGCTGGCGTCGCAGGACCGCCTGCGGACCGCGCAGAACAACATCGCGAGCGCGCAGCGCATCCTTGATGCCATCAAGGAACGCCGCAAGGCCGGCACCGGCACCGATCTCGACGTCGCGCAGCAGGAGAGCGTGCTGGGCAACCAGAAGGTGACGGTGCCGCCGCTGCGCCAGACGCTCGACCAGAACGTCAACGCGCTCGCCGTGCTGGTGTCACGACCGCCGGAGAGCGTGCGTGTGATGGGCGGCTCGCTGAACCGGATCGCGATCCCCAAGGTAACCCCGGGCCTGCCATCCGAACTGCTGACGCAGCGGCCCGACATCCGCCGGCAGGAGGCCCAGCTCGCTTCCGCCACGGCCAATGTCGGCAATGCCCGCGCGCAGTTCTTCCCGAGCATCCAGCTGACCGGCAATGGCGGCTATCAGAGCTCGGCGCTGGTCTCGCTGTTCCAGCCGCACGCGGCGTTCTTCCAGCTCGTCGGCAGTGCCACACAGCCGATCTTCGACGGCGGCAAGATCCTCGGCAATTTCGAATTCGCCAAGGCGCGGCAGGACGAGTTGCTGCAGACCTACCGCAAGACCATCGTCCAGGCCTTTGCCGATGTCGACAATGCGCTCTATTCGATCAAGCAGACGACGATCAGGTTGCAATTGGAGCGCGAGGTGGTTGCGTCGTCGCGTCGCGCCTTCGATCTTGCCGAGCAACAGTTGCGCGCTGGAACGGCCGACATCGTGGCCGTGCTGAACGTCCAGCAGACACTATTTCAGGCGGAAGATGCGTTATGGCAGGCGCAGCTCGCGCGGCTGCTGGCGATCGTCAGCCTGTACCAGGCTCTAGGCGGCGGCTGGGAGCCGAGGATGGAGAAACCGGTCAATGCTCTTTAAGCCGGATACGAAGGAAGGCGCGAAGGCGGCGCCCGCAAAAAAGGCCTCGCGCGGCCGCGGCTTCGTCATGACGCTGATTACGCTCGCGATCCTCGGCGGCCTCTTCTATGTCGGCTGGACCGCGATGCATCAGCAGCAACAGGCCAATGGCCGCAACCAGCGGCCCGATCTGCCGGTGCCGGTGCTGGCGGCGACGCCGCGCATCCAGGACGTGCCGGTCTATCTCGACGGTGTCGGCGCGATCCGCGCACTCAATACCGTGACCGTGCGCTCGCAGGTCGACGGCAAGCTGATCGCGGTCAACTTCACCGAGGGGCAGGACGTCAAGAAAGGCGATGTGCTCGCCGAGATCGATCCGGCCATCTACCAGGCGCAGTACGATCAGGCGGTTGCCAAGAAGGCACAGGACCAGGCCCAGCTTGCCAACCAGCGCATCGACCTGACGCGCTACGAACAACTTGCCGCCTCCAATGCCGGCTCCAAGCAGCAGGCGGACACGCAGCGCGCGCTGGTCGCGCAGACCGAAGCGCTGGTCAAGGCGGACCAGGCCGCGATCGACAATGCGGCGGCGACACTGAGCTATACCAAGATCGTGGCGCCGCTCTCGGGCCGCGCCGGCCTGCGCCAGGTCGACCAGGGCAACATCATTCACGCTGCCGACACGACCGGCCTCGTCGTGATCACGCAGATTCAACCGATCGCCGTGTGGTTCAGTCTGCCGCAGCAGCAGATCACGCGGGTCAACGCCGCCGCGGCCAAGGGCCCGCTCGCCGTCGACGTGTTCGGCAATGATGGTGTCACCGTGATCGACACCGGCAAGCTCACCGGCATCGACAACCAGGTCGATCCGACCACCGGAACGCTCAGGCTGAAGGCCGAGTTTCCCAACGCCAATTACCAGCTCTGGCCGGGCCAGTTCGTCAATGTCCGCCTCAAGGTCGAGACGCTGCCGCAGGCGCTGGTGGTGCCGACATCGGCCGTGCAGCGCGGTCCGATCGGGACCTTCAGCTACGTGATCGGTGAGGGCGATATCGTTTCGGCCAAGCCGGTGACGGTCACGCAGCAGAACGAACATGACGCGGTGATCGCGAGCGGACTGGCGCCGAACGACCGGGTCGTCACCACGGGCTTCGCCAATCTGTCCGATGGTTCCAAGGTGGTCGTCGGCCGCGACGACCAGACCCCGTCGGCCGATCTCGCCCCGCGCAAGCGCTCGCGCGGATCGCAGGGCAACGACGGCAAGGGCGGTCAGGCCAAGGATGGGCAGAAGGATGGCCAGAAGGATGGTCAGGATCATCCGACCAAGGACGGCTCCAAGGATTGGCAGGAGCGGCGTGCCAAGCGGATGAACGGCGAGGGCGACCAGAAGGGGCAGACCGGGCCGGCACAGGGGGCTGAATCATCGGGAGGTGGAGCGAAGCAGCCATGATCCCGACAACAGCCGCTTGAGCGGCAGGCGCGTCTCATGGGCGTCTCCGAACCATTCATTCGCCGGCCGATCGCGACCTCGCTGCTCGGCATCGCGCTGCTGATCGGCGGCGCGCTCGGCTATTTCGCTTTGCCGGTGTCCGCGCTGCCGCAGGTCGACTTTCCGACGGTGCAGGTGACGACGCAGTTGCCGGGCGCGAGCCCCGACGTGATCGCCTCGCTGATCACCGCGCCCCTGGAGCGGCAGCTCGGGCAGATCCCGTCGCTGTCGGCGATGAACTCGACGAGCTCATTCGGCGTCAGCCAGATTTCGCTGCAGTTCGATCTCAACCGCGACATCGACGGCGCGACCCAGGACGTGCAGGCCGCGATCAACGCCGCCGCGGGCGTGCTGCCCAAAACGCTGCCTTATCCGCCGACCTACGCCAAGGTGAACCCGGCCGACGCGCCGGTCATGACCCTGGCGCTGCGCTCCGAGACGATCTCGCTGAGAGTGATGAGCGACATCGCCGACACCATCCTGGCGCAGCGGCTGAGCCAGATTTCCGGCGTCGGCCGGGTCTCGGTGCTCGGCGGCTTGAAGCCGGCCGTCCGCATCCAGGCGGATCTGGCCCGGCTTGCCGCTTATGGCATTGCCATGGAGGATCTGCGCACCGCGATCGCCAATGCCAACGTGTCGGGTCCGAAGGGTTCGCTCGACGGCGCGCAGCAATCCTACATCATCGCGGCAAACGACCAGATCGCCGCGGCCGATGCCTACAAGCCGATCATCATCGCCTACCGCAACGGCTCGCCGGTCACGATCGGCGACGTCGCGCAGATCGTCGATGGCCTGGAGAACGACCGCACCGGCGGCTGGTACCAGGGCACGCCCGCGGTCATCATCGACATCCAGCGTCAGCCCGGCGCCAATGTCATCGACGTCGTGCGCCAGATCCGCGCCGAAATACCCAAGGTCCAGCGCGCCATTCCGGCCGGCGTCAACCTGACCGTCGTTTCCGACCGCACCGAGACCATCCGCGCCTCCGTCCGCGACGTGCAGTTCACGTTGATCCTCAGCGTCGTGCTGGTGACGCTGGTGGTGCTGCTGTTCCTGCGTTCGCTGCGGGCGACGCTGATCGCGGGCGTGGCGCTGCCGCTGTCGCTGATAACCAGCTTCGGCATCATGTATTTTGCCGGGTTCAGCCTCGACAATCTGTCGCTGATGGCGCTCACCATCGGCACCGGCTTCGTCGTCGACGACGCCATCGTGATGATCGAGAACATCGTCCGCCACATGGAGAACGGCGAGAGCGCAATGGAGGCCTCGCTCAAGGGCGCCAGCGAGATCGGCTTCACCGTGATCTCGCTGACGGTGTCGCTGATCGCGGTCTTCATCCCGCTTCTGTTCATGTCGGGTCTGGTCGGTCGGATGTTCCGTGAGTTCGCGCTGACATTGACGATCGCGGTCGTGACCTCGGCCGTGGTCTCGCTGACGCTGACGCCGATGATGTGCTCGCGGTTGCTCAAGGCTGCTCATGAGGAGCTGGCGGTGCCTGGGCTGGCGGCGATCAGCCGCTTCATCGACCGCACCGTCGAAGTCTACCATTCGACGCTGCTCTGGGTGCTGGAGCGCCAGCGCGCGACGCTGGTGGTGACCTTCGTGACGCTGATTGCGACCCTGGTGCTCTACGTGGTCGCGCCAAAAGGCTTCCTGCCGCTGCAGGATACCGCCTCGATCACGGCGGTGACTGAGGCGGGACCGGACGTGTCTTTCGCGGAGATGCAGAAGCGCCAGAGCGAGGCCGCCGACGCCATCAAGGCCGATCCCGATGTGACCGGCGTCGTCTCGGTGATCGGTGCGGGCTCGGTCAACCCGACCACCAATGTCGGGCGTCTCGTCATGACGCTGAAGCCGCGCGGCGAGCGGCGCGACGATGTCGGCGTGGTCGTGACCCGGCTGAAGCAGAGGGTGGCCGGCATCCCCGGCATGACCGTGTATTTCCAGCCGGTGCAGGACGTGCAGATCTCGACCCAGTCGAGCCGTTCGCAGTACCAGTACACCCTGACCGGCACCGACGCGACGCTGGTGTCGGAATGGGCGCGCAAGCTGGTTGCGGAGATGCGGCGTGATCCCTTGTTCCGGGACGTGTCCTCAGAGGCGCAGGAAGGCGGCCTGCGGGCACAGCTCGATGTCGACCGCACCCGCGCCGGCCAACTCGGCGTCAGCCTCCAGGGGATTACCGACACACTGAACGACGCCTTCGCGCAGCGGCAGATCTCGACCATCTACGGACAGGCCAACCAGTACCGCGTGGTGCTGGAGGCGCTGCCGATGTACCAGCGCGATCCCTCGATCCTGTCAAAACTCTATCTGCCGGGCGGCGCGAGCGCCACCGTCGGCGCCCCCAACGCCCAGGTGCCGCTGTCGGCCGTGGCGACGCTGAAGCGCACCACCGCGCCGCTGGCGATCTCGCACCAGGCGCAATTCCCGGCGATCTCGCTCAGCTTCAACCTCGCGCCGGGCGCGGCGCTCGGCGATGCGGTCGAGGCGGTGAAGACGATCGAGACCCGGATCGGCATGCCCAACAGCATCGTCGGCGTCTATGCGGGCGATGCCGCCGAATTCGCCAAGGCACTGGCCGGCCAGCCCTGGCTGCTGCTCGCCGCCGTGATCACGATCTACATCGTGCTGGGCGTGCTCTATGAGAGCTACATCCACCCGATCACGATTCTCTCAACGCTGCCCTCGGCCGGCGTCGGCGCGATCCTGGCGCTGGTCTTGTGCGGGCAGGACCTCTCGGTGATCGGCCTGATCGGCATCATCCTGTTGATGGGCATCGTCAAGAAGAACGCGATCATGATGATCGACTTCGCGCTCGAGGCCGAGCGCGGGCAGGGGATGTCGGCCAACGAGGCGATCGTGCAGGCCTGCCTGTTGCGCTTCCGTCCGATCATGATGACGACGCTGGCGGCGCTGTTCGGCGCGTTGCCGCTCGCGATCGAAAGCGGCACGGGCTCGGAGCTGCGTTTTCCCTTGGGCATCTCCATCATCGGCGGCCTGCTGCTCAGCCAGCTCCTGACGCTTTACACCACACCCGTGATCTACCTCGCGCTCGACCGCATTAACCGCCGCCTCGAGCAGGCGCTGCCGCCGGCTGAGTCCGGCGGCCCGCCGGTCGCCGGCGCCACCGAGGGGATGCAGTGATGGCATCGATCTCGGAGCCGTTCATCCGCCGTCCGGTCGCGACCACGCTGCTCTCGATCGGGCTGTTCCTGCTGGGCGTCGTCGCCTACGAGTTCCTGCCGGTCGCTTCGGTCCCGAACGTCGACTTTCCCGCCATCTTCGTCACGGCAAGCCGGCCGGGCGCTGATCCGTCCGTAATGGCCGCAACAGTTGCCTCACCGCTGGAGCGGCGGCTGGGCGAAATCGCAGGCATCAACCAGATCACCTCGACGAGCTCGCTGGGGACGACCAATATCCAGCTCCAGTTCGACATCGGCCGCAACATCGACAAGGCCGCACGCGACGTGCAGGCCGCCATCAACGCATCGCTCGTCGACCTGCCGAGCGACCTGCCGACGCTGCCGCGCTTCCGCAAGGCGAATACGGCCGGCGCGCCGGTCTTCGTGCTGGCGCTGACCTCGAAGACGCTGTCCGCGAGCGCAATCTACGACGTCGCCGATACCGTGCTCGCGCAGCGCATCTCGCAGGTGCCGGGCGTGGGCGATGTGACCGTGAGCGGCGCCGATCAGCCGGCGGTGCGGATCCAGCTCAATCCGGTGGCGCTGTCGAACGCCGGCATCGCCACCGACGACGTGCGCACCGCGATCATCAACGCCAATCCGCTCGGCCCGGTCGGCATCTTCAACGGCGACCGCCAGAGCGAGACGCTGTCGCTCAACCGCCAGATGCGTACGGCCAAGGAGTTCCGCGACATCGTCATCAAGAGCTCGAACGGCAATTTCGTGCGGCTCTCCGACATCGCCGACATCGAGGACTCCGTCCGAAATGCCCGTTCCATTGCCTGGTTCAACAAGCAGCCGGCGGTGCTGATCCAGATCACCAAGCAGGGCGATGCCAACGTCATCGACACCGTCGACCGCGTCAAGGCGCTGATCCCCGATCTCAAGCAATGGATTCCGGCCGGCGTCGAGGTCTCCACCCTGGTCGATCGCACCAGCACGATCCGCGCCAGCGTGCTGGACATGCAGTGGACGTTGCTTGCGACCGCCGCGCTGGTGATGGTTGTGGTGTTCGTGTTCCTGCGCCGCCTCACGCCGACGATCGCGGCCGGCATCTCGGTGCCGCTCGCGCTCGCCGGCACCTGCGCCGGCATGTGGCTGGCCGGCTTCTCCATCGACAATCTGTCGCTGATGGCGCTTGCCATCTCCGTCGGCTTCGTGGTCGACGATGCTATCGTCATGATCGAGAACATGTTCCGGAATCTCGAGCATGGCATGCGCCCATTCCAGGCGGCACAGGAGGGGGCCCGGCAGATCGGCTTCACCGTGGTATCGATCAGCCTGTCGCTGATCGCCGCCTTCACGCCACTGATCTTCATGGACGGCATCGTCGGCCGCCTGCTGCGCGAATTCTCGCTGACGCTCACCTTCGCAATCCTGGTCTCGACGCTGGTGTCGCTGACGGTGACGCCGATGATCTGTGCCCATTACGTCCGGCAGACCACGTCCGGCACCGCGACGCTGTTCGACCGGATCATCGAGGGATCGCTGTCGCGCATCGTCGCCTTCTACACCCGGACCTTGCGCGTAGTGCTGGAATATCCGCTGCTGACGCTGCTGGTGTTCTTCGCCACCATCGGTCTCACGGTGACGCTCTACATCAAGGTGCCCAAGGGCTATTTCCCGACCGATGATTCCGGCTTCGTCATCGGCGCGACGCGCGCCTCGGCCGATATCTCGTTCCAGTCGATGCTTGGCCTGCAGCAGCGCCTCGCCGACATCGTGATGCAGGATCCGGCCGTGGCCGGAATCGGCTCCACGGTCGGCAGTGGCGGCGGACCTGGCGGGGCGACCTCGAACCGCGGCGTCATGTATATCAGCCTGAAGCCGCCGGAGGAACGCGGCTACGTCTCGACGGCGCTCGTGATCGACCGCTTGCGGCGCGCGCTGTTCCCGGTACCCGGCATCCGCCTCTTCATGTTCGCCGCCCAAGACGTGCGCACTGGCGGACGGCAGAGCGATTCCGACTATCAGTACACGCTCTCCAGCACCGATCTCGATCTGTTGCAGAAATGGGCGCCGATCGTGGCCAAGCGCATGGAGACGGTTGAGGGCATCACCGACATCTCCAGCGACCGCGATCCCGGCGGCCTGCAGCTCACGCTGAACATCGACCGCCAGAAGGCCGCGTCGCTCGGCGTCAAGGTCCAGGACATCGACAACGCGCTGAACAACGCGTTCTCGCAGCGGCAAATCTCGATCATCTACACCCAGCGCAACCAGTACATGGTCGTGCTGGAGATCGATCCGAAATTCCAGGTCGATCCCTCCAACCTCGACCGCATCTATGTCGCTGGCGCGGGCGACGTGCAGGTACCGCTGTCGGCCGTGGTGCATGCGACGCGCGGGCTCGCCGCGCTCGCGGTCTATCACTCGCAGTCGTTCCCCTCGACCACGGTGTCGTTCAACCTGCTGCCGAACGTGCCGCTGCAGGCCGCTACGCAAAACATCCAGCGCGCGGTCGAGGAATTGCACATGCCCGAGGGCATCCGCGGCAGCTTTGACGGCAATGCCGGCGACTTCGCCAGGACCAGCGGCCGCCAGCCGCTGCTCATCCTCGGTGCGCTGGTCGCGATGTATATCGTGCTCGGCGTGCTCTATGAGAGCCTCGCCCATCCGCTGACCATCATCTCGACGCTGCCCTCGGCGGGACTCGGCGCGCTGCTCGCCTTGCAGGTCACCAACACGCCGCTGACGGTGATCGCCTTCGTCGGCATCATTCTGTTGATTGGCATCGTCAAGAAGAACGGCATCATGATGGTCGACTTTGCCCTCGACGCCGAGCGCCAGCGCGGCCTGTCCTCGGCGGAGGCGATCTTCGAGGCCTGCCAGGCCCGCTTCCGTCCCATCCTGATGACGACGATGGCGGCGTTGTTCGCAGGCCTTCCGCTCGTGATCGCGACGGGCCCGGGTACGGAGCTCCGGCGACCGCTCGGCATCACCATCATCGGCGGCCTGTTCGTCTCGCAGATCCTGACGCTCTATACGACGCCCGTGATCTACCTCTTGATCGACCGTCTGCGTCGGCGATCCGAGCCGCGCGCGGTTACCGCACCGGCGGAATAGGCGGTTGTTGGAGCGCCGCGCGCAGCGTATAGCGGCGGCCATGTCGAACCCGCCAGATATGACGGCCGCGCCGCCCGAGCCGATTCCCGAATGCCCGCACTGCCAGAAGCCGATGCCGCTGTGCATCTGCGACAGCGTCACGCCGCTTCAGAACCGCCTCGGGCTCCTGATCCTCCAGCATCCGCAGGAGCAGGACAGGGCGCTTGGCACCGCGCGCCTGACCGCGAAGCATTTTGCCAATGCGACCGTGCGGGTCGGTCTGTCCTGGCCGAGCCTGTCCAAGGCGCTGGGACGGCCGGTCGAGAATGCGGCGCGCTGGGCCGTGCTCTATCTCGGTTCGGCGCGCGCGGCCGATATCGAGGCCGAAGGCGAGATCGTCGCGCTCACCCGCAAGGGCGAGGTTGCCGAGAACCAGCGCGCCATCCTCGGCAAGCTCGAAGGCGTGGTGCTGCTCGACGGCACCTGGAGCCAGGCCAAGGCGCTGTGGTGGCGCAATCCCTGGATGCTGAAATGCCAGCGCGTGATCCTCA
Source organism: Bradyrhizobium sp. Cp5.3 (assembly GCF_000426265.1). Classification (NCBI taxonomy): domain Bacteria; kingdom Pseudomonadati; phylum Pseudomonadota; class Alphaproteobacteria; order Hyphomicrobiales; family Nitrobacteraceae; genus Bradyrhizobium; species Bradyrhizobium sp. Cp5.3. The sequence continues at coordinate 2,625 of NZ_AUFA01000035.1, read as the reverse complement.
ACCCGGCGCACCCCTCGCGCTACGGACGCCTGCGGCGCGAGCCGCGCCGCGACGGGCTCTCGACCATCGAGGCCGCCGCCATGATGCTGGCCGGCCTGGAGCGGCGTCCCGACATCGCCGAGACGCTGCATGCCAGTTTTGAGCGGATGCTGGCGCGTTATCGCGAAGTGCAGGCGGAGATGCCGGAGTTGGCGCCGAAGCCAGCGCCCAAGGGCCGACGGCGCGCCTTCCGCCGCGGCAAACGGCAGTGAAGGTGCGGCCGGTCGGGGTTGCCTAAATCCCCGATCCTCTATATTGGTCCGCCCTTACGGGGCCACGTGGCGGAGTGGTTACGCAACGGTCTGCAAAACCGTGTACACCAGTTCAATTCTGGTCGTGGCCTCCATCACAAGCTTCTGATCCTCAACGACAATTCGAAATCGCGACGGGTTCCGCCGAACCCGCACATAGCTGCTTCCGTGGCTGCCACCGGGTTTGCCGGCGCTTGCCGGAACCGGCGATTCAGGCGCGCTGGCATGGAGTTCGCATCACGCCGTGATGCATCCCCGACCAACGAGCGCTGGAGAGCACGTGGGCGACGTCGTCCGATTTGTCTCGAAATCCGAGCTGGAGCGAGCCCGCCTCATTCGCGAGGCTCGCGCGATCTACGACAGCATCTTCCCGCCGGCCGTCCCCGATCGGGCGCCGCAGGAAGGCGAGGAGCCGCCGGGAATCAAGAATTGATGGCTGTCGCGCCGCGTCGTTTGAGCAGGCGCGCCGCCATTCAGCAGGCCGCGTACCAGCCGTCCGGAAACGGCAGGAGGGGCCAGGCCCCCTCATTGTCATTGGCGGCCTTGGGAGCTTCCTTGGGCGTTGCGTCGTAGGTCCACGAGCGGGGCACGAATTCCTCCTCCGGCACGGGCGCCAAATCTTCAAGCACCATGGCGTCCCGGACGACATCCAGCAGCAAATTGAATTCGGCTTCGCTCATCACACCCTCCGGAACGCGGATGGCGCAATGTCGCAAAGCCGGTTTGTTTCCCGATTGAGCCGATCGTTCGCATTTTAACGATCCGGCGATCGAGGCCCGATTGGTTAGCGATTCCTGAAAATCCCGCGCGAGCCTAGGGCGGGGCCGCGGGCGACGAGTGTGAAAGAGATCACATCCCCGCAGGTTTATTTCCCGCAAGCTTTCCACGACACCGGCCAGTGCGGGTCGGGGGCGGGCAGGGCAGACGGGAGACTTGTCATGAAGGCGAGGTTCTTGCGGTTTGCAGGTGTAAGGAGCCGGGCGCGTCGGGCTTCCACGATCGGGCTGTTTCTCACCTTGTTCGCGTCCGCCGCCCAGGCGCAGCAGGGAACGCCGGAGCAGCGCCGGGCCTGCACGCCGGACGTCTATCGTCTTTGCGCCGGCGAGATCCCCAATGTCCGCGCCATCACCGCCTGCCTCAGGCGCAACCGGGCGAACTTGAGCGAAGCTTGCCGCTCGGTGTTCGATCAGGCTGGTGGATAGAGACGGCCTGTGGATTTGTGCGCAGCAAGTGGTTTGGCTGCTTGCGCAAATCCGCCGAAGCGATGCTGTGGATATGCTGCGGATAGGCTGTTGAGCGAAGAAGGTCTGACGCAAATCTGTAAAGAATCGAAATCATGTCGGCCGGTACTGCGCGCGATCGCGACTCCTTCGAATATCAGTTGATTTTGTAGCAGTGGATTAATGTGACGGTCAGTCGTGCCTCTCGGGCGAAACAGGCCCCCGAGAATGCGATCTATACGTCCGCGATTTCGGATGCGCGTTGGTGAGCGCCGCAATGCGGCTTACTCCGTCATTGCGAGCGGAGCGAAGCAATCCAGAAATGCATCCGCGGAACGATTCTGGATTGCTTCGTTGCAAGAGCTCCCCGCAATGACAGCTTGGAGAGAGTGGAGCCTCGCAACTCCTGTGCGGTGCCTCGGATGCCGCGCATTCTCCAAGCAGTGCGGCGACGCACCGTTTTGATGAAAATTGCAACCGTCGCGTGCAAGAAGTCTTGATCGGCGATGATCTATCGGTGAGCTGCCGGCCTTGAACGACGCGACCACCGGCAGCGACTAACCACCCGAGTGCATAAGGATCAGTGGAACGTGATCGACCTTCTCCCTTGTAAAGCACCAAAATGGTGCTTTAGTGCTTTCCATGAGCCCGCCGCCCCGAAATGCTCCGTCCGCGCTGCGCTACAGGCTCGCCCCTGAGCCGGCCGCCAGGGCCGCGCTGGAGGCGACGTTCGAGGCTTATGACCGGATGATGGAAATCCTGGAGGAGGTGAGCTATCGCTGAAACTTGGTGACGGCGGGAATCGGGAAGGCGGCATATCGTGGGGGTGCTTGACGCCTCCACTTCTCCACCGAAGGAGCGATATGCCGTGTCCAAAGATAACATCATCAAGCTGATTCAGCCAGGAAACGTCGACGATCAACTCACCGAAATCTTGCGCAATGGGGCGCGTGCTCTGTTGGCCCAGGCGGTCGAGGCCGAGGTCGCGGACTTTCTCGGCAAGCATGCCGATTTGAAGACTGCGGACGGCCACCAGCGCGTCGTGCGCCACGGTCACCTGCCGGAACGCGAGGTGATGACCGGTATCGGTCCGGTCGCCGTCCGCCAGCCGCGTG
>NZ_AUFA01000034.1:0-72087 GCF_000426265.1 Bradyrhizobium sp. Cp5.3 | reverse complement strand
TCGGCCTCGGAATAAACCGCAACCGTCTGAATTCCCATCCGGCGGGCAGTCTTGATGACCCGGCAGGCGATTTCGCCGCGATTGGCAATCAGGATGCGTTTGAACATGATTTTCTTGGGTCTCAACCTTGGGCGGGACCCTTCCCTCGCCGTTGGAGCCTTTTTGGGGAAGGGCCGTGTGGCTCCCGTGGTACATCAAAACGGGCCGGAGGCAACGGCTTAAATCCGCGCCCCTGGCGTACCAGACTGGGCCTCAACGCAAGCCCGGCAGGCTCCGCGCGGCCCTAGGCCGCGGCCACGTCCCGCACGAGGCTATGAACAAAGCCAAGCTTTGCGACCACCGCGGGCGACAGGATGAAGGGATAGAGGTCGCGCAGCCCCATGGCGCGGTTGACGCTGTTCGTGGCGAAGGTGAAGGGCAGCCATGCATTGACGAGCGCCTGGACGTCCCTGACCTCGTAGGGGTTGAAACGGATGCGCGCCGTCAACTCCCCATCGCGGTCGAGCTTGGGGCGTACCTCCATGCCGAATTCGGCTGCCATCTCCAGGGTGTCGACGATGTGGAGATAGTGCGCCCAGGTCTCCGCAAAGTCCTCCCAGGGATGCATCGTCGCGTAGGCCGACACATGGGTCTGCTGCCAGTCCGGCGGCGCGCCCTCTGCATAATGGCGCTGCAAGGCCTGGCCGTAATCGGCAGAATCGTCGCCGAACACCGCGCGGAATTCAGCGAGCCTGTCGCCATCGCGCACCAGCACGTCCCAGAAATAATGCCCGACCTCGTGGCGGAAATGCCCGAGCAGCGTCCGGTAAGGCTCGCCCATCTCGAGCCTACGCCGCTCGCGCTCGATATCGTCGGCCTCGGTGAGCGCGATGGTGATCAGCCCGCTGTCATGGCCGGTCATGACCCTGTGCCCGCTGTTGGGGTCGTCGGCGAGGAAATTGAAGATCAGGCCATGCGCCGGATTTTCCTGCCGCGTCTGCAGCGGCAGCTTCCAGCGGATCAGGGAATAGAACAGACGGTGCTTTGCAACCTCGAGTTCGCGCCAGCCGGCAAGCTGGGCCGGGTCGGACAGGTCCGGCACCATGCCGTTGTGGCGGCAGGCGCGGCAATAGCCGTTGGCATCGTCCGAATCGGTCAGCCAATTGCAGGCGTCGTACTCGGCATTCCGGCACAGCATCCGCCCTTTGCCTTTGTCGGCGAGCGTCGTCAAGCCGTCCCCATCGGGCTCAAGCGCCGACATCGTCTCCTTCTCGGGCAGGAAGGCGACCCTGTGGCCGCAACGCTCGCAGGCACGGTTCTCGAAATAGAGGACGTTGCCGCAGGCCTGGCAGAGAAAGAGCTTCAAGATTTAGCCTCTCCTGAAAGGAAGTCTTTGTGAAAGGGCACTTGTTGCGTCCGGCGACGACGCGTCCGCAGGCCGATCGTTCCAGTCTCCGGAACAAAATGCCAGACCCGGCGTTGCCCGCGGTTCATGCCTTCCACATCTGACGTCGATACCCCCGAGAGCGCGGAGCAGCGTTCCTTAAGTTCTCTTCCACTCAGCAATGGTCATCCCGCCCCGTCTGTGTGAATATCGGCCCGGCATGTGCGCACCCGCATCACGACGGCCGACGCCTTGAACGAACCCTTGCCCGAGACCATCGCTGCCGAAAGGCTGCGTCAGCACCTGGAGGAGATCGCGCGCGAGCGCGACAATGCCTATCATGCGCTCCAGGAGCGCGAGGCGGAGCTGGCGCGGATCCAGCGCATCGCCCGGATCGGCGGGCTTGAGATCGACTTTCGCGATGGCGTCAAGAACCGCCGCTCCCCCGAATATCTGCTGGTGCACGGCCTGGCCTCCGAGGCGGCCGGAGAAACCTACGAGGATTGGGTCGGCAGGATCCACCCGGACGATCGCGAGCGGACGGTCGAGCACCTCTTCGACACCCTGAAGAGCACGAGCGACGACTATTCCGACGAATACCGCATTATACGGTCGAACGACGGCGAGATTCGCTGGATCCGCGTGGTCGGCAAGATCGAGCGCGGGTCGGATGGCCGCGCGCTCCGGCTCGTGGGTGCCGACCTCGACATCACCGCCCAGATGCTCGCCCGCGAGACGCTGCGCGAGAGCGAGGAGCGCTTCCGGCTGATCGCCGACAGCGCGCCGGTGCCGATCTGGGTGACCAAGCTCGATCGCAAACGCTCCTTCGCCAACCAGGCCTATGTCGACTTCGTCGGCCTGCCCTACGACCAGGCCATCGATTTCGACTGGCGCAAGGTGCTGCATCCGGACGACCTGCCGCATGTGCTGCAGCAATCGGTCCAGGGTGAAGCTTCGCTCAAGCCGTTCGTATTGGAGGCGCGCTACAAGAATGCCAATGGCGACTGGCGCTGGCTGCGCTCGGAATCGCAGCCACGCTGGGACCCGACCGGCAAGCATATCGGTTTCATCGGCGTCGCCCACGACATCACCGTCGCCAAGCAGGCCGAGATCGAGCTGAGACGGCTGAACGAGACGCTGGAAGAGCGCATCACCGAGCGCACCGCCGAGCTCGAATCCAACGAAGCGCGGCTGCGCGCGATCCTGGAGACCAGCAACCAGTATCAGGGCCTGGTCAACCTCAGGGGCGAGCTGCTTTACGCCAACCGGACCGCGCTCGACGGCATCCGCGCCGAGGCCCGCGACGTCATCGGCAAGCCGTTCTGGGAGACGCCCTGGTTCACCGGCACAGAGGGAATGAGCACCATTGTGCGCGAGGCGTTCGACACCGTGCTCAAAGGCGAAGCCGTGCGGATGGAAATGCGACTTCGCCTTCCCGTCGGCGAGCGCGATTTCGAGTTCGGCATGCGCCCTGTGCTCGACCGTCACGGCAACATTTCCGGCGCCGTGCCCGAAGCCGTCGATATCACCGATCGGCGGCGCGGCGAGGAGGCGCTGCGGCAGTCGCAGAAGATGGAGGCGATCGGGCAGCTCACCGGCGGCGTCGCCCACGATTTCAACAACCTCCTTACCATCATCCGCTCGGCGACCGACTTCCTACGGCGCCGCGAGCTGCCGGAGGAGCGCCGCCGCCGCTATGTCGACGCGATCTCCGAAACCATCGAGCGCGCCTCCAAGCTGACCGCGCAGCTCCTCGCCTTCGCGCGCCGGCAGCCGCTGAAGCCGCAGATCTTCAACGTCGGCGACCAGGTCGAGGGCGTGGCGCAGCTGGTGCGGCCGCTGGTCGGCAGTAGCATCGAGATCGCGGTCGAGGTCGCGGACGCCGACTGCTTCACCGTGGCCGACATCGCCCAGTTCGAGACCGCACTGATCAATCTTGCCGTCAATGCCCGCGACGCGATGGACGGCGAAGGCCGGCTTACCATCGTGGTTCGGAAAGTCCCGGGCATTCCAAGCCTGCGCGCGCAATCAGCGCGCAGTGGTGACTACGTCGCGATCTCGGTGTCGGACACCGGCAGCGGCATCGCGCCGGAAAATGTCGACGCCATCTTCGAGCCGTTCTTCACCACCAAGGAGGTCGGCAAGGGCACCGGCCTCGGCCTGAGCCAGGCCTTCGGCTTCGCAAAACAGTCCGAGGGCGACATCGCGGTCGCGAGCACACAGGGCCACGGCGCGACCTTCACCATCTATCTGCCGCAGGCGCCGAGCCCGGCCACCGAGAAGGAAGCTGCGGCGCTGACCCACGAGGCCGCGACCACCGGGCGCGGCTATCGCGTGCTCGTGGTCGAGGACAATGACGATGTCGGCCAATTCTCCACCGAGCTGCTCGAAGACCTCGGCTATGTCGTGCGCCGCGTCGCCAACGCCAATGCGGCGCTCGCGATCCTCGGCGAGAACGAATTCGCCGTCGACCTCGTCTTCTCCGACGTCATCATGCCCGGCATGAACGGCGTCGAGCTCGCCGGCATCATCCGCGAGCGCTATCCGGGCCTCCCCGTCGTGCTCACCAGCGGCTACAGCAACGTGCTCGCCGAAAACGCCCATCGCGGCTTCGAGCTGATCCAGAAGCCATATTCGGTGGAATCGCTCTCGCGCATCCTGCGCAAGGCGATCACGGAGAAGCTGTCCGTGGTGCGGTGAATTCGAGCAGCAATACTTTAGCCGTCGTCCCGACGATCCGTACAAATTCGAATGATCACGCCATAGCAGGTAACTCATGAAACCCGCCCTCCTCTCCGCCTGGCAGACCTGGGCGTTGCTGTCCGCCTGCTTTGCGGCGCTGACCGCGATCTTCGCCAAGGTCGGCGTCGAGAACATCAATCCGGATCTTGCGACCTTCATCCGCACCATCGTCGTGTTGCTTGCATTCTCGGTTCTGCTGTTCCTCACCGGCCAGTTCGCGGTGCCCGTGGCGATCTCGTCGAAGACCTGGCTCTTCCTGGTGCTGTCGGGGCTTGCGACCGGCGCGTCCTGGCTCTGCTATTTCCGCGCGCTGAAGCTCGGGCCGGCAACGCTGGTCGCGCCGATCGACAAGCTCAGCGTCGTCCTCGTCGCCCTGTTCGCCTTCGCCTTTCTCGGCGAGCGCCCGACCGCGCAGGGCTGGCTCGGCATCGCCATGATCGGCGCCGGCGCAGTGCTGCTCGCGGTCAAGTTTTGAGGTATCCGCCCGCAGGGGAAGACAGCACCGCCAGCTTCGGCTATCGCTGCCGAATGAATTCATCCCATGACAAGGACTGAACGTGCCGACCGCGCCGCATAACGCCATCTGGACCTGGAGCATCATCTTCGCCGCGACTGGGGGGGTGATCATCCGCCCCTATCGCCTGCCGGAGGCGATCTGGGCCGTCATCGGCGCCGCCGCGCTGGTGCTGCTCGGCTTCCTGACCTGGCAGGATGCGCTTGTCGGCATCGAGAAAGGTCTCGACGTCTACCTCTTCCTGATCGGCATGATGCTGATCGCGGAGCTGGCGCGGCTCGAGGGCCTGTTCGACTATCTCGCCGCGCTCGCGGTGGAATACGCAGCCGGCTCGCCGCAGCGGCTGTTCCTGCTGATCTACCTCGTCGGCACGCTGGTGACGGTGCTGCTCTCCAACGACGCCACCGCGATCGTGCTCACACCCGCGGTCTATGCGGCGACGCGCGCTGCCGGCGCCAAGCCGCTGCCCTATCTCTTCGTCTGCGCCTTCATCGCCAATGCCGCGAGCTTCGTGCTGCCGATCTCGAACCCGGCCAATCTCGTGGTGTTCGGCTCCCGCATGCCCCACCTCACCGAATGGCTGCGCCTGTTCGCGCTGCCCTCGCTCGCTTCGATCGTGCTGACCTACATCGTGCTGCGCCTCACCCAGCATCGCGCGCTGAAGGAGGAGACCATCGAGCGTCGTGTGCCGCACCGGAAGCTCAGCCGTGGCGGCAAATTGACCGCCGTCGGCATCGCCGCGATCGGCGCCGTGCTGCTGACTGCCTCCGCGCTCGACAAGCAACTGGGAGTGCCGACCTTCGTCTGCGGCGCCGTGACGACCGGCCTCGTTCTCATGCTCAGCCGCCAGTCGCCACTGCCGGTGCTGAGGCACGTGTCATGGAGCGTGCTGCCGCTGGTCGGCGGACTCTTCGTCATGGTGGAAGCACTGGTGAAGACCGGCGTGATCGGCCATCTCTCCGCGCTGCTGCACGAGGCCGTCGCGCAATCGGTGCCAAAAGCTGCCTGGAGCGTCGGGATCGCAACCGCAATTGCCGACAATATCGCCAACAATTTGCCGGTAGGTCTCGTGGCGGGATCGATCGTCGCCAGCGACCACCTGCCCGCCTCCGTCGTCAGCGCCATCCTGATCGGCGTCGATCTCGGGCCAAACTTTTCGATCACCGGCTCCCTCGCCACCATCCTGTGGCTGGTGGCGCTGCGGCGGGAGAAGATCGAGGTCGGCGCCTGGCCATTCCTCAAGCTGGGCCTGCTCGTGACGCCGCCGGCCCTGATCGCGGCGCTAGCTGCCGCGATATGGTAGCGGCGTGCGCCGGATTTAAGCGCGGCCATTTGCGGCGCATCAATGTCGCCAGCAAGGACGGACCTAAAGTTCGGTTGTCGCGCCTCCTCATGCGGCGCGGCAAGGAGGTCCATCATGCAGATTCAGTCGAAGGCGTTGCCGCACAGCTTCTCCCTGCGCCGCCGCATCCAGGGATTGTCCGGCCCGGGCGAACGTCAGCCCGAGAAAGCACACTCCCTGCTCACCTTCACGGCCGTGGTGCTGCTGCTCCTGCTCGCCATCGTGGAGATCGACCAGCACAGCGCCGCACTGCAAGCCGTCGGCCTGCTCGGTCATACGGCGGGCATCGATCCGATCTTCATGAGCCCGTGAACGGCTGGGGCTGCCGAGCGTACTGATCGCGGCGGTCAAGCCGCGATCAGTCATCGTGATGCGCGGGCGGACAAGTCCGCCCGCAAGTACCGTCAGTCGTTCTCGTAGCCGTAGACTTCCGGCAGGATGAAGATTGCGGCGAGCAATCCGATCAGCGGGAAGATCGCGACGAACAGCGTGGCATTGGCCTGCCCGATCGCCGCGAAGAGCGACGGGAACAGGAAGATCGCCAGGAACGACGGCAGCTTCACGAACATGTAGGCGAAGCCGCTGGCCGTGCCGCGATATTTCGGCTTAGCGACCATGGTCGGGATCGTCATGCAGTTCGACGCATCCCAATAATGGCCCCACAGCATGGCGGCCGCCGCGAACGGCAGCAGCATCTTGTTGTCGGTGTAGAGCGCGAACGCCGCGACCAGCAGCGAGGCCAGCACGATGCCGAAACCGGCGATCGCGATGCCGCGGTGGCCGATCTTCGGTGTCAAGAGCGGACCGACCCAACCCGACAACGCGGCGAAGCAGAACAGCCCCATCGTCACCAGGTTGTTGCCGAGCACGCTCGACACGCCGACCATGACGAACAGCACAGGCAGGTAGAACGCGAAGGTCGAGAACTCGCTGCCTTGGGCGAAGCAGGCAATCCAGCCGTAGACCGTGGCGCGCCAGCGGATCGGATCTTTCCTGAGATCGGCGAGGAAGTCGCGGGTCGAGACCTTCGGCACCTTCACGTCCTGGTCCGGCAGCATGTCGAGATTGTCGTTGAACATCTCGCGTGCGACCTGCTTGGCTTCGCGGTAGCGTCCCTTCTGCACCAGCCACACCGCCGTCTCCGGCACGTCATGGCGCATGATCAGGATGATCAGCGCAGGCACCGCGCCGAGGCCGAGCGTCACGCGCCACAGCATCTCGTGCTGCATGTCGATCAGGAGGAAGATGACGATGACGCCGATGGTGAGGACTTCGCCGACCGCGAACATGAACTGCCAGCGGTTGCCCATGACCTCGCGCTCGCCCTTGGCCATGGATTCCATGATGTAGGTGTAGCCGGTCGAGATGTCGGAGCCGAGGGGAACACCGAGCAGGAAGCGGATCACGACGAGCCAGCCGACGCTGGGCACGAAGGCCTGCGCGAGCGCAAGGATGATGAACATCACCATCGTGATCAGGAACATGACGCGGCGACCGATCTTGTCGGACAGCCAGCCGCCGAGCAGCGCGCCGATCAGGGCGCCGCCCTGCGTGCCGGCGGCGGCAAGGCCCAGCATCAACGGATCGGGATTGTACTGCTCGCGGATGAAGATCAGCACGAACGCGATCGAATAGAGATCCCAGGCTTCGACCAGGATCGAGGCCATCATCAGCCAGCCGACCTTGTTGCCTTTCGGACTGTAGTTCGTAATGAGGTAGCGGACCGCAGCCTCGCTCGCGGTCGGCTGTGGCATGGCCATCGTTGACATGTCGTTTGGTCCTCCTGAAAACTCTTTAGGCGCCGAGTAACGGCTCGATGCTGCAGTCGAGCAGGCGCGGGTCGATCCCCGCCTCCATTCCCGCGAACATGAAGTCCATGTAGTCGATCAGCGCATCGCTCGCCTTCACCGCGTCATCGACGCGGCGGCTGGCGACCGCGTTGAGAATGGCGAGATGGTGATCGATCGTGCCGGATAAATCGGTTTGGCCCGGCATGAAGCGGTGGTGGATGAAGCCGATGCGACGATAGAGCGTATGCAGCGGCCGCAGCGTGTGGGCGAGGAACGGCTCACCGGCCGCCTCAAGCACCAGCGCGTCGATGCGGCGGTCGATGCTGTTGAATTCATCGAGGGTCAGGCTCGCGCGGCGATCGCGGAGCAGCCGCTCGATGTGCAGCGCCTGATTGCGATGCGAAAGGCTGGCGCGGTCGGCCGCGAGGCGGATCACGAAGCGCTCCATGTCGCGGCGCAGGCCGAGCAACATGCGCTCGCGCGCCAGATCGATCGGCGCGATGTGCAGGCCGTGGCGCGGACGAATGATGATCAGCGTGTCGGCGGAGAGGCGATTGACGGCGTGGTGCACCGGCGTGCGGCCGAAGCCGGTGATCTGCTGCAATTCCAGCATGGTCATGAACTGGCCGGGCTTGAGCTCGCAGTGAACGAGCAGTTCCTCGATCCGCTGATAAGCAAGCTCGAAGAAGTTGAGCCGGTTGCGGCGGCTGGGCCTGCCATCGCCGTCGTCCTCGTGTCTCACCACCTCGAGCGCGCGCTTGCGCCGTGCCATCTCATCCTCCCGTCAGCCCGCATTGTCGTCCTTGCAGGGCGGCGTCTTATTTGTGACACCCTTAAAACATGTTGTGATATATTACAAGCAGGCGTATGACTGCCGGCCGAGGCAGCCGGCTCAGTCGGCGCCGAAATCAACAACAAGACGGGCGCGGCATGCGTCTGACGGGAGGACTGTTGCCGTGAAGATCACGTCGATCGAAACCTTGCGCACCGAGGAATTCTCCAACGTCATCTGGGTACGCGTCCACACCGATGCCGGCGTGATCGGCCTTGGCGAGACCTTCTACGGTGCCGGCGCGGTCGAAGCACAGATCCACGACACCTTTGCCGGCCGCCTGCTCGGCCGCAATCCCCTGCACATCGAGGCCATCCATCGCGACATGCTGAACCTGCCGATGGCGCAGTCCTCGACCGGCGTCGAATACCGCGCGGCCTCCGCAATCGACATCGCGCTGTGGGACCTGTTCGGCAAGGTCTGCGGCCAGCCGGTGCACCAGATGCTCGGCGGCCTCTGCCGCGACAAGCAGCGCATCTACAACACCTGCGCCGGCACCAAATATGTCCGCTCGACCAATATCAGCCCGGTCGCGAACTGGAATCTCGGCGCCTCCGAAGGACCCTACGAGGATCTCGACGCCTTCATGACCCGCGCCGATGCGCTGGCCGAAAGCCTGCTGGAAAGCGGCATCTCGGCCATGAAGATCTGGCCGTTCGATCCCGCGGCACAGGAGAACAAGGGTCTGTTCATCACGGCGGCCCAGATGAAGCAGGCGATCGAGCCGTTCGAGAAGATCCGCAAAGCCGTCGGCGACAAGATGGAGATCATGGTCGAACTCCACTCGCTGTGGAACCTGCCGACGGCAAAACAGATCGCGCGCGCCCTCGAGCCGTACAAGCCGACCTGGTACGAAGACCCCATCCGCATGAACTCGCCGCAGGCGCTGGCCGAATATGCCCGCTCGACCGACGTCTGGGTCTGCGCCAGCGAGACGCTGGGGTCGCGTTTCCCCTACAAGGACATGCTCGACCGCGATGCCATGCATGTGGTGATGGCGGACCTGTGCTGGACCGGCGGCCTCACCGAGGGTCGCAAGATCGCCGCGATGGCCGAGACTTATCACCGGGCCTTCGCCCCGCATGACTGCATTGGCCCGATCGGCTTCATCGCCGCCATCCACATGTCGTTCAGCCAGCCCAACACGCTTATCCAGGAATCGGTGCGCGCCTTCTACAAGGGCTGGTACAATGAGCTCGTCACCACCATGCCGGTGATCAAGGACGGCTACGTCTTCCCGATGGAAGGACCCGGCCTTGGCGTCGACCTCCTGCCCGCGGTATTCGACCGCAGCGATCTCACCGTGCGCCGCTCCAACGTCTGAGGAATTTTTGAGATGAGCACTTCCCTCTTTGATCTTTCCGGCCGCACCGCGCTCGTGACCGGCTCCTCCCGCGGCCTCGGCCGCGCCATCGCCGAGGGCATGGCGAAGGCCGGCGCCAAGATCATCGTCAACGGCGTCGACCCCAAGCGCGTCGAGCAGGCCGTCGGCGAGTTTCGCGCCGCGGGGCATCAGGCCGAGGGCGCGGCCTTCAACGTCACGGACGAGCCTGCGATCGTTGCCGCCTTCGAGAACTTCGACAGACAAGGCCTCGCCGTCGACGTCGTCGTCAACAATGCCGGCATCCAGCACCGCAAGCCGCTGGTGGAATTCACCACGGACGAGTGGCGCAAGGTAATCGAGACCAACCTCACCAGCGCCTTCGTGATCGGCCGCGAGGCGGCCAAGCGCATGATCCCGCGCAAGCACGGCAAGATCATCAACATCGGCTCGCTCGCCAGCGAACTGGCGCGCCCCACCATCGCGCCCTACACCGCGGCTAAGGGCGGCATCAAGAACCTCACCCGCTCGATGGCGGTGGAATGGGCCCAGCATGGCATCCAGGCCAACGCGATCGGCCCCGGCTACATGCTGACCGACATGAACGAGGCGCTGGTCAACAATGCCGACTTCAACAACTGGCTGATGGGCCGCATTCCCTCCAAGCGATGGGGCAAGCCGGATGAGCTGGTGGGCGCCGCGATCTTCCTGGCGTCCGACGCATCGACCTACGTCAACGGCCAGATCATCTATGTCGATGGCGGCATGATCGCCGCGATGTGATCGCGAACAAGGGAGCAGCAGCCATGCGCGCCGTCGTCATTCACGCACCGAAGGACCTGCGGATCGACAGCTATCCTGATGCTGTGCCCGGCCCGGGCGAGGTCCGCGTCAAGATCGCCAATGGCGGCATCTGCGGCTCCGACCTGCACTACTACCATCACGGCGGCTTCGGTACCGTGCGGATCCAGCAGCCGATGGCGCTGGGGCATGAGATCGCCGGCGTCGTCGCGGCGGTCGGTGACGGCGTCACCAACGTGAAGCCGGGGATGCGCGTCGCGGTCAATCCGAGCAAGCCGTGCGGCCAGTGCCTGCATTGTCAGGAGGGCATGCGCAACCAGTGCCTCGACATGCGCTTCCTCGGCAGCGCGATGCGCTTTCCCCATGTGCAGGGCGGTTTTCGCGAATTCCTCACCGTCGACGCCACGCAGGCCGTGCCGATCGCGGACAAGCTGTCATTGGCCGAAGCTGCGGTCGCCGAGCCGCTCGCGGTGTGCCTCCATGCCGGCAAGCAGGCCGGTTCCCTCCTCGGCAAGCGCGTGCTGATCACCGGCTGCGGCCCGATCGGCGCGCTGATGATCTTGGTGTCGCGCTTCGGCGGAGCCGCCGAGATCGTGGTGACGGATGTCGCCGAGGGGCCGCTTGCGGTCGCCAAGAAGCTCGGCGCAACTCACGCCATCAATGTCGCAAGCAATGCCACGGCGCTCGATCCCTGGCGCGCGGGCAAAGGCGTGTTTGATACGCTGTTCGAAGCCTCCGGCAACCAGGCCGCGCTGCGCACCGCGCTCGACGTGCTGCGGCCGGGCGCCACCCTCGTTCAGCTCGGCCTCGGCGGCGAGATGACGCTGCCGATCAACACCATCGTCGCCAAGGAATTGCAGCTTCGCGGCACCTTCCGCTTCGATCCCGAATTCGAGCTCGCGGTGCGGCTGATGGGCGAAGGCCTGATCGACGTGAAGCCGCTGATCACCGCCACCATGCCGTTCGAGAACGCGGTCGCGGCGTTCGAGCTCGCCAGCGACCGCGCCCAATCGATGAAGGTGCAGTTGACGTTCTGAAGCAGTCTCAGGGCTGCGCGGCGCCTTCGACGAGGCGATCGCTGACCAGTCGGACCGCGCCGCGTTTCCAGGAATAGTCGGCGCCCATGCGCAGCCCGCTGTCCCCGCGCGACACCACGGCGCCGGTCCGAGCGTCCCGGAGCTGGAAGCCCACCGTATATTCGGTGCGGCTGACCCGCCGCACCACGCCGATCAACGATTGATCCGCGCCGAGCTTGCCGGCGATGGCGGCGTCGCAGCCGTTGCAATCGCGCAAGGCCCGTGATGTCACGGCCTCCTCGCGTGCGCCGCTGACGTCGACGATGCGGTAGCGGCCGGATTGCCCCAGCGCGTCGCGCACGGCGGTCGTCACCTCGGCCAGATAGGATACGTCGGCGGCCGCGAGGCCGGTCGAAGGCGCCGCCGTGTTGTCGTCGAGCTCGAACTCGAACACCGCCAGCGCGATGGGCGCCGGTGCAGCAAGCGCCGCCAGGATCTCGCGGACGACGAACAGCTCGGCGCGCGCCCAGGACTCGTCGTTGTCGCCGCGGAAGGTGTAGAGCTTGTCCATCACGACCTTGCGGGCAGCGACGTCGATCACCGCGACCTTCGCCCATTGCACCAGCGTGCTCGTCTTCTGGATGCCGCCGATGACCTTGAATGCCGCCCCCTCCTGCACGGTCGGCGCAAGCCGGTAGCGCCGGTCGGCGGTGACGTCCCGTCGTAGCGCCGCCATAAATGCGGCCAGCCGCTTCTCGTGGACGGCGGTCTGGTTGGTGGGCTCCGCCGACGTGTCGGTATAGCTGAAGTCATCGATGGCAACGCCGACAGGTTGAGCTGCGGCGACGCCGCCGTCGGTACCGGCCGCCGCAGACGCAGCGGTGAAAGCGAGCAGAAGAGCTGCAGCGAAGGCAGGCAGGGATCGACGCATGGGCGGCCTCGCGGGATGAACGGGCCTCAACGCTAGGCCGGGAGCCCCAGGCCCGCAGCCATCCACTTCCCGGGCAGGGCCGGGAAAATTTCACGACATCGTCCCGGATCATCCGCGGCGCTTTCCGGCGGTTCCGTTCTGCCGTTAAATGCCGAAAGACCAAGTCCAGGGTGTCCGCCGATGTGGAACCGCTTCAAGCCCGACCTCAAACTCCGCCTGACGCTCCGCGTGGCGATGATCTCCGCCTTCTGCTTCGCGGCGATCGCGGCCTACTTCCTCGTCGAGGCCGACCGTTCCGTGCATGCGAG
Source organism: Bradyrhizobium sp. Cp5.3 (assembly GCF_000426265.1). NCBI lineage: Bacteria > Pseudomonadati > Pseudomonadota > Alphaproteobacteria > Hyphomicrobiales > Nitrobacteraceae > Bradyrhizobium > Bradyrhizobium sp. Cp5.3. The sequence goes on along the minus strand of NZ_AUFA01000034.1, from coordinate 59,127 downwards.
GATCGATGCCGTCGCCAGCCTCGCCGCGCGGACGCTGGAGCTCCAGCACAACAAGATCCAATGGGTGAACAACCCGCGCTCCGAATTTCCGGACCTGGACGGCGTCGCCGCCTCCGTGATGGCGCCCGGCCTCTGTCTCGCCTTTCGCGGCGGCAATGGCGATGTCGTCCAGCGTTTCTGCGGCGGCGCGCCCAATGCCGATGCTGAACCGCCGCGGGTCTTTGCCGCCTTCTATCGCAGCCTGTTCGACCCCGGCCGCGAGGCGGTGCGGACGGTGGAGTCCCGCGGGGCGAAGATCGGCGAGACCGTCGTCTGGATCGACCCGGCCGTGCTGACGACACAAGCCTGGCACGAGGCCGGCCGGCTGATGGCCGCGCTCGCGCTCGCGCTGCCGCTGCTATGTGCCCTCGTCTATGCGGCACTGGCCCGCGCGCTGCGCCCGACCCAGGTGGTTCGCGCCGGCCTCGAACGGATCGCCGCCAACGACCTGACGGCGCGGCTGCCGCCGTTCGACCTGGCGGAGTTGTCGGCCATTCGCGAGGTGTTCAACCATCTGGCCGAGACTCTCGCCACCACGCTCGCCGAGCGCAGCGAGCTGACGCGCAAGCTGATCGCCCTCCAGGACGAGGAGCGCCGCCATCTCGCGCGCGAGCTGCACGACGAGTTCGGGCAATCGCTCGCCGCCATCCGCGCCCTCGCGGCGTCCGCACGCCAGACCGCCGCCGAGGACTGCCCCGCTCTGCTCCCGGAATGCGACGCCATCTCGCGCACCGCCACGGACATGATGGAGACGTTGCGAGGTGCGCTCTTCAGGTTGCGCCCGCCCGATGTCGATGAGCTTGGCCTCGTCGCCAGCCTCGAGGGCCTGGTTGCCGGCTGGAACGGGCGCAGCCGCGGCCGGCCCCGGTTCGATGCCCGCTTCGACGGCGCGTTCGAGAACCTGCCCGCCGCGATCGGCGCCGGACTCTACCGCATCGTGCAGGAGGCGCTCACCAACGCCGCAAAGCATGCCGACGCGACCCGCGTCTCCCTGGAACTGACCGCGCGCGAGGCCGCATCTACCGGTGGCCGGGCCATCGCGCTTTGCATCGCCGATGACGGCCGTCCGGGCGATGCCGCCGTCAAGTCCGGCATGGGCCTGCTTGGAATGCGCGAGCGCGTCGCTGCGCTCGGTGGCCGGCTGAGTTTCGAGACTGGCCCTGATCGCGGCGGGACCCTGCGCGTCGTGATCCCCGCTCCCGTCGATCCCATCGCCATGGAGCACGCCGCATGAACGGGACCGGCTGCGCCATCATGCTGGTCGACGATCATGCCGTCGTCCGCGAAGGCTATCGCTCGGTGCTACAGAAGCAGCCGGGCTTCCGCGTTGTGGCCGAGGCCTCCGATGGGGCCGAGGCCTACCGCCTGTTCAAATCGGCAAAGCCGGATCTCGTGATCATGGATCTGAGCATGCCCGGCATCGGCGGCATCGAGGCGATCAGGCGGATCAGGCAATGGGACAAGGGCGCGCGCATCCTCGTCTTCACCATGCACCAGAACGCCGGCTTTGCCGTGCAGGCGATCCGCGCCGGCGCCAGGGGCTATGTCACCAAGACCAGCCCGCCTGAGACGCTGGTCCGCGCCGTGACCGACATTCTCGCCGGCAAGATCGCCATCAGCCCCGACATCGACCATGAGCTCGCACTGAGCCGGCTCGCGGGCGAAAGCTCCGCCGCCGATGTCCTCACCGCACGCGAGTTCGAGGTGCTGCGCCTGCTGCTCGCCGAGCAGAGCACCGAGGAGATCGCCGAAACGCTCCACGTCAGCCCGAAGACGGTGGCGAATCTGCACTCCCTGATCAAGGACAAGCTCGGCGTCGCCTCCGACATCGAGTTGGTCCGGCTGGCGCTGCGCCAGGGCCTGCTGACGCAAGCTGATCTCGGCGAGGCGTGAGCGCGCGCCCTTCAGGCGAGAAAGCGCGTGAGATAACCTTCCATGGCGTAGAGCGCACAGAGCGCGAGGCTCGACCACACTGCAGCGCTGAAATACAGCGCCATCCAGACGAGTTCGCCCTTCCAGTGCGCGACGTCGTGGGTCACCACCCAGCGCGTAGAGACATCATGCAGGCCCTCGAGGAAGCCGAGGAACTTGCCGCCCTCGGCGTGCCCAGCCCGCCAGCGGCTGAGATACATCGGCACGTCGACGGTGACGAGGAAGGCGAGAAAGCAGGCGATGCCGACGATGCCGGCGATCAGCGCCCAGCGCACCGGCCCCTGGAATTCAGGCATCAGGCGGCACAGCGCGATTCCCGCGAGGAAGAAGGTCACCGCCCACAGCGAGTTCTCGATCGCGTTGAAGAGGAAATTGGTGGTCACGACCGCGTACCAGGAGAAGCACTCCGCGATGATGATCACCGGCACGATCAAGAGCGCGATATTCACTGCGGTCTCGGCACCCGCCATTCTGCCGAGCTGGTGCAGGATGATCGCCCATTGCGCGGCGAAGCAGAGCTCGGCCACGGTCGCGACCGTGCGGCCGACAAACACGCTCGACAGCCAGGTGTCGAACAGGCAGATGCGCTGCACGTCGGCCCGCGGCAGCACAGAGCGGAAGGCGCAGCCGAACACATAGCCGGCGCAGAGCAGGAACATCAGCCCGATGTCGGACCCGCCGCCCACACTTGCCGCGGGGGTTGGGTAGAACTCGCGGTACAGCATGAACCAGACGAGGATGTTCGCGGTACTGACCAGCGTCAGGGACCCCCACCACCACGCGAGGGGATTTGACCGCGCCTGCCACTGCAACATGAACCGCTCCGCTGTAGTCAATATGACATCCAACGGTAGTAATTCTGTCATAAATCAGCAGCGCGACGCGACAAAAATCTTCGTTATGGCGCTGTCATAATTGGGCTGCGCGCTGTCATATTCGCGACGACTGCTCCTCGTCACTCGTTTCCGAGCTTATTCCGGGAGCTCCTCTTCGAGGCCCCCGGAATAACGCGGGGAGCTTATTTCTTCAGCCCGCCCACATAGGCCGCGAGCTTGTCCAGCGTCTGGTAGCCGTATTCAACGGCGCCGAAGCCGATCATGCCGTCGCGCTGCTCGGTGCTCGCCGCCAGTTGCCGCATCATCAGCACCGTCTTGCCGTTGCTCTGCTCGGCAAAGGTGATGGTGAAGCGGAACATGCCGGGATCATCGTCCTGGTCGACGCCGTGGTCCATCTCCATGAAGGACGGCGGCTCGATGCGGCGGAAGCGCATACGGTTCGGATAGACGGTGCCGTCGGGGCCGATCATGTTGAAGCGCCAGACGCCGCCGACGCGCACGTCGATCTCATGGGTCTCGATCTTGAATCCCTTCGGCCCGAACCATTGCGGCAAATGCTTCGGATCGGACCACGCCTCGAACACCAGATCGCGCGGCGCGTCGATCACGCGTGACATCACGATCTCGCGGTCGAGCGACCACTGGGACAAAGCGGGGTTGGCAGAATTCGTCATCACTCGGCACCTTTCCGTTTGGTTGTTCGGGACGGTCGCTTGGCGGCCGCCCTCTCTTTCTCTTTCTTCAACTTCATCACATAGGCCTCGAAGCGGTCGAGCCGCGCTTCCCAGATCGCGCGCTGCTGCTGGAACCAGTCTTCCGCGCCGAGCAGCGCGTCCGGGCTGAGGCGGCAGGTGCGCACGCGGCCCGCCTTCTCCGATTGAACGAGCCCGCTCGTCTCCAGCACGTGGATGTGTTTCATGAAGCTAGGCAGCGCCATGTCGAAGGGATCGGCGAGTTCGCCGACCGACGCCTCTCCCGCGCACAGCCGCATCACGATCGCCCGCCGGGTCGGGTCGGCGAGCGCTGCAAATATCTGATCCAGTCGGGGTGATTGGTTAGCCATGTAGCTAACTATAGATCAGCCTCGCGCGGGCGTCAACAATTGTTAGCTTACAGGATAACTATTTCTCTGCCACCGCATGGATTGGAACCCACGCTCGCAATCGTGAATTGGGACGTGTGGCCCTCCCCGTTAAAAGGAATCGGGGGCGCATCTTCATTCGAAGCACGTGCCATCTTTTGTCACATCAACACGTCTCACCCGGCGGAGTTTCGCCCGGGCGGCGCTCGTTCCGTTCGCGATTGCTCTCGCCCGGCCGCGACGCGCCGCGGCAGATTCCGACATGATCGCGCAGATGCGCGACATCGTCGCGGCCGAGCTCGCGCCGACCGCCACGCCGGACCATCCGGGCGGCCTCGCCGTCGCGCTCTATGCCGGCCGCCACGTCGAATTCTTCAGCTATGGCTTTGCCGACGACGCGACCCGGCGCCCTATCACGCCGGACACGCTGTTCAACCTCGCCTCCTTGCGCAAGCCGTTCGAGGCGGCGCTGGTGGCGCTCGGCACGCTGCGCGGCGAGTTGCGCCTCGATGACCGCGTGTCGAAATACCTGCCCAAGCTCAACGGCGACACCATTCGCCGCGCCACCGTCGGCGAACTCGTCACCCACACCTCAGGCCTGCTGCTGCCGACAGACCATCCGCCCTGGCCGAACGATTCCTATTCGCGCGAGCAGTTCATCGGCATGCTCAACACCTTCGCGCCGCCAGCTGGCGTGGCGCCCGGGAAGCAGCGCATCTACTCCCATGCCGGCTACGTGCTGCTCCAGCTCGTGCTCGAGAGCTGCTATGGCAAGCCGATCCACGAGCTCATCGAGCACCGCATCCTGAGACCGCTCGGCATGACCGCGACATCCATACCGGAGCGCGGCGCGGACAATCGCGCCGTCATGGACGCGGCGTGGATGCGGCGCGTCGTCCAGGGCTATTCGGACCGAGGCATGGCGATCGGCCCGCCCGGTGACCAGCAGAGCTATTTCGATGTCCCCGGCACCGGCCAGATGTTCTCTTCAGTGCGGGACCTGGCAAGCCTCATCGCGGCCCACGTCGAGGCCCGATCGGTCGATCCGCAACTGCGCGATGCCCTCCAGATGACGCAGCGCGAGGCCTTCCGTGTCGACGAGAAATTCGGACAGGCCATGGCCTGGGAGACCGTGCATCTTCCCGGTCTCACCGTCGTGGACAAGCCGGGCGGTCTCAACAATGCCTCGGGCTATATCGGCCTCGTCCCCGCGCGGCGGCTCGGCATCGTGCTGCTGGCCAATCGCGGCGAATATCCGCACGAGATCGCGCGCTACAAGATCCTGCCGGCACTTGTGCGGCTCGTCGCCGCGCGCTGACGCTGCGTTCCAAAAGAAAGCCCCGGCCGAGCCGGGGCTTTCGAATCCGCTTCGACGGAACGCGCGTTACACCGACCGCGTCAGCCCGCCGTCGACGCGGATGTTCTGCCCGGTGATATAGGCCGCGCCGTCGGAAGCCAGGAACGAGATCGTCGCCGCGATCTCCTCGACCTTGCCGTAGCGCTTCAGCGGCACGCTGTCGCGGCGCGCGTCCGTCGCCGGCAGGCTGTCGATCCAACCCGGCAGCACGTTGTTCATGCGGATGTTGTCGGCGGCATGGGTGTCGGTGAAGATCTTGGTGAAGGCGGCAAGGCCTGCGCGAAACACCGCCGACGTCGGGAACATCGCGCTCGGCTCGAACGCCCAGGCGGTCGAGATGTTGATGATGGCGCCGCCCTTCTGCTCCTGCATGACCGGCGTGACCAGCCGCATCGGACGGACCACATTGAGGAGATACGTATCGAGGCCGGTGTGCCACTGCTCGTCGGTGATTTCCGTGATGGGCGCGCGCGGGCCGTGGCCGGCGCTGTTGACGAGCACGTCGATGCGTCCCCACTTGGCAAGCGCGTCGTCGACCAGCCGCTTCAGATCGTCGTTCGACTTGTTCGAACCGGTGACGCCGAAGCCGCCGAGCTCGGCCGCCAGCGCCTCGCCCTTGCCGGAGGATGACAGGATCGCGACGCGGAAGCCGTCGGCGGCGAGCCGCCGCGCAGCCCCCGCCCCCATGCCGCTGCCGCCCGCGGTGACGAGTGCGACCTTTTCTGCTGCCATGACGATGACCCCCTTGCGAACCCGTTGAGGCGAGCCGAGGGCTCGGCCTATCATCGGCTGTTCTACAGGCAGAACTGCCGACAGGTCCATCGCAACAGGCATCCGTCATGAGCGACTTGCAGATCCGCAACATGCGTTTCGAGGAGATTTCCATCGCCGCCGACTGGGCCGCAGCGGAAGGCTGGAATCCGGGGCTCGCCGATGCCACCTGCTTCGCGATCCCCGATGCGCAAGGATTCTTTCTGGGCGAGATCGATGGCGAGCCGGTCGCGACCGTCTCCTGCGTCAATTATGGCGAGACCTTCGCCTTTCTCGGCTTCTATATCGTGCGCGCGGCCTTTCGCGGCGCCGGCCACGGCCTGCGCATCTGGAACGCAGCGATCGCGCATGCCGGATCCCGCGTGATCGGGCTCGACGGCGTGGTAGCGCAACAGGACAACTACAGGAAATCCGGCTTCCACCTGGCCTACGCCAATATCCGCTATGGCGGCACCATCGCCGCCGCGCCTGCGCCGCCCGCCGATGTCGTCGCGCTCGAGAAAGTCCCGTTCGCAATCGTGGAAGCCGACGACGCCACTGTCTTCCCGGCTCCGCGCGGCAACTTCCTGCGTGCCTGGATCGACGCGCCCGGCCATATCGGCCGCGCGCTCGTGCGCGACGGCCGGCTTGCTGCATGGGGCGTGATCCGTCCGTGCCGGACCGGGCGCAAGATCGGCCCGCTCGTCGCCGACGATCGCGCCGGCGCGGAGGTGATCATGCGCTCCCTGCTCGCAAGCGCGGGCAGCGGCGAGGTCTTTCTCGATGTCCCCGCCGTCAACCGCGAGGCGGTCGCGCTGGCCGAGTCCTTCGGCCTCGAACCGGTGTTCGAGACGGCGCGGATGTACACCGGAGCGATCCGCCCGCTGCGGCTCGATCGCGTCTTCGGTGTGACCAGCTTCGAGCTGGGCTAGGACAGCGCCGCTTTAGTAGCAGCGCATGATGTTGACGGTGTGCTCGCCGCCGCCGCGGCCGGGCACGGTCACCGTCTCCGACGGGCAGCTCGGCACGTAGGGACGGTCCGACGGCGTGACGTTCGGCGGAAGACGATGCGCCCAGTCCCACGGCACATCATAGGTGTAGGTGTAGCGTACGTCGGTGGACTGCGGCGGCTGCACCGTATCGACGAAGGGCTGGCTGGTCATGCCGGGATCGTAGAAGAACCCGCCCCCGCCCGGCCAATAGACAAACGGATTGTTCCGCCGATGGTGGAACCGGGCGGCCGGCCGCGCGATCGCTGGACGTCCGACCGCTGGCGGCGCGGCGGTGGCAATCGCTGGCCTGGCAAAAGTCTCATGCGGGCTAAGGAGCAGCGCGGCTGCGCTGAGCGAGGCGAGCAACGCCCCTTGCATTTTATAGGTCATGATACGCACCAACTCGTTGGCTACGGCAGCTCCCCACTGCACGCTAGGCCCGGCCGTCGTTCCCCCGCAAACCTATAATTAATTGTTGGTTAAGACGCAGGATTAACAGAGCGCGCCCTGCGGCAAGATGCGCCGCTACAGCTTGCGGAAGCGCTTCGTTCCCTGGAATTCGGCTCATAACCAGTTGATCGCGGGTTGATCGAGTTGACCGGACGGATCCGGAACGCTGCTGCACTGCGGTCGTTGGCCCCCGACACAGCAAGGGAGCATCTCGATGCAACGTAGAACACGACTTGCGTGCCTGGCCACGATATCGCTCATCGCGGGCACGACCGCCGCGTCGGCCCAGGCCTACGATTGGAACGGCAACCCGGTAGGATGGGATCGCGGCGGTTACGCCTATGAGACGGGCCCGATGTACACTCCCGGACCGGCGGCGCCATACGGCACGCTCAACGGCAGCAATCATCCGGCGCCGAGCTCGACGCAAGGTGACGTCGGTCCGGGCGGCAACAACAACGGTACGCTGACCGGTCCCTATCGCTCCTGGTAAGGCCGGCGCACAACGAGGCCCACCGTCCCGGTGGACGGTGGGCCTTCGCGCTTCAGCGGCCCTGCTGCTTGCGCAGCCAGTCCAGCATGTCCTGCGCATTTCCCGTGCCCTGCGACACGATCGCGGTGTTTCCGCCGCTACGGCGGTAGACCGTGGTGCGGCCGGGCTCCTTCTCGATCCTGACCTCGGCCTGCGCCGGATCACCGCTTTGTGTGATGACCGACGTGCCGTTCTCGTCCTGGACCACGGTGGTGTGGCCGTCACCGGTCTCGCCGGCACCAGCCGGCGGTGCTGCAATCGCCATCATGATACTTACTCCGGATGCGAGCAGGAGGGATTTCATGTCACACCTCGTCGTCTCGTTTCATCGCGCGAACTGGAATATCGCCAACCAGTTGAAATGTCCAAACTGCCTGACCGCTCCCGTGTTCATATCGCCGATCTGAAGCAGGAGAGCGTTCGTTGAATTGCCGATCTGGGTAATATTAGCCGTGTTGCTCACCCCCGACTGGCCGATCAGCGCATTGGTGGTGCCGCCCACCTGGATCACATCGACATAGTTGCGCACACCGTTCTGGACAATGGTCGCGTCGACTGTTCCGGTTCCGCCGATCTCGATCACCCGCGCGATGTTGATGCGGCTGTTCTCCTCGATCGTGACCGGCTGCACATTGTTGCCGAACTCCACGATCGTCTCGATGCTGACGTTCCTGTTCGTCACGCTGCGCTGCACGGACCCGGCGGATGCTTCCGTCGCCGCGCTCATGACGGCGAGCAACGCCGTCAATGCCAAGATTAACCTGGCCAGGATTTGCCTGCCGCCCCTCATCGCGCTCCCCTTTTTCCGTCGCGTGACACTGATGTGCTTTGCGCGCGTCTCACGGGCTGGTCTGGCTCACCGTCGACGTGTTGACCCCACCGAACTGCGCGATCGTACCGGTATTCATGGCACCGAGTTGCGAGACGACGCTGGTCGCCGACTGGCCGACCTGACCGACGAAGGCGAAATTGTTCGCGCCCCCCTGCCCGACCGTTGCCGAATTCGTTCCGCCGAATTGCAGGATTCCTGTGGCATTGTTGCTGCCGGTCTGGGTCACGGTCGCGCTGGTGCTGCCGCCGATCATGAACACGCCCGCCATGTTGGTCGAACTATTCTGGTTGAGGACGACCGGCGGCCCGCCGATCGACACGATGGTCTTGATGTTCGCGGTTTGCGCGCTCGTGGGTCCGGCGCCGACGCAGTAAAGTGCGACGATGGCGCCGCAAGCGGCGTTTCGAAAATGGTTCATGACATGCCTCACTGCCGATGATGCGTTCACGGAGCCTGCTGGAGGATCGTCGAGCCGTTCAGGATCCCGAGCTGGCCCACGCCGGCCGTGTTGTTCAGGCCAATCTGACCGATCAAGCTCGTGTTGGCGCCGCCGACCTGACCGACCGCGGCGTTATTGGTCGCGGTGGGGGTCGTGCCGCCCTGTCCAATCGTCGCCGAATTGACCGAGGCCAGCGATCCAAACTGCAGGCTCGATGCGGTGTTGGTCGCGCCGAATTGCAGCGTCGTCGCGGTATTGTTTACCGGGCCGGTCTGAGTTGTAGATGAAGAATTTGTGGTGCCGAATTGCAGCACGTTCGCCGTGTTGTCGGCTTTGGCATCGACAGCGGTCAACGCGCTGAGCGTGACGACCGTCGCGATTACATAGTTGATCCGCATCTGATTTCCTCCCGCCGATAGTAGCTGGTCGATCCACCGTTTCGTCTGATCGCGCTCGAGCCTGCCCTGGGTGCGCCCGCATGTGGCGCACCCAAGGAGGTACGGGGCTGGCTTAGTGCTGCGTAATGGTGCTGAGGTTGATTCCGCCGCTGAGCTGGCCAACGGAGGCGCTGTTGTTCGGCGGGAAGCCGAAGAGCGTGGACTGGCTGATCCCGCTGGTGTTGTTGCCGGTGGCAACCTGACCGGTGGTGGCCGAGTTGCCAAGGACGCCAATCTGGGTCACCGAGCTGACATTGTTGAGCGACGGAGCGGTCGTGCCCTGCATGGTGCTCGCACTATTCACAAGGCCGAGCTGGCTGGTGGTCGAGGTGTCATTCACGTGGCCCTGCTGATTCACGGTGGAGCCGTTTGCGAGGCCGACTTGCACGGTGGTCGCCGTATTGTCGGCATACGCTGCGGAGGACAGGGCGAACAGAGCGGCGGAAGCGAGGAGCAACTTGCGCATGGGTAATCCCTTTTCTGACAAAGAATTTGACCAGGAGTTGTGATGCCGTGGGTTGAGGAGGCCGACATCGTGGGATCACTCTGAACTGATTACCCTCCAGGCGACAGACTGTAGTTCATGCTAATCGGTACGGACTAGACGTTGCGCGACTCGTCCGCCTGCAGGCTCAAGTCAGCGGAAGTCCCGCGCTGAAGCGCGCTGTCTGCGCTTCCGGGCCCATGCTGTCGATCAACCGCACCACCTCGATCGGCGATCGCAGCTCCAGCTTTCGCATCATCCTGGCGCGATGGACCTTCACCGTCACCTCGCTGACGCCGAGCTTTGCCGCGATCTGCTTGGCGACGAGTCCTTCCGCCATCAGCAGCATGATCTCCCGCTCCCGGGCGGTCAGGGTTTCGACGCGCTGCCGCGCTCCGCGCTCCGCGTCTTCGCGCGCGAGCCGCCTGCGGTCGCGCTCGATGCCGTGCCTGATGGCATCGAGGATCTCCTGCTCTCGGAACGGTTTTGGCAGAAACTCGACCGCACCGCGCTTCATCGCCTCGACCGAGACACGGACGTCCGAATGGCCGCTGATGAAGACGATCGGAATGGACACACCCGATTCAGCCAACCTGCGCTGAAGCTCGAGTCCGGTCGGCGAGGTGCCGGGAAAGCGGACGTCGAGCACCAGGCAGGACGGCCCGTTGGAGAGGCGCTCGTTGAGGAATTCGTCCGTTGACGCAAACAGCCTGACCTGGTGACCCGTCTCCTCGCAGAGACTTCCGATCGCATTTCGAATCTGAATTTCATCATCAACGACGTAAACAGTGGCTTGATTTGAACTCATTGCAACAGACTCCCGGACTTGGGGCCGATGATCCGGCGACGAGCCGCCAACTCTTTTTGCAAGCGAAAATAACGAGGTGCTTGAATGCAAGCCCGAGGCCGAACGAGTCGCATCGGCCCCTGGCCTCCACGTCTTAGGGCCAACGCCCGGTGAAGACGAGTGAAGGCGTTCACACATCGGCTTCGTGATTGAAGGGATTCGACGACGCAAGTCGCGGCAATACGCCATGTTGGGGACGCGGCAATCCGGCATCGTAGCCGTGATATCGCCAACTGCGTCATGGAAGCGTCACTCATGCGCTGACTTGAACACCGATGGGTCCGCCGAACCATACGGTACGTTCAATCAGCTATCGACTTCGATACCGCGCGCATCAGTTGGAATACGCTCGGTATGCGTGTTGCGCAAATCACGAAACGTCGCACGTTCGAACTTTACAACTGTATCATGGAGCGCGCCCGTCCGTCGTCCTAACAATGGCGACATACTGCCAAGACGCCGGTATCGCATCGGGCGATTTACAACCATAGCGCGACTCCGGTTTTTCCGCCAACTAAAGTCATTTTCAAAGAAGGCGGGTTTTCAATATGCGATTTGTGCCAGTCATTGCCTTGCTCGGAACTGCATGCGGCCTCGCCACGATCTACGGCGCGGCACCGGCCGCCATCACTGGCGCTGCGGGCAATGCAGCGGTCGGCGCGGCACGCGCCTATGAATCGACCAGGCAGTTCCTTGCGCCCGCCGGACGCGTGGCGCCCACCTTCGGGTCGGACTCGCCACTGTTCCGCTATGCCTCCATTCAACGCGGCACCATCGAGCAGACCGTCACCGTCACGGGCGCGCTGCAGCCGGTCAAGACGATCGAGGTGGGCTCGCAACTCTCCGGACAGCTCGCCCGGGTCTATGTCGACTTCAACGATACGGTCAGCAAGGACCAGCCGCTCGCCCTGATCGATCCGCGCAGCTTCGCGGCCAAGGTCGATGAAGCCAAGGCGGCGCTGGCGGTCGCCAACTCTCTCGTCGAAATTCAACGCGCCAAGCTCGATCGCGCCAGGATCGATCTGCAAAATGCCAAGGGCAGCCGAGACGTGCTCGCCGCCAAGCTCGATAGCGCCCAGGCGGTGAAGGCATCGGCGCAGAAGACCCTCCAACGCAAGCTCGCGCTGCAGCAGCAGAACGTCGTTGCGACCACGGCGGTCGATGACGCCCAGACGGAATTTACCGCCAGATTGGCCCAGGAGCGCGAGGCCGAGGTCCTCGTGTCCCTCAATGCCTATTCCGTCGATGGCGCACAGGCCGACGTCCGCAGGATCGAGGCCGAGCTGCAGCAGGCGAAAATGGCGGTTCCGGAAAAGGCTGCCGTGCTGGCGGCAGCGCAGGCCGATCTTGACCGCACAGTGATCCGCTCGCCGATCGACGGCGTCGTGGTCGGCAGGTTCATCAACGAGGGCCAGACGCTCGCGGTCGGCCTCGAGTCGCGTACCACCTTCCTGGTCGCCCACCGTCTGGAAGACATGGAGATCCACGCCCAGGTCGACGAAGCCGATATCGGCCGCATCGCGTTCGGCCAGCGAGCTTACTTCACGGTGGACTCTTATCCCGACCGCCGCTTCGAGGCGGTGGTGCGGCAGGTGCGCAAGGCACCGCAGAACCAGCAGCACGTGGTCACCTATACCGTCGTGCTGTCGACCTCCAACCTCGACGGCGCGCTGCTGCCGGGAATGACCGCCCTGGTGAAGATCGTGATCGAGCGGCAGGACGATGTGCTGAAGGTGCCGCTGGCCGCACTGCGCTTCCAGCCCTCGGGCGCGCGGACGGACACAACCCCTGGACGTAGCGGCGTCTGGGTGCGTACTGCCAGCGGCTTGCTTCAACGCATCCCCGTGACCGTCGGCGCGGCGGGCACCGAACAGGTCGCGCTCAAGAGCGGCGACCTCGTCGAAGGCAGCCAGGTCGCGGTCGGACAGGCGATCCGGCCGGCCGGCATGGAATTCCTCGGGATCAGGTTCGGATCATGACCGCTCCCCTGCCCCTCATCAGCCTTCGGTCCGTGTGCAGGACCTACCGCGCGGACGGCGTCGCGGTGACGGCGGTGCGCAATGTCAGCTTCGACATCGACCAGGGCGAGATCCTCGCCGTGATGGGGCCGTCCGGCTCGGGCAAGTCCACGCTGATGAACATGATCGGGCTGCTCGATCTGCCGAGCCAGGGCGCGATCTATCTCGAGGGGGCGGATGTCGCCGCCCTTACCGAAGACCGCAGGTCGTCCCTGCGCGCCCGGAGCATCGGCTTCGTGTTCCAGTCCTACAACCTGCTCGCGCGCCACAACGCGATCGAGAACGTCGCTCTGCCGCTGGTCTATTGCGGCGTCGGCCGCAAGGAGCGCCTCGAGCGGGCCGAGCAGAGCCTCGAAGCCGTCGGCATGCTGCACCGGGCGCATCACTATCCGCGCCAGCTCTCCGGCGGCGAGCAGCAACGCATCGCCATCGCCCGGGCGCTGATCGCCACCCCGTTGATCGTGCTCGCCGACGAGCCCACCGGCGCACTGGACAGCCGCACCGGTGCCGAGATCCTGGCGCTGTTCGCCGCGCTCAACGAGGCCGGCCAGACCATCGTGATGATCACGCATGATCCCAGCATTGCGACGCAGTGCCGGCGCACGATCCGCCTGCACGACGGCGAGCTCGTCAGCGACGAGACGCTGGCTCCGGTGCTGCCGAAACGGAGCTTTGCGTCATGACGATGCTCCAGGGCTTTCAGATCGCTTTGCACGCCTTGCGCCTCAACCCGTTGCGCAGCTTCCTCACCATGCTCGGCATCGTGATCGGCGTCGCGTCGATCGTGACGGTCTTCGCGATCGGCGCGGGCGCGCAGCTACGCCTGCAGGAGCAGATCCGCTCGATCGGCGCCAACGTGCTGATGATCACGCCGGGCGCGATCTATCAGGGCGGCGTGCGCCTGAAGGAAGGCAGCAAGCTGACGATGACCGAAAGCGACGTGCAGGCCATCCTCGAGCAGATTCCGGAAGTCCAGGCCGCGGCCGGCTCGATCGCCGGAACGGCGCAGGTCATCCACGAAGGCAAGAACTGGAACACGACGATCAACGGCACGACCACCGGGCACTTCATGGTGCGCGACTGGCAGCTCGCCTCGGGGCGCTATTTCTCCGGCACCGAGGAGGCCGGCGCGGGAAAGGTCGTGATCCTTGGAAGCACCGTCGCGCGCGAGCTGTTCGCGCCGGGCGACGATCCGATCGGCGCGCAGATCAGGATCATGAAGGTTCCGCTTGAAGTGGTCGGCGTGCTCGATCACAAGGACCCGTCACAGGATGACGTCGCCTTCGTCCCTCTCACCACGGCCAAGCTGCGCTTCCTCGGCAGCGCAAGCAACATCAACCGGGATTCGGTCGCCTACATCATCGCCAAGGTGACTGCCGACGGTCAGATGGCGGGGGCGCGATCCGAGATCGAGAGCCTGCTGCGGCAGCGCCACCGGATCCTCGCCGGACAGGAAGACGACTTCAAGGTCCAGGATCCGGCCGCCGCCATGGAAGCCCAGCAGGGAGCGATCCGCACCGTGGCGCTCCTGCTCGTGGCCATCGCCTCAGTCTCGCTGCTGGTCGGCGGCATCAGCATCATGAATGTCATGATCGTGTCGGTGACCGAGCGTACCCGGGAAATCGGCATCCGCCGCGCGCTCGGCGGGCGGATGCGGGACATTCGTCTCCAGTTTCTCTGTGAGGCGCTCGTGCTCTGCCTCCTCGGCGGCGCCATCGGCGTCATCGGTGGCGTCACGCTGTCGATGACGGTTGCCCGCATGGCCGGGTGGATCACGTCGATCGACAGCGAAGCGATTGCCCTGGCCCTCGCTTTCTCGATCGCGACGGGCCTCATCTTTGGTTTCTATCCTGCACACAAGGCGTCCAAGCTCAGTCCCATCGAGGCGCTCAAGACAGAGTGAGAACATGCTGCTGGGGTGTTCGCATCGACCAAAGACCAGGGAGGAGGTAGTCATGAACCCGGATCTGAAAGATTCGATTACACCGACGCCGCGCGAGCGCGAGCTGATGATGCTTATCGCTCGTGGAATGCAGAACAAGAACATCGCCTACGAGCTCAAGATCTCGGAGAACACGGTGCGGGCGCATATCGGCAACATCATGCGCAAATACCGCCTCCAGAACCGAACGCAGATCGCGATCATCTTCGCCCTGCACGCAGCGCCGCCGTCGCTGCGCCGCGATCTGGCCAATGGCGGAGTCTATCCGGTGGCGGTGAAGCCCGCGCAGGTGCTCGCGCGCAATCCGCGGATACAGACCGCTCCGGAATGACGGCGCAGCAGTGCCTGCGCGGCGGACAATGCCGATCTGGACCCGTGCTTCGATCAATCCGGGTATGGACAATGGCTTGATCGAAACTGTTGTGGCCGTGAGGGAATTCATTGGCAGAATTTTAGGTCAGCACTCCTGATACGAGCACATTGACCATATTGCTATCTTGCGTCGTTGGAGCATGATCAGGCCATTTCAACGACGGATTTCATTTCAATGAGCAAGCGTAGCCTTATTGTTGGATCGTTGATCTTCGGCGGCACGGCAGTCGTCGTCGCCCTCCTGGCAGCGGGATTCGAACTGCGGTCTGTTGGCAAAATCCTTACGCCCCTGTCCACCGGCCGACCGACTGCCGCAAGCATTGCACGACCACCTGCTGCGAGCGCAGAGCGACCACCAGCGGCGACACCCGCAACAAGTGCCACGTTGGCACCTGCTGCAAACCAGGCGGCACCTGCTGCAGGCGACGGGCCACGGCCGGCTGCAAGCGCCGAGCCACCACCTACAGCAAGCGCCGCTGCACCACCTCCCGCAAGCGCCGCGCCACCGCCTGCTGCGCGCGCTGAACCGCCGCCTGTCGCGAGTGCCGCGAGACCACCTCCAGAATCACTGAATCAACAGCGTCCCGCCGCTGCGGCAAGTGCAGCCGCATCGACTGCCCCCCTAAATCCCTCGGCCAATGTTTCCGCAATGACACCCCCCGGCACCCGTCCGACCATACCTCGCGCCGGCTTGAGACCGTTCTCCGCGGGCGACGAACTTCGTAACGACGATCAGTCGAGATGTCGCGAGGACAATGCCGCCCTCGGCATTATTGCCGCTAATCCCGGCGCTCCCTGCGTCGAACTCGGGGACGTCGTGGCAAACCTCAAGCGGGGGACCTTCAAGTTCAACAAGCCGAACACCGCCATCCTCGAAGAGGCCTTCCCGATGCGGCTGGTTCTGCTGACCGCCGAAGGCCAGGCCGCCACTTTCAGCGGCATGCCGGGCCAGGTGGTCACGCGCGACGATCGGCCATTCGCGCAATCGGTCGAAGCCACGCTGACAGGCGACGATTTCGAAATCAGCCCATCGGGTCCGCAAGCGCGCACCGCGACGCTGGCGCACCCGGTCGAATGGGAATGGAAGGTCAAGCCGATCTCGTCCGGCACGAAATCGGTGACGATCGATGTCGCCGCAAATATCCAGATCGGCCCGGACAAGCACCGCGTTCAGCTTACGACGCTGCATGAGTCCATCGAAATCCAGGTAACGGCGTTCCAACGGCTGAAGAGCTATGTCGCGAGCCTCAACGGGGCCATTGGGGCGATCACTGCCGCCATCACCTCCTTGGCGGCCATCATCGGCCTCATTCCAAAAGCGCGGCAGTTCTTCGCGGACAACGTCCTCTCCCTGTTTCGCCCCAGGCAACCGAAGAAGAAGCGCGCGTAGCATCAGACGACGCAGATCGCGCCCTAACGGCCGGCCCACCCCGGCTACAACCGCTTCGCGGTTGCGCGGGGGGATGGCGAGGCTGTGGCGGCATTGTCCTCATCCCTCTTGCGCGCCTTTTCGCTCTTGTAACAAAACTGTCATACAGCAAAACTAAACGAAGGCAGCGGCCGCCGTCGGCCGCCAAGCCGCCTCACCGCAGGGAGAGATTGATGCGCCGTTTACTGGTGTTGCTGTCCGCCGGACTGACAGTGCTGTCCACCGGACTTGCCTCCGCCCAGAACAACACGCCCCGTAACCTGATCCTGTTCATCCCTGACGGCCTGCGCGCGCTGAAGGTGACCCCGGAAACCGCGCCGGCAATGGCCGAGGTCCGCGACAAGGGCGTCAACTTCAAGAACTCGCATTCGCTGTTCCCGACCTTCACCATGGCCAACGGCTCGGCGATGTCGACCGGCCATTATCTCGGCGACACCGGCGTGTTCTCGAACACGATTTGGACCAACTACACCTCCGTACCGGCAGGCAACACCGTCGTCCCCTTCATCGAGAACGACGCGGTGCTCGGCGACATCGACGAGCATTTCAAGGGCGACTATCTCAACGAGGAGACCGTCCTGAAGATGGCCCGCGACAAGGGCCTGAGCACGGCGGCGATCGGCAAGGTCGGCCCGACCTACCAGTGGGACCACACCGATCATCCCGAGAAGGCCGGCAAGCACTCGATCGTCATCGACGATTCCACCGGCGGCAAGAACGGCGTGGCGCTGTCGGACGAGATGAAGGAAGCCCTGACCAAGGCGGGCCTCGCCCTCGCCGCCCCCGGCCGCGGCGACAACGGCAAGGCTGGCGATGCCAAAACGCCCGGCACCACCGTCGCCAACGTCGCGCAGCAGGCCTATTTCGCCGATGTCGCCACCAAGGTGGTGCTGCCGATGTTCAAGGCGCGCAACAAGCCGTTCGTGCTGGTGTTCTGGTCGCGCGATCCCGACGGCACCCAGCATAACCAGGGCGACAGCCTCAATCAGATCATGCCGGGCATCAACGGCCCGAGCACGATGGCGAGTATCAAGAACGTCGACAACAACCTCGCCCAGATCCGCAAGGCGCTGGACGAGCTCGGGCTCGCCGTCAATACCAACATCATGATCCAGGCCGACCACGGCTTCTCGACCATCTCCAAGGAAAGCAAGTCCAGCCCCTCGGCCAAGGTCAGCTATGACGACACGCCGAAGGACTTCCTGCCGATGGGCTTTCTGGCGCTCGACCTTGCGAAGGCGCTCGACCTGCCGCTTTTCGACCCCAACGACAAGAACGCTGCGGTCACCGGCAACGCGCATCCGAAGGCTGGCAATGGTGTGCTCGGCAAGGATCCGACCAAGCCTGACCTCGTCATCGCCACCAATGGCGGCTCCGACCTGATCTATCTGCCGAACAAGGACAAGAAGCTGACGGCCAGGACCATCAAGGCGCTGCTCGAGCAGGACTACGTCTCCGGCCTGTTCGTCGACGACTCCCTCGGTCGCTTCCCCGGCACCCTGCCGCTGTCGAGCATCAACCTGCGCGGCAAGTCGGCGACGCCGACGCCGGCGATCGTCGTCAACTTCCGCTCCTATGCCAGCGATTGCGGCGAGGCGCCGACCAACTGCTCGGTGCAGGTCGCCGACACTGTGCTGCGCCAGGGCCAGGGCATGCATGGCAGCTTCAGTCGCGGCGACACCATGAACTTCATGGCCGCGATCGGGCCCGACTTCAAAGCCGGCTTCGTCGACGAGCTGCCGGTCAGCAATGCCGACGTCGGCATGACCGCCGCCCAGCTCATGGGCCTGCGCGGCTCGCAGAACGGCGGCCTGGTCGGCCGGGTGATGTCAGAAGCCCTGCCCAACGGCATCGTGCCGAAGGCGTTCAAGGCCGTCGAGAAGTCGAAGATGTCCGAGAACGGCCTGCAGACCGTGCTCAACGTCCAGCGCGTCGGCAGCCAGCGCTATTTCGACGCCGCCGGCTTCCCCGGTCGTACGCTGGGGCTCGAGCCGGAGACCGGCAAACAAAAAACGGCGGGGAAATAACCCCGCCGCTTTCTCTCGCTCTCATCAAGAGACGCGAAAAACTACATGCCGATGTCGAACACGTTCGGCAATTGGCCAGCCAGGGGCAGCGCGGTGGCGCCCAGGAAGGTCGCCACCATCGCCATCAGGCGACGGTTGTTCTGGCGCTTGCCGCGCATCTGGCCGGCAATCCACTCCAGCATCTCGCTGTTGACCTTGGAGGCGTAGGACGGCGCCCAGCTCTCGATGTCGGTGTCCTGCGACAGCGCAACGCTGCGCGGCGGCACCTTCACGCCCGAGGCGCTCGCGGCATAATGAGCAACGGCCTTGGCGAGCAGGTCGTCGAACCGGCCGCCATCGGCGCGCTCGGTCGCGGCTTCGTTGATCTCGAACAGGACCTCGGCTTCGGCACGGCTGACCGGTTTGTCGTTCACTGCGGCTGCGGTCAGGATGCGGGCGCACCAGGCGGCGTCGGCGGCGTCGAGCGAGCGGGAGAAATGCACCCTGCCCTTGGTGGTCGGGCCTTCACCCGTGATCACGCCATCGCGCACGATGGTGAGCGCATGGGCCGCGGTATCGCGGCATGACGGTTCGAGAGACGACAACTCAACGGATTTAGGCGCGGCGGCGGACATAGTTCACTTCCAAGTTCTTCTGATCGGCCAGCATTTTCACGCGGGCGTAAACGGGTGGTTAATGATTCGATACGGGGATCGTGACTTTTCTCAATGGTTGCCGATTAGTCGCTGTCAGGACCATTTCGGTTCCAGGAAACGTCGGGCGAGCGTGATGCGGGTCATAAAAGGCATAATCGGGGCGATCGGGACCGGACCTTTCCCGTCGAGATGTTTCGCCGCAGGCGACGGCTGTAACAGAAAGGTGCTAGAAAATCGGCTCTTCAAAGAAGGAATTCACATTTTACTTGAGCCCGTTCACTTGGGCCGTTCACACTCCTATACTGAGGTTGACGGCTAGAGAAAATTTCACAGCAAATTCAATGCGATGAGGTAGAACCATGCCACTTCCGATCGGCGCAACCGCCCCCGACTTCGAAGCCGAAACCACCGAAGGGAAGATCAAGTTCCACGACTGGATCGGCAATAGCTGGGCCCTCCTATTCTCCCACCCAAAGGACTTCACGCCGGTTTGTACGACCGAACTCGGCGCGCTCGCCAAGCTGAAGCCCGAATTCGACAAGCGCGGCGTCAAGCTGATGGGCCTCTCGGTCGATCCGGTCGACCGCCACGCCAAATGGTCGGAGGACATCAAGGAGACGCAGGGCGCCGCCCCGAACTACCCGATGATCGGCGATACCGACTTCAACGTCTCGAAGCTCTACGAGATGCTGCCGGCCTCGACCTCGGGCGATCCCCTCAACCGGACGCCGGCCGACAACCAGACCGTCCGCAACGTCTTCGTCATCGGCCCGGACAAGAAGATCAAGCTGGTGCTGGTCTATCCGATGACCACGGGACGTAACTTCCAGGAGATCCTGCGCGCGATCGACTCGCTCCAGATGACCGCCAAGCACCGCGTCGCGACGCCGGCCGACTGGAAGCAGGGCGAAGATGTCATCATCGCGGGCTCGGTCTCCAATGAAGAGGCCAAGACGATCTATCCGCAGGGCTGGAAGGAGCCAAAGCCCTACATCCGGATCGTCCCGCAGCCGAAGTGATCTAACCTCGTTCCGGGGCGATGCGTCGGCATCGGCCCCGGAACCTCGAGATTCCGGTTCGGTCCCTGCGGACCGCTCCGGAAGGGCTACGAATTAGGCTGTCGTCCGCTTCACGATCAAAAAGAACCGCGGTCCTCAATCGCGCCCCACCCGACGTCGACGCACACGAGGCCAGCTCCAGTGCTTGAGCAGCGCGCGATCATTGTTTGGTTTCGCGACGACCTCCGCCTGTCCGACCATCCCGCCCTTCATGCTGCGGCCAAGACCGGCGCGCCGGTGATCTGTCTCTACGTCCTGGACGGTGCCGCCGGTCGGGCGCCGGGTGGCGCGGCGCGCTGGTGGCTGGCGCAGTCGCTGCGGGCGCTCGGCGCCGGCCTTGCCGCGATCGGCGGATCGCTGTCGTTGCGCAAGGGCCCGGCCGCCAAGGTAATCGCCGAGGTGGCGCGCGAGAGCGGCGCCGGCGCGGTCTATTGGAACAAGATCGCACAGGCGCCGCATCAGGCCGTTGAGGGACAGCTTGAGGCGGCGCTCGCAAAGCTCGGCGTGGGCTCAAAGAGCTTCGCCGGCGACCTGCTCGTTCCGCCCTCGTCCGTTCGCAACAAGGAGGGCCGTGGCCTCCGCGTATTCACGCCGTTCTGGCGCCGGGTGCTGGCGCTCGGCGACCCGCCAAAGCCCCTGCCCACACCGAAGGCGCTCCACGCCGGACCGAAGATCGCGAGCGACACGCTCGAGACCTGGCACCTCGAGCCGAGCAAGCCCGACTGGGCCGGCGGCCTGCGCCAGAGCTGGACGCCGGGCGAGGCCTCCGCCCGCGCGCGCTTGCGCGACTTCCTCAAACATACCGCGCGCACCTATGTCGGCGACCGCGATCGCCCGGACCGGCCGGGCACCTCCAGCCTCTCGCCGCATCTGCGGTTCGGCGAGCTCAGCCCGCGACAGGTCTGGCACGCCGCACGGTTCGCTGCGGCCGAGAACCCGGCGCTTGCGCCCGGCATCGACAAATTCCTGAGCGAGCTCGGCTGGCGGGAGTTCTGCCGCCACCTGCTCCACGATCACCCCGACCTCGCCGGCGAAAACCTGCAAGCGAACTTCGACGGCTTTCCATGGAAGCACGACGCCACGGCGCTCGCGGCCTGGCAGCGCGGCCGCACCGGCTATCCGATCGTCGATGCCGGCCTGCGCGAACTCTGGCACACCGGCGTGATGCACAACCGGGTGCGGATGGTTGTGGCGTCCTTCCTGGTCAAGCATCTCCTGATCGACTGGCGCCAGGGCGAGAGCTGGTTCTGGGACACACTCGTCGATGCCGACGCCGGCAATAATCCCGCCAACTGGCAGTGGGTCGCAGGCTGCGGCGCCGACGCAGCGCCCTACTTCCGCGTGTTCAATCCGGTGCTCCAGGGCGAGAAGTTCGATCCCGAAGGAGCCTATGTCCGGCGCTGGGTGCCCGAGTTGAAGGCGTTGCCGGCAAAGCTGATCCATCAGCCCTGGCGGGCCACGCCGATCGAGCTTGCGAGCAGCGGCATCACGCTCGGCGCGACCTATCCGCAGCCGATGATCGATCACGCCAAGGGGCGCGAGCGCGCGCTAGCCGCCTACGCAAGGATCCGCAAAGGTTGAGCGTTGCTTTGACACAATTTCGAATCCCGCTATCGTCATCGCTCCGTTCAAACCCTGGGGGACGATATGGACGATGAAAAGCCGGTAATCGAACAGGCGATGGAGACGATCACCACCGCCGTCGAGACCACCAAGGACACCGCGGTCACGGCCGTCAAGAAGGTCAGGAAAGCCGCCAAGAAGGTCGCGAAAAAGGTAGCGCCGAAGAAGGCCGCCAAGAAGAAAGCCAAGAAGGCCGCGAAGAAGGCCGCGAAGAAATCTTCCAAGAAAGCGGCCAAGAAGACCGCGAAGAAGGCTGCAAAGAAGACAGCGAAGAAAGCCACCAAGAAGAAGGCTGGGAAGGCCAGGCGCTGATCGCTAGCTCTGAGAGCAGGCCTCCGGGTGCGGGCGCGCCCGGCGGCCTGCCCCGCAAGCGCTTCTATCCTCGCCGCTTCGACGCCCGCCTGCCCGGATGATGCTCTCCTTTCGGATCGCGGAATTCGCTCCGGTGTCCGCGACGGTCCTCCTTGGCGAAGCGCCGCCGCTTCTCGGGTGAGCCGAACGCCTTGATCACCCGCCTGCCGTTGACCTTCTTGATCACGTATCCGCCCTCGGTCATCGAGAACGGCGCCTTCAGCGTTCCCTTGTGGTCGAACTTGGTGCCGCGCGGATGCTTGAACGGTTCGAACCAGGACGGGTAGACGAAGTTCGACATCGGAAACCCGCTGACGACGAACGGGTCCTCCTCTACGGCGTCGCAGACCTCGTAGGCATATTGCGTATTCCTGTTCTTGTCGGCCCACAGATTGGCCATGGGATCGAGCACCATCTCGAACAGCTCGTGCGAGGCGGCCAGACTGACCGGCTCATCGTCGCCAAGCGACTTGACGAAGATCTTCGAGATCGGCTGGCCGCGATGTGTCAGCTCGTGGCGTCCGAGCATGTTCTTGTGGGAAGCGTCGTCGAAATAGACGAGCTGCCAGTCCGTCGGCCTCGGTTTCTGCGTGACGTAGAGATCGACCGGATAGCCCCACACCGGCAGGAAGTGCTCATCGTAGCACTTCTGGAGCGCCGCGGTGAGCTTGCTCATCGTCCGGTCGTCGATCGTCTCTTCCGCGTAATTGATGCAGGCAATCCGAACCGGCTTCGTGGACCTGCCGAGCAGTGCACGCCTGGCTCTCTTCATGGAAATCACCAAGTGGAATGGGAAACTGAAATAAGCCGCGCCAGCCTAGCACAGATAAGCGGTGCACGTCAGGGATGTATTGCCGCGGTCCAGCGCCCGGGAGCTTCAGAAGCTCCGGTTGACCAGAAACACCGCGGCCGCGCAGATTACGACGCCGGCGATCGCCAGCGCATCGAGCTTCTCCCCGAACAGCACATAGGCCATCAGCGCCGTGACGGCCGGCACCAGATAGAACAGGCTCGCGACCGAGGTCGCCGCCGCATGGCGGATCAGCCAGTACAACAGCCCGATCGACCCGATCGAGAGCACCACGGCGAGCCACGCGAGCGCGAGCACGAACTCCCGCGTCCAGTGCACGACGCGCTCCTCGAACAGGAACGCACCGATCGCAAAGAAAACCGTCACTGCGGCGTATTGCACGAGGTTGCCGGCGCGCCAATCGATGTGATTGCAGTAGCGCCGCTGATAGAGCGTGCCGAGCGTTATGCTGATCAGCGAGACCACCGAGGCGAGCCAGCCGAGGCCGGCTTCGCCGGTCATCGGACGGTTGTGCAGGATCAGCACGACGCCGCCGAGGCCGAGCACCAGGCCGCCCCATTGCACCGGCGTCACCCGCTCGCCAAGCCAGCGGTTGGCAATGGTCGAGGTCAGGATCGGCTGCAGTCCCGGAATGAGCGCGGAGAGCCCTGCGGGAATCGAGTGTGCGATCGCGATGGCGGTGCCGCCGAGATAGAAGCCGTGGACCAGGATTCCGGCGACGGCGCTGTGCGCAATGCCGATGCGGTCCGGCCACTTCGGACGGGCGATCGCGGCGATGACTGCCATCAGGCCGACGACCAGCGCCATGCGGATGGCGAGATAGGTCAAGGGATCGGCGTTGTTGATGACGTATTTGGTGCCGATGAAGCCCGTGCTCCAGAGCACGACGAACAGGATCGGCGCGGCGCGCGCGGCCATGGATTCTTGATTATGATTCATTGCCGCACTCATTGCCCGACCAGGGGCTGTGCGGCAATGCGAATTCCTGCCTAGCCGATGTTGCGCTGCAAAGGGAGCGCGGTGTCAGGCGAGCCGCTCACCATTCGGTCGGACAGGGATCGATGATCTTCCAGAGGTCGACGCCGTTCTTGATCTTCTTCATGTCCGTGGTGAGCCCGCCGTTGCGGCGGATCCAGTCCTTCACCGTGTCCGGATAGTAGGACATCAGATCGGACGTCCCCTCGGCGCTGGTGACCTTGATGCCGAAGGTGAAGGCCTTGTCGTAATAGGCCTGGTGGAAGCCGAGGCTCGCGCGCGGGGTCACGCAGATCTTGTTCATCGGCACGATGCCCAGCACCAGCGTGCAGGCCGAATTGCAGATGCCGTCGATGATGACCCGCTCGCCCTTGTCGCGGATGCGCTTGTACTTGACCTTGTACTCCTCGACATAGCCGCCATGGTCGCGGGTGATGTGCAGATCGGCCCGCGCCGGCGTGGCGACGATGCCGGAGAGCAACAGCAGGCTTAGGGGCGTGATGCGCATGACACAGTGACGGCGACAGCCTTGCAATGAGCCGGCCTCGAAGAGCACCCCCAAGGGGCCGGCCACGGGAATCTTGATGGAATTCTCTTTGGTCACACTTGTGTGGGGAATTCGTTAAGCATCTCGAAAAGGCCAAAAATGGGCAGGGCTGCGGACGCCCTCCGACTTTTGGGCCACACCCGGCCAGAATCGCGGGGATCGGAGGCGATTTTCGGCCCCGGGACGGGTGCCGAACCGGCCCAAAATGGCTATAAAGGCCGGGTCTGTTAGCGCAGGTTCCGGAGAATCAAGATGAGCAGGTTGAAGCTTGTTGCCGCGGTTGCTGTCCTGTCGGCGGCAGTCCTTGCCCCCAGCCTCTCGGAGGCCCGGGTGCATCACCGGCATCACCGCTACTACGCCAACCCGCTGCCCTACCCGATCAGCTACCTGCACAATTACGGCCCCGGGATCACCCCGGGCGCCTTCGCCTATTATGACGGTCCGTCGAACAACCACTGCTACCAGGGCGCGGCCGCCTATATCGGGCAGGACCGCCGCAGGCACCCCTGCTTCTGAGGGGCGCCTGTCTCCAGCCGACAAGTCGTACTTCAAGTCCTATTTGGCGGCTCCTGACAGCAACAATTGCTTCTCGATCTCGTAGACCGGCAGCTTGACGAGGTCCTTGCCGACCTCGCCGTGAAGGGCCTTGCGGACGGCCTCCGAATAGTCGGCACGGATCATGCCCAGCGCACGCGGCGAGGCCACCATGGTCAGCGCCGAGGTCTCCCCCGAGCTGACCGCAATATCGAGCCGGCCGGCCAGCGTCCGCAGGAAGGCGCGTTCGGCCTCATCGTGCCAATCGGTCTGCTCGACCGCGCTGCGCGCACCGCCGGTTGCGGCATGAAATCTGCCCGGCGCATCGGTCCCCTGCGCGCTGGTCGACGGGTTGGCCTGCTCGTGCACCTCCTTGGTGTGAAGATTTGGAAACATCTCGTCACCGAGATTTTCCAGGATGAGCGCCTTGCGCCCGTCGCACACGACGAGCCAGTCGCCTTTGTCGATTCTCATCTTGTTCATTGAACTGCTCCAAACGAAGTGTCGGCGTGGTCCCATGATCTTGCGGGGCCAATCAATCGGAGATGCTCTTCGAATGCCTCGAAGGACTGCTCACGGCGACAAGACTACGTGCGAAGCCGAGCTTCGGAACTGCGCGGGATCAAGGTTGGCGATGGGTCCAAACCTGCAATAGCTTGGCGGCGGTGGATCAAGCCTGCGGTTGGCTGAAGGTTCATTCATCAGCATTACATTTCGGCACCGGCCACAATTTGAATCAGAACCTCTTCGATATCTTGCATCGCGTTTTGCAGAGGAAGACATCATCATGAAGCTTAAGATTGGCCTCGTTGCCGCGTCCCTGTTTGGTGCCCTTGCGGCATCGCCGGCGGCGTCCGCCATGCCGATTGCGCCCATCGCGCCTGCGCCGCAGGTCTCCAACATCGAGCAGGTCCGGTGGGTCTGTAATCCCTGGGGCCGCTGCTGGTGGCGTTCAGACTACTACGGGTATGGTCCAAGATATTATGGGTATGGGCCCCGGTACTACGGCTACGGCCCGAGATATTATGGTCCTCGCTATTACGGCTATCGCGGCTGGTGAAATCTGGAGGGGCCTTCGGGCCCCTTCGCATTTTTGGAAGGCGGTGCGCCCTCCCGAAGGCGCCGCGATGCGTAGACCGATTCCAAAACTGATCTAGATCAAAGCAGGAAAATGCCGCTGCGGCAGTTTGCGTCGATGGCGGATTTCATCGTTTTCCAATGCCCCCAGACGGGCATGAACGTCCAAACTCATCTGGAAAAGCAGCCGAAACTCGAGAGGCGGAGCTTCGAGGCGTTCAGCTGTCCCGCCTGCACGCGAGTCCATTTCATCGATCTCGCCTCCGGCCAGCCGATGAAGCGGGAGCGCTAGAGAGCGGGACGTATCGTCATCGTCCACACGTCGCACCTCTGTCACACCGCAATACTACGGCCCCGCTTCGCGGTTTACGGAATCACGACGTTTCACCATTGATATGATTTCCATCATTGAAACGGCTGCGGGCCAGACGAATGTTGTTCAGTGCTCTTGCGCCCTCCCCCGCCCTGCAGCTGACGACCTTCACCGACATCGATGCGTTCCGGCCGGCGGAGCTGTTTGAAGATGCCCGGAGCATCCCGCTCGATGTTGCGAATTTCGAGGCGGCTCGCGCGGTTGTCTGCCTGCCGGCGTGCCGGATCATCGTGATGCAAACCTTTGCGCGCATCCTGGATACGGCCTATCGCACGCCCGGCGGGATGGTGTTGCTGCCGATGTCGGATGATGGGCGGGCGAGTCTCAACGGCGTGGAGCTGGACTCGCGTTTCTTCGTTGCGCTCCGCGGCAACGACGACTGCCATTTCGTCGAACCCGGGACCAACCTTCACGCGATGCTCATCCTCTCGCCGGCCTTGCGGGATCGCGGCTGGTTCGACCGGGCCGACATGATCCAAGCCTATGCCCCGGACCGCGCCGCCCTGATGCATGTGCGCCAGCTCATCCTCGACATCCTGCGAACGGCCAGCGCCGAGCCGGGCCTGTTCGCGATTCCCGAGATTGCCGCGCATCTCCAGGAGGGGCTGCTCCTCGCCATCGATGAACTGTTTCGCGTCGATCTGCGCACAGCCGGCGACAGCCGGATCGCGAACGGGCGGTCGTCAAGGCTGATAGAGCGGCTCGACGACTACGTCGCCGCCCATCCGATCGCCCCGATCTATTCGGAAGGGCTCGCGAGCGAATTTGGCGTCTCGATGCGCACGCTGGGCAGTGCCGTGTCGAAGCTGCGCGGGATGAGCCTGCACCAGTACATCCGGTTGAAGCGGCTGTGGGCGGCCCGCGCCCGGCTTCTGAAAGGCGGCGGCAGCCTGACCGTCGCAAGCTGCGCCCGCGCACAAGGCTTCCACCACATGGGCGAATTCGCCGCGATCTATCGCGCGACCTTCAACGAAGCACCCTCGGAGACCCTGGCGCGCGGCCGGCTGCTCAGTCTTCGGACCGCGTAGCCTGTTGCGCCGGTCGCGGGGCCACGCGCCATTAGAACACAGACAGAACAAAAACCGGTGGATGGTTGCGCGCTTGCGCAACTAACTTTTGGTGTTCCGCGTCTTGCTCGCGCCCCTGAGCGGCACTGCCGGTGAAGGAGCCGGGTTCGCCCAGCCCGCCATCTGCAGGCAGGTGAGCAGGTCGACATAGCTTTGTATTCCACCTGCCGCAGCCTCGCCTTCGCAGCTTTCGCGCGCCGGACCCGGAACAGTCAGCCAAGTCGAACTTAGCTGCTGCTGCGCAAGTGTCTCGTCACGCACGCATTCGTCGGCGTCCTGCGCCAGGGCCAGCCCTGACGCCTTGTCGTCAGCGGAAACATCCCTGCAAAGGGCTTCGACATTGAAAACGGGCACACGGTCGGAAATCGGTATCGCGGGCTGGCCAAGAAGCGATAGTGCCAAAAATGCTGCTTTCATAAGATCCCCTCCCTTGAAACGGGTTGGATGCGGCAGCTTGAGGGAAGGTTAGACCCGGTTTGTTTCAGGCTGGCTTCGCCCGGCCGGCAAAGAGTTTCGTCCCGTCCTTGCCCGGCAGCGGATTGTGGGCTTCCCGATTGACGCCGGTGGTAGGGACGCCGAGCCTGCAGACATTCCCGGCCATGGAACCGCGGGAGATAACCGCCGCAAAAAGACTGAAAGTGGCGCGCTCGGAGAGATTCGAACTCCCGACCCTCGGAATCGAAATCCGATGCTCTATCCAGCTGAGCTACGAGCGCTTCGGCCCGACCGTCGGGCCACTACCGAGATACGCCTGTTCGGTGCCTTCAGGACCAGCACCAAGCGTGATGTTCGGATGCGTTCGACTTAGCAGAGAGGTTTGACAATAAAAAGCCCCGCCCGCCCTGAGCAGACGGACGCGCTCACCAGGTCGTGTTGAAGAGGCCGAAATGCGGCTGCTGCGCCATCAGCATCATCGGCCTGCCCTGCGGTTGCACCGGCCGCGCCCTGGCGACCCTGCGCTTGGACGCCTTGGCCTCGGTCTTCTTGACCGATCCTGCCTCAGCCTTCGACCCGGGCGGGATGAATTGGGCAAATGTCTCGCGGACCCGCGCCTTGGCCGACATTTCGTTCAGGACGGGTGACGCGGTTGCCTGCGGCGCGGCAACAGCGGCCGTGTGCACGACGGGCGCGGCGATCGTCGGCTTGCTGGTATCGAGCACGACGCGTTCCGGCAGGTGGCGATCCGACCGGATGCGGATCGGCGGCGGATCGTTGCTTGCGCTCGCGATGCCCTGCGTCGCGGGGGGCGCCGGCCATACGAAATCCGCCGCGAGCAACAGAGCGAGCAGCGCTCCACCGACGAACATGAAATACCGAAAGATGGGCATTGGACATCGCTCCGTGCGCGCTTCCAGGCGCGGGCACTCCGCGTTAACCGGCGATCCTTTAATTGGTTCATAAGTGGGGCTGTTCGGTTCAACCGGCAACGCCACGTTTTTTGGGCGACGCGGCATTAACGGTAACTTTTCCGCTATCGGAACCTGCGGCCGCTTACGCGCGCCGCGCTGCGATCACCGAGCACTTGGCCTGATCGGCATTGACGTTGATAACGCCGACGGAAATGCGCGCAAACGTCTTGCGGCTCTTCATGCTCACGATTTCGGGAAGCACGCGGCTGCGATCGGTCAGATGGCTGCCGTCGCGCCGGGTGAAGGCACAGACGATCTCGAGATCCTTTACGGCATAATCATTGTCGTTTCGCAGGGTGAACGTCACGAGCGCCTTCGAGCCAAGCCCGCCACGTCGCCAGGTCTGGGAGGAGATCCGCAGGTGATCGAGCTCGGCTGCCGCGGCCTGGCTTGCCGCAGGGGTTGTGGCCGGCGCGGGATCGACGGTCGCCAACTCGGATTTCCGCGGCTCGCCTTCAGCACTGTTGCCCTTGGAAGGCGTCAGCATCCAGACACCACATCCGACAATCAGTGCGGCCAGCAACCACAGGAGGCTTCGGCCACATGAGACGCCTATGATCGTCGCTCTCCGTGCCAGACGGTCGCCGATCCCGGCGAAGCGTCCCAACCCGATCCGGTCAAACCCTGCGTTCATGGGTGCACCCCCGACAGCGGCCGAAGCACGTTCTGTGCATCACGCTTCCTGCAAGGCCGATACGGCCTTTCGATAAGGGATTCGACCGCTAGTTACTTAATCCAATAGGGGAACTATGGTTCCCGCGCTCATGCGAATTCGGGAACGACGGTGGCGACTGCCGGCCGGGGTCGCTAACATGCACTGCAACATCGCAAGCCCCTGTCGGGAGGAAATGAAATGCCAGTCGTCACTTGGGATCACGTCCATCTGCGCAGCCCCGATCCGGAGGCCACGGCGGCCTGGCTGCGGGATATCCTCGGTGGCGAGATCGTGCGCGCGCCGGGGCGGATCGACGTGAACCTTGGTGGCGCCAGGATCTTCATTGCGCCGCTGGAGGGCGACAATGCCGTCAGCCCGCCCCCGCCGCATCCCCATCAGGGCCTCGACCATTTCGGGCTCACGGTGAAGGACATCGACGCCGTCGCCGCGGAGATCAAGGCCAAAGGCGTCGAGTTCACGCGCGAGCCGACGACGATCCGGCCCGGCGTCCGCATCTGCTTCATCCGCGGCCCGGAAGGCATCTCCATCGAGCTGCTCGAGCGCGACAAGAAGTACACCTGATGCCGCGTGGGCGGCGCTCGATGCCGCCCAAGCCCAGGTTGCGTCGGCTAGGTCATGCTGCCCGGCATGAAGCAGCGGATGGTGACGCCCGTGTAGCCGTAGATCGGCCATACCATGGTACGTCCGACCCGATTGGGCTCGGAGATTACGGCTTCCTCGGGCACATCGACCCAGACGAGCTCTTGCGCCTGACCATTCACCACATAGTCATAGCGCGGGACGCGGACACGATAGTGCCCGTCCTTGCTCTCCCAGTCGGAGTCCGAGATCGCCGAACCGTCGGCATCGGAGCAGCATGGCCCCTTGCCGCTGCGCAATCCGTCGAACCAGGCCTTCAATTCGGCATTGGTGTTGACGAATTGGCCGCGGTCGCGCGCGTGCCCCAAGGGGGCAACGAGCGCAACCAGCAGGAACGCGCAGCCGAGCCTGCGCACGCTTCGCCAGCGTGTCGCTTTGCCAACCTGCTCTGCTTCGCAATTCGTGGGACGCGTACCGTACAGGCGCGGCTCATCGCCGCCGGAATAGATCCAGTGGGTCACGTTCGTCTTGCTCCAGCACCCCGCGGCCAGTGCAATGATGGTTATGCATTTCGCGGGCCAACTCCGATTCGAAACGACTGGTCCCGCGGCACTATGAGGCCGTCATATCCGCGTCACAGACAAGCCGGGATAACTACGGTTCGCGGCATTGATCAGCGCTGTCAGTCGCCAATCTGACGCGTTGCGCAGGCGAACGCGCTTTGGCATAAAAGCTGGACCGGTCCGCCTTGGGCGAAGGTGGCCGACCTGCGGGCGTTATGAAAAACGGTCTTTATTCGATTCATGTGGCGCTGCTTGATGGTCGAGTCGGCAAGGGCAGCGGCGTGATCCTGTTTCGCGACGGCCAGATTCTTGGCGGCGATGCCTACCTCTATTACACCGGCAGCTACACGGTGAAGGACAACACCTTCAAGGGCGAGGTGCTGGTGCAACGGCACACCTCCCCGCGCGGCGACGACAATCCCCTGTTCGGCGGCCCGGCCCCGGTCGGCATCGGCGTCAGCGGCACCTTCACCGATACGCGCGCGGAGATGACCGGGACGGCGCTCGTCGGCAAGGCCAGCCAGATCTTTGGCGCCACGCTTCGCAAGCTTTCGGACGTAGACTAGCTATTCCGCAGCCTGCTCGAGCGGCGCCGTGCGCGGCAGGATCATCTGGATGCGCGTCCCGCCGCCCGGCTCGGAATCGAGATCGAGCCGTCCACCCAGCCGGTTGGTGACGATGCTGTAGACGATGTGCAGGCCGAGGCCCGTGCCGCCCTGGTCGCGCCGCGTCGTAAAAAACGGATCGAAGGCGCGGCGGCGCACATCCAGGCTCATGCCGCAGCCATTGTCGCAGAAGATGATCTCGACATTGTCCTTGCCGGACTCGCGCACCTGGATGTCGATGATCCCCGGACGTCCGTCCGGGAAGGCGTGCGCCACCGCATTGAGGAACAGGTTGGTCAGCACCTGGCCGTACGGGCCGGGATAGCTGTTCATGGTCAGATCGGGCTGACAGTCGACGTTGAGCGTCAGGTTGTGTTTGCGCAGGCCCGGCCGCAGGCTCATCACCACCTGCTCGGTGAGGTCGGCAAGGTCGAAGGTGCGCTGGTCCGAATAGTTGCGGTCGGCAGCGACCTGCTTGAACGACTGGATCAGCTCGGCGGCGCGGTTGAGATTGGCCACGAGCTGCGAGGACGCATCGCGGCTGGTGTTGAGATAATCGTTCAGCGTCGAGCGGCGCAGCTCGCCCCGCTCGACATCGGCGCTGAACATCGCGGTCTTGCGCTCGAGCGCGGAGGCGACCGTCAGGCTGATGCCGACGGGATTGTTGACCTCATGCGCGACGCCGGCGACCAGCCGCCCGAGCGCCGCGAGCTTCTCCGCCTCGATCAGCGAGGCCTGGGTCTCGCGCAGATTGCGCAGCGCGGTCTCGGCGGCTTCCTTCGCCTTGCGCATCTCCAGCTCGCCGCGTTTGCGCTCGCCGATATCGAGCGCCACGGTGACGATCCGCTCGATCTCGCCCTCGGTATCGAGCAGCGGCAGCTTGTTGACGAGCCATTGCCGCATGCTGCCGGAGGCGTCCTTGTACTCCTCCTCGTAGAAGCCGAGCCCCTTGCGGAGCTTGAGCACCCGCTTGTCGTTCTCGTCGGTCTTGGCGGCGCCGTAGCGCGACATCAGGTCGGCCGTGGTGCGGCCAAGCGCATCGCCGGGCTCGATGCCGAAGATGCCGGCCATGTAGCGGTTCATCAGCACATAGCGCAGGTCGCGGTCCTTGACGTTGATCACGGCGGGTACGGTGTCGATAACCTGCTGCAGCAGGCGCCGGCCCTCGGCGATCGCATCTTCAGCGCGCTTCTGGTCGGTGATATCGCGCAGCGTGCCCTCGTAACGGACGATCCTGCCCTGCTCGTCCCGCACGCCTGTCGCACTGTCCGAGAGCCACAAAATGTTGCCGCTGCGCTGGCGCACCTGGTACTCGAACTCGCGCACCATGCCGTCGCGCTCCATCAGCCGCTGATATTCGGCGCGCGCCTCGGGATGGACGTAGATGGTGTGGGCGATATCGTTGATGCTGTCGATGAGGTGTTGCGGACTGTCGTAGCCCATCATCCGCGCCAGCGCCGGATTGGCGTTGAGGAGGTCGCCGGCCGGCGTCGTGACATAGATGCCGTCGACCGAGCCTTCGAACAGCTTGCGATAGCTCTCTTCGGCAAGCCGTTGCTCGGTCAGCGCGCGCACCGCGGCCTCGCGCGCCGTGTCGGCCTCCTCCAGCGCACGGCGGAACACCTCGGCGGCGCGGGCGATGTCGCCGATTTCGTTGTCAAGGTCGGCCGACGGGATCGACGCGTTCTTCTCGCCGGCAGCGAGCGCGCGGATCGACCTTGCGATCTTTGCGAGCGGCCGGACGGTCCGCCGCACGACGAAGGCGGCCGCGACGATGCCGATCAGCACGCCGATCGTGCCGAACACGATGCTCTGCCATCTCGCCTCGGTCAGCGTACGGGCGAAGTCGCGCGACAGCACGTGGCCGCGCCGCGCGCTGACCTCGCGCAGCAATTCGGTGACGCGGCCGATCAGACGGCCCTCGGTACCCAGCACCTCGCGGTCGATATCGGCGATCTGCCGTTCCCGGACGGCCACGGCGATGATGGCCTCGGCATAGCCGTCCACCGCTGCCTTCAGCTTGGTGTCAGCGATATCCATCGTCCGCATGCTCTGCGCGGCCTGCTCGGCCGCCGACGGATTGCGCGCCAGCAACCCCAGCGCGATCCGGCTCTGCGCTTCCGACAGGTGGGCCGCCAGCTCGCGGTCCGCGGTTCCGGCGACGGCCGCGTCGAACTGGTCGCGCAAGGGCGGCAAGCCGGCCAGCAGCTGGGCGCGCCGGTCGATCAAGGTGGAGATGCGATCCAGCCCGCTGCGGTAGGTCGCGAGCCGCTCGGTGACCCCGTCGATCATGTCCTGCTGCTCGGGCGCGAGCTCGATGCGGGTCTTCTTCAGGATGTCGCTGAGCGTCGCGGCCGCCTCGCCGACCTGCTTGAACTGGATGCCGGCGCCGGGATCGGTGACGAAGTCACGTGCGGCCAGCCGCAACTCGTTCATGCGCCGGTCAATGTCCTCGGCGAGATCGCCGACACTCTGGAGCCGCTGCAGCTCCGCGAAGGTGGAATCGATGTGCCGGATCGCGATCACGCTCGCCGTCGAGGTGACGATGATCACCGCCAGCACCAGCAGGAAGCTGCCGAACGTCAGCTGGCCGATGGAGAGCGAGAATATTCGCTTTTTCTCGGGGTTCGGCGACAATTCGGCGGACATTGGTGTGGTGACCGGGCTCCTGGCAGCCCAATATACGACGTCTTGCGGCCTTGGGGGAACATGCCTTCGGCCGCGGAATATCCTTAAAATTGCAAGCCGCGACCGCCCGCCCTCCTCGGTTAACCTTTCCGGTCAGGACGTTTTGACGCTGACCGGGCCCCTCGCCGGGATGGTCATGGCGGCAACGCCGACGACGACGCAGGCAAGCCCGATCCAGGCGGTCTGGCTCAGGCTTTCGCCGAGGAAGGCGACGCTGATGGCGACCCCGATGGGCACGCGGAGATAGGCCTGCGCGGTGGTGCCGACCGAGCCGAGGGTCTGGATCAGGCGGAAGTAGATCGCGAACGCCGCGGCGGTCGAAAACACGGCGAGCGCGAGCAGCGCCAGCACGGAAGCCCGCGAGGGCGATAACGTCCAGGGCTGCTCGACCACGAGCGAGGCCGGGATCAGGGCCGCCGCCCCCGCCAGCAGCGAGCCGGCGGCGGGCGCCATCGGATCGAGGCCCTTGAAGCCGCGGCTGAAGATCGCGGCGCAGGCGTAGCAGATGGTGGCGGCGACGATCGCCGCCTCCGCGACGAGGCCGCGGCCGACGTCATGAAATGCATCGACGCCGACGATCAGGCAGATGCCGGCCATCCCGGCGACCACCCCGACCAGCTTGCGCGGCGTCGTCGCCTCGTGCCGGGTCACAGTGACCGTGAACAGGAAGGTGAAGATCGGCGCGGCCGAATTGAGGATGGTGGCGAGCGCGGCATCGACATGACGCTCGCCCCAGGCAATCAGCGTCCAGGGGATGACGCTGTTGAGCACGGCCTGGAAGGCGAAGCGCTGCCACGTCGCGGCGTCCGTCGGCATGCTGATGCCGCGCGCCCGCATCACCGCGAGCAGCAAGAGGCCCGCGATCGCGGTACGCGCCGCGATCAGCGTGATCGGCGGGATGGTGGCAACGCCGAGCTTGATGAAGGTGTAGGAGCCGCCCCAGAGCGTGGCGAGCGCAAGCAGCAGCGCCAGCTCGACGGTGATGTTGGTGTCCTGCCGGCTATCCATGTCACGCGGTCCGTCCTGCCTCGAGGCAGCGGAACTTACCGCGTCAGGATCACCGATAATTCGCTGCATATCGAAGTATGTCAGCCGACCGCGCCGACCTCGAACACCTCGCCGTCATAGCCGGCCTCGCGGGGAATGCGGAGCTGGCGGCCGCTTTCGGTCTTCGTCATCACCGGCATGACCGTGACGATGGACATGCCACGGGCGTGGTCGATCGCCGCGCTCACGCTGCCCTGCTTCGCCAGCCGGATCAGGTTGCGCGTGGTCGGGAACGGCAGCTTGAAGCGCCCGCTCTCGCCGCCCTCCACTGCCTCGCGCGGCGACACCCAGATCGAATCCGTCGACTCTCTGCCGTCATGCGCACCGAGCTGGTCGGGCGGCGCGGCCGCAAGGAAGAACCAGGTGTCGAAACGCTTGGGCATGCCCTCCGGCGTGATCCAGTGCGCGTAAGGCACTAAAGTATCCAGCGCGAGCTGGAGGCCGTTGTCGGCGAGAATGCTGAGAAAGCTGATCTTGTGCTCGTTGAGCGCGACCCGATGCTTGTCCGCGATCTCGCCGGCACGTTTGGCATCGACCGGCGCGGATGAGCCTCTCAACCGCGCCAGCAGGATGCCGCTCTCCTCAAAGGTCTCGCGGATCGCGGCGATGCGGAAGCCCCGATCGGCCTCGCTCAGTCCCTCGCCGCCTGAATACAGGTCGGACCGGGCGACGATCTCGTTGTCGCCGGCATCGACGCTGCCGCCGGGAAACACCAGCGCGCCCGAATTGAACTCGATCTGATGATGGCGGACCATCATGAAGACTTCGATCTCGTCGCGGCTGTCGCCGTCTACACTCGCGCAGTCGCGCAGCAGGAGGATCGTCGAAGCGGGACGTGATGCTGATGTCTCGGCCATGCGATTAACCTGCGGCGCTCGATTGCGGCTGGAGATTGGCGCGCTTGTCGACGCGGGCGACGCGCGACAGGAGATAATCGACCTCCGCCTTCGCCGCCGGGGTGATGGTCGCGCCGGGCTTGCGCTGCGCGCTGGAGGCGATGATGCCGCGCTTCTGGAGAACGTATTTGCGTACGGCGAGCCCTGCCCCGGGCTGCTGCTCGTAGCGGATCAGCGGCAGATGCGCGTCGAACAGGTCATGCGCGGCATCGCGCTTGCCCTCCTTCGACAGCCGCACGACGTCTATCAGCAGTTCGGGGAAGGCGTAGCCGGTCATCGCGCCGTCGGCGCCGCGCTCCATCTCGAAATCGAGGAACAGGCCGCCATTGCCGCACAGGATCGAGAGCGGCCGCAGCGAACCGTCCTTCTGGAAGTTGCGCAGCGTCGAGATCTTCTCCAGTCCCGGCCAGTCCTCGTGCTTGAGCATCACGCAGTTCGGATTGTCGGTGACGATCTTGCGGATCACCGTGGGGGTGAACACCACCGACAGCGTCAGCGGATAGTCCTGAAGCACCCAGGGCACGTCGGGGCCGATCGCTTCGGCCGCCTGCTTGAAATAGCCGGTGATCTGGTCGTCGGTGCGCAGCGACGGCGGCGGCGCGATCATCACGCCGGCGGCGCCTGCATCCATCGAGGCCTTCGCCAGCGAGCGCATGGTGGCAAAGCCCGGCGCCGAGACGCCGACGATCACCTGCATCTTCTTGGCGCGCTTGACGAAGCGCACCGCCACCTGCTCGGCCTCGGCGGCATCGAGCTTCGGCGCCTCGCCGAGGATGCCGAGCACCGTGACGCCGTCGCAGCCGACCTCCTCGTAGAAATCGGTCAGGCGGTCGATCGAGCGCTCATCGATCCGGCCGTCATCGTGGAACGGCGTCGGCGCGATTGCGAAGGTGCCCTTGGCATCGGCGGTGAGTTTCATAAGTGCCTCGTCTCTCTCTAATTGTCATTCCGGGGCGCGACGCAGTCGCGAGCCCGGAATCCATAACCACGCTGCGTGTGCGGCTTGCCGCATTCGCAGAAAACTAAAAATAGGCGCGCCGGCCTATTTGGGTTGCGCGAATGGCCCAAGGGCCAAACGCGCCGGGAGTATGGATCCCGGGCTCACGCTTCGCGTGCCCCGGGATGACGGCAACTCCTAAAACCGCCGCGCGCCCATCTTGATCTGCTCCTCGGAGAAGAAGATCTCCTTGGCGTGATCGACGATGTCCTGGGCGTTCCAGCCGGTGTGCGGCGGTTTCCAGCCTTCCATCTCCATCATCCGCATTTCGCGCACGCCGCGGGGCCCGGACACGCCCAGCACCTTGCCGGTCTGGTCGCCCGACAAATCGCTGACCATGTATAGCACGGCCGGCGCGATGCCGTCCGGCCCCAGCGCGGCACCGGGGTTCTCCTTATAGCGGGGCAGGTCTGCGGTCATGCGGGTCAGCGCGCCCGGGGCCAGCGTCCAGATCCGGATGTTGTATTTGCGGCCCTCGATCGCCAGCACGTTGGACAGGCCCCAGATGCCGCCCTTGGCCGCGCCGTAATTGGTCTGGCCGAAATTACCGATCAGGCCCGAGGTCGAGGAGGTGTTGACGATGACGCCGCCGCCGTTTTCCCGCATCCAGCGAAACACTGGCATAGTGCAACAAAAGGTGCCCTTGAGATGCACCTTGATGACCTTGTCCCAGTCGGCCTCGGAGGCTTTTGCGAAGGTCTGGTCGCGCAGGATGCCGGCATTGTTGACAAGGATGTCGGCGCGGCCGAAGTGCTTGATGGCGTCGTCGAACACCGACTGGCCGCCCTCCATGGTGGAGATGTCGGCGCCGTTGGCGACCGCCTTGCCGCCTTCGGCCTTGATTGCGTCCACCACCATCTGCGCCATCGACTTGTCGGCGCCGGAACCGTCACGGGGCCCACCGAGGTCGTTGACGACGACGGATGCCCCTTCCCGCGCGAACAGCTTTGCGTAGGCCTCGCCGAGCCCCCCGCCCGCGCCGGTGATCAGCGCGACTTTGCCGTCGAGTAGTCCCATGGTGGCTTCTCCCTGTTTCTTGTTTCTTCGCCTCTCCCCGCAAGCGGGGCGAGGGAGTACGCCGCCGGTGCCTTCCTAACCGAGCACCGTCTTGCCGTTCTTGATCACGGTGACGCCGCGCGACTTCACCTTGGCTTCGAACGAGATCA
This sequence comes from Bradyrhizobium sp. Cp5.3, assembly GCF_000426265.1. Classification (NCBI taxonomy): domain Bacteria; kingdom Pseudomonadati; phylum Pseudomonadota; class Alphaproteobacteria; order Hyphomicrobiales; family Nitrobacteraceae; genus Bradyrhizobium; species Bradyrhizobium sp. Cp5.3. The sequence continues at coordinate 20,654 of NZ_AUFA01000034.1, read as the reverse complement.
CGTTGCCGTCCTTCCAGAGGTCCATGGTCACGATCTCGCCGGGATAGACCGGGGAGGAGAACCGCGCGACGTGCTGGCGGAAGGCGGCTGGGTCGTAGTCGGCATAGGTCTGCAGCACGCCGCGGCAGGTGATGCCGTAGGTGCACATGCCGTGCAAGATCGGGCGCGGGAAGCCGGCCTTCTTGGCGAACTCGGGATCGGAGTGCAGCGGGTTGCGGTCGCCGCAGAGGCGATAGACCAGCGCCTGGTCGGGACGCGTGGTGATGTCGATGCTCTTGTCGGGCGCGCGCGACGGGATCTGGTGCGCATCGGGCTGGATCAGGTTCGGCCCGCCGAAGCCGCCATCGCCGCGGGCGAAGCGTGAGGCGACCAGAGTTGCGAGCTTCTCGCCCTTCTCGTTCTTCAGCACGGTCTGGTGGCTGATGACCACGCCCTTGTCCTTGCCCTTGTCGTAGACCTCGAGCACGGAGGAGTCGGCGGTGATGTGCGCGGCGGTCGGCAGCGGCTGGTGGAAGGTGATGTCGCGCTCGCCGTCGACCACCATCACGCGGTTGAGGTTCATCTCGCCGGGACCCGAGCCCCAGGCGGCCACGGAGGCGAAGGTCGGCACCACCTTGAGCGGCCGGGGCGTCAGCGTGCCCTCGTTGACGAAGGCGAGCTCGCTCTCGTCCATCGGATCGGCGCCGAGCCCGATGCCGTAGGCATAGAGCATCACTTCACGGTCGGTGTAGGCGTATTTCTGGCCGAGGTTCTTGAGGGATTTAAGTTCTTCGTATCTGGCGGACATTTTCTTGGTTTCCTCCCCGGATATTTTGGGCGCCGCTGCTCGTTGATGTGCCCTCTCCCCTTGTGGGAGAGGGCAGCGAGGACATCACGGCAAACTCGTTTGGGTGAGGGGTTGGCTCCACAGCGAGACTCTTCGTGTGGGCAGAGACTCCTCATCCGGCGCTTCGCGCCACCTTCTCTCACATCCGCCTTCGCCAAGGCTTCGGCGGACATGAGGGGAGAAGGGAAAGCACCTTCTGCTACACCGGCGTGAAGAACGGCAGCGGCGCGCCGTCCGTCGGCTTGAACACCACCTTCACCTTCTGGCCGATCTTCAGCGTCGTGAGATCGCAATCGACGAGGTTGGTCTGGAGTGACGGACCCTCCTTCAGCGTGACGTAGCCGATCGCGTAAGGGCCGGTCGGCGACTTCCGCATCAGGCTGTAGGTGTAGATCGTGCCCTCGCCCGAACTTTCCTCCCACACCGTCTTGTCCGAATAGCAGAACGGGCAGATCGAACGCGGGAAGTAATGCGCTTCGCCGCAGGCGGTGCAGCGCTTGATCATGAACTTGCCCTGCTTCGCTGCTTCCCAGAACGGCGCCGTCTCGGCGTTGGTCACAGGTGCCGGATATTTCTTTGCTTCGCTCATCACACGCGCTCCAGAATGGCCGTCGAGGCCGCGTGGCGGACGCCGAGCAGGCCGCCGGTGCCGTGGGCGATGGCGAGATCGCAGTTCGGAACCTGCACCTTCGGATGCGCCTCGCCGCGCAACTGCCTGACGGCCTCGATGATCTTGGTCATGCCGCCGCGGTTGACGGGATGGTTGCTGCAGAGGCCACCGCCATCGGTGTTGAACGGCAGCTTGCCGACGCCAGAGATCAGATTGCCGTCGGCGACGAACTTGCCGCCCGAGCCTTTCTTGCAGAAGCCGAGGTCCTCGAGCTGCATCAGGACGGTGATGGTGAAGCTGTCATAGATCGAGGCGTATTTGATATCCTTCGGTGTGATGCCGGCTTCGTCAAATGCGCGCGGGCCGGACCAGACGCCGGCGGAATAAGTGAGGTCGAGGTCTTTGCCGCCGCGCGGGCCCTTCATCGCTTCGCCATGGCCGATCAGGCGCACTTGCGGTTTCTTCAGGCTCTTGGCGATCTCGGGCGTCGTCACGATCAGCGCACCGCCACCGTCGGAGACGACGCAGCAATCCATGCGATGCAAGGGATCGGAGATCATCGGCGAGTTCAGCACGTCCTCGACGGTGACGACGTCCTTGAGCATCGCATGCGGATTGTATTGCGCATGATGCGAGGCCGCGACCTTGATCCAGGCGAGCTGCTCGCTCGTGGTGCCGTAGTCGTGCATGTGGCGCATGGCACACATGCCGTAGGCATTGTGCGTGGTCGCACCGTAAGCCAACTCGAAATCGGCCTCGGCACCGGCCGCACGCGGCGGCATCACGCCGGTGCGCGGCTTGCCGGCGAGCGTGATCAGCGCGATCGAGCACTTGCCCGCCGCGATCGCTTCGGCCGCGTGGCCGAGATGGATAATGTAGGAACAGCCGCCGGTCTCGGTGGAATCGACGTGGCGCAGCTTTTTGGTGTTGAGGCCGAGGTAATCGACCATCGGCCAGGCGCCGCCGGGGGCGTCGCCGGCGCAGAAATAGCCGTCGACATCGTCCTTGCTGAGCCCGGCATCCTCGATCGCCCCCTTGGCGACCTCGGCGTGGAGCTGCGCGGTGGATTTGTCCGGCGCATGCCGGGTCGGGTGTTCAAAAATCCCGGCAATGTAGGCCTTGCCCTTGATGGTCAAAACTTCAGGTCTCCGCTGGCGTTTCTTCTTGCTCCGTTTTTCTGAACCGCGGATGCCCCGTTGGCAAGCGCGGAAATATTCCGTCGGGCGAGAGGGCAGCGGGTCGACGCAAGTGGGGCTTCCGCCGAGCATCCGTTGCCGCAGGGATAACCCTGCGGAGCCTAGTGATGCATCTCTAAAACAATGACCGGCGCGCACGAGGCTCCCCGCCAAACAGTCGCCACGTAGCAATAACCGCCCGCGTAATCGTCGAGACAAAAGGAATCCGTATCCCGCGAAACCAGGCGGTCTTTCACCTCAGCCTTCCAGAAGGCAAAGCGATCGGCCTCGGATATCCACTTCAGCGGTTTTCCAACATCCGCCACCACGAAGGTCGAATGATCCCGCAGAAGGCGCTCGATTTCGACCCCGCCCACCGCTTCGGCCGAGCGCGCATCCAATACGCCCTCGCCGCTCCGCAGCTCGGTGAGCGGCAGTTGTGTCACGATGCGATGAGCAGGATCCATAGTTCACCTCAACACGCCGCGGACAGGCAGGATGTGCAAAGTCGTAAAGGTGTTTTGCCCGACGGCACAAGCGATTTCTATTTTTCGAAAACAACCCCATGCAAAGTAGCCGGTGGTATCTCGCCCGCCAAGCGACACAATGGATTGTAGTGCTATAGGGTGGGTTAGCCGAAGGCGTAACCCACCTCTTTACTTTCCGCATGGAGAGAGAAGTGGTGGGTTACGCTGCGCTAACCCACCCTACGCACTGCGTCCGAGGCGCGACGCCCTACTCCGCCGCGATCTGCCTCGGCGCGGAGGGCGGGCTTGCGAGGTCGGCGGCGAGCTGGGCGTAGCGGACCTTGGCGTCCGCGACCGCCTTCTCCTTCACCGGGCCGTAGCCGCGGATGCGGTCGGGCAGCGACAAGAGCTCCACCGCAGTGTCGATCGTGACCGGCGACAGCAGGCCGAGCACGGTGGCGACGTCCTTCTCGTAGCCCGCGATCAGATCGCGCTCGAGCTTGCGGTCGGCGCTACGGCCGAAGATGTCGATGGGCGTGCCGCGCAGGAACTTGAATTTTGCAAGCACACGGAATGCCTTCAGCATCCACGGGCCGAAGGCGCGCTTCTTCGGGCGGCCCAGCGCGTCGACGCCGTTGCTGAGGATCGGCGGGGCGAGGTTGAAGCTGAACTTGTAGTCGCCTTCGAACTGGTCGCGAAGCTGCTGCTCGAAGGCGCCGTCGGTGAAGAGGCGCGCGACCTCGTACTCGTCCTTGTAGGCGAGCAGTTTTGCGTAGTTGATCGCGACCGCGCGCGGCAGCGCGTCGTCATAGCCGCCCTTCACCGCGACGTCTCGGACCTGGTCGACGAGCTTGCGATAGCGCTTCGCCAGACGACCATTCTGATAGGCCGTCAGATGCTTGGTGCGATGCTCGATGACCTCGTCCAGCGTCATTGCGTCCAAGGTCTTGGGCGCAACGACCTCGTCAGTCCCCTTCAGCATGTCCGCAAGGCGCGCGGGATCGGCGACCGCGAGACGGCCGAGGCGGAAGGCCTCTTTGTTCATCTTGATCGAGACGCCGTTGACCTCGATCGCCTGCTCGATCGCTTCCGCCGACAGGGGCAAGAAGCCCTTCTGATAGGCGTAGCCCATCATCATCATGTTGGTGGCGATAGAGTCGCCGAGGAGCTGCTCGGCCGGCTTGGTGAAATCGAAGAACACCGAGTCCCTGTGCAGCGCGGTTTCCAATAGCCCATTCAGCTTGCGGGTCTGGAAGTTGAAATCGCGGTTGAGGATGAAATCGGCGGTGGGAATGACGTGGCTGTTGATGACGCCGCGGGTGCGGCTGGTATCGCAGAGCGAGATCGTGTCCTTGGCGACCGCGACCACCTCATCTGCGGCGAGCACGAGATCGGCCGTGCCGGTGACGATGCGCGAGCAGGTCACCTCGGCCGGATGATCCGACAGGCGGACGTGGCTGAGCACCGCCCCGCCCTTTTGCGCCAGACCCGACATGTCGAGGATCATCGAGGCCTTGCCCTCGATATGCGCGGCCATGCCGAGCAGCGCGCCGATGGTGAGAACACCGGTGCCGCCGACGCCGCCGACCGCGATGTTGTAGGGCTTGTCCAGCGCCGGACGCGAGGCCGGCTCGGGCAGCTCGCCGACGTCAGCGAGCTCGCCAGGTGCACGGTGGCGCGGCGCGCCACCATCGATGGTGACGAAGGACGGGCAGAAACCCTTCAGGCAGGAATAGTCCTTGTTGCAGGAGGACTGGTTGATGGCGCGCTTGCGGCCGAACTCGGTCTCCAGCGGCTCGACCGAGATGCAGTTCGACTGCACCGAGCAGTCGCCGCAGCCCTCGCAGACGGCCGGATTGATCATGACCCGGCGCGGTGGATCCTCCATCAGGCCGCGCTTGCGGCGGCGGCGCTTCTCGGCCGCGCAGGTTTGCACGAACACGATCGCCGACGTGCCCTTGTACTCGCGGCACATCTTCATGACGTTCTGGAGCTCGTCGCGATGATATTTCTTCACACCCGGCGCGATGGTGTTGGCCGGATAGGCGTCCGGGCTTTCCGAGACCAGATAGATCTCGCTGATGCCCTCGGCGTGAAGCTGGGCCATGATTTTCTGCGGCGAGAGATCGCCGTCATGGCGCTGGCCGCCCGTCATGGCGACAGCGTCGTTGTAGAGGATCTTGTAGGTGATATTGGCCTTGGAGGCGATCGCCTGGCGGATGGCGAGAATTCCAGAGTGGAAGTAGGTGCCATCGCCGAGGTTCGCGAAAATGTGGTTCTCGTTGGTGAAGGGCGCGATGCCGACCCACGGCACGCCCTCGCCGCCCATATGCGTGAAGGTTTCGGTCGAACGGTCCATCCACAGCGCCATGAAGTGGCAGCCGATGCCGGCGAGCGCACGGCTGCCTTCAGGGACTTTGGTCGACGTGTTGTGAGGACAGCCGGAGCAGAAATACGGGACGCGGGAGACAGGCGCGGTCGCCTGCATTTGCGTGGCCTGGCGGCCGTTGAACCAGTCGGCCTTGGCGCGGAGCATCTCCGCGATCTCGGGGTTGAGGTTAAGTCGAAGCAGGCGTTCGGTGAGCGAGGTGGCAAGCGAGGCGACGCTGAGCTCGGCGGCGAAGGTCAGGAAGCGCTTGTCGTGGTCGTCCATCTTGCCGACGATGCGCGGGCGCACGTCGTCGCGCCAGTTGAACAGCTCCTGCTTGACCTGGTTCTCGACGATCTCGCGCCGCTCCTCGACGATGAAGATCTCTTCGAGCCCAACGGCGAACTGGCGCACGCCTTCCGGCTCCAGCGGCCAGGGCATGCCGATCTTGTAGAGGCGAAGGCCGATCTTGGCGGCGACCTCCTCGGTGATGCCGAGTTCGCGCAGCGCCTGGCGGACGTCCTCATAGCTCTTGCCGGACGCCATGATGCCGAAGCGCGCGTTCGGCGAATCCATGGTGACGCGGTTGACCTTGTTGGCGCGCGCAAAGGCGATCGCGGCAAATCCCTTGTAGTCCTGGAGGCGACGGTCCTGCTCGAAGCGGTCGTCCGGCCAGCGCAGGTTGAGGCCGCCGGGCGGCAGCTCGAAATCGGCGGGGATGATGAAGGGCTTCATCTCGTCGGTGAGGTCGATCTCGGCGGTGGTCTCCACCGTCTCGGTGATCACCTTCATGCCGACCCAGCAGCCCGAATAGCGCGACATCGCGATGCCGAGCAGGCCCATCTCGATCATCTCGTGGATGCTGGACGGATAGAGATACGGCATCAGGGCCGAGATGAAGGCGTGGTCGGACTGATGCGGAACGGTCGAGGACTTTGCGCCGTGATCGTCGCCGGCGAGGCACAGCACGCCGCCGTTCTTGGCGGACCCCGCGGCATTGCCGTGGCGGAAGACGTCGCCGCAGCGGTCGACGCCGGGGCCCTTGCCGTACCAGATGCCGACCACACCGTCATACTTGGCGCCGGGCGAGAGGTTGAGCTGCTGCGAGCCCCAGATCGCGGTGGCCGCGAGATCCTCGTTCACTCCGGGCTGGAACTTGATGTTGTACTGCTCGAGATGTTTTCGTGCGGCGAAGAGCTGCTGGTCGTAGCCGCCGAGCGGCGAGCCGCGGTAGCCGGAGACGAAGCCCGCGGTGTTGAGACCATTGGCGCGGTCCCGCCGGATCTGGGCCATGGGCAGGCGGACCAGCGCCTGGATGCCCGTGGTGAAGACGTGTCCGGTTTCCTGGGTGTATTTTTGATCGAGACTGATCGGACCCTGGTTGATGCCCATGCTGTCCTCTTTGCCGCCCTGTTCAGGTCTTGCTCAATTAAGGTCGCTTAAGCCGTTGCCTGCCCGTTGTTTTTAGCTAGGGCGCGCGCCGACCACCTCTGCCACTCTATGTCGGATATTTAACGCTTCGCACCACAAATCTGGCTCGGAAGTGGCATCGGGTAAAAATCGCAATTTCGTGGCCGGAAAGGCGCCGGGCATTTTCAATTTGTGTCACCATGCCCCGCCATCGCGAAATGACGTGACGCCCCTATAATGCGGATAGTGGCGATTGGTCGCGGGAGAGGCCGAGGATGCGAACGATTCTGGCAGGCCTGATTTTGTGCAGTGCAGTTGCTAGTGCAGCCGCAGCCAGCGAGCCGTCGCCGGAGATGATCGCTCGCGGCGAGGCACTGGTGGTGGCCGGTGACTGTGCGGGTTGCCACACCGCCGATCCCGCGAAGCCTTTTGCCGGCGGAACGCGCATCGACACGCCCTTCGGCGCGATCTTCACCCCGAACCTGACGCCCGACCGCGACACCGGGATCGGCGCCTGGAGCGATGCCGATTTCACCCGCGCCCTGCGCTACGGCACCGCGCCGGACGGCTCGCTGTACTACCCGGCCTTTCCCTATCCCTATTTCACCCGGATGACGAAGGACGACACGCTGGCGATCCGCGCCTATCTCGGCACGCTCGCGCCCGTCGTGAGCCGCAACAAGCCGCCGGAGCTGCGATGGCCGTTCGGCCATCGCGGCCTGATGCGGGTCTGGAATTACATGTACTTCAAGCCCGGCCTGTTCGAGCCGGACCAGAGCAAGAACGCCGAGTGGAATCGCGGCGGCTATCTCGTCACCGGGCTCGGCCATTGCGGCGCCTGCCACACGCCGAAAAACTATTTTGGCGCGGACAAGGACGCACAGGCGTTGTCCGGCAACGAGGTCGGCGGCTGGTTCGCTCCAAGGCTCGATGGCGCGGCGCGCAGCGGGCTGAAGTCCTGGAGCGCCGAGGACATCGCCGAATACCTGCAGAGCGGCCGCAACGCCAGGAGCCATGCCGACGGGCCGATGGCGGAGGTCGTTGTCGGCTCGACGTCGAAGATGAGCGACGCCGACGTGCGGGCCATGGCGGTGTATCTGAAGAGCCTGCCGGCGGCGCGGCGTGAGCCGATCGTGACGCCGCCTGACGAGGCCGAGCTGAAGGCCGGCCAGGCCGTCTACGCGCGGCTCTGCATCGCCTGCCATGAAGCCGACGGCTCCGGCGCGCCGCGCATCTATCCGCCGTTGCCGGGCAATGCGCTGCTGCAATCGGTCAATCCATCCTCCACCTTGCGCATCATCCTCGACGGCGCACACACCGTGACGACGCCGCGCGCCCCCAACTCGGGCGAGATGCCGCCCTATGCCAAGCAATTGTCCGACGAGCAGATCGCGGCGGTGACGAACTACATGCGCAATTCCTGGGGCAACGCCGCGCCGCTGGTGACGCCGGCGCAGGTGGCGAAGGCGCGGAAGCAGCAGCCGTAGTTGGCTCCCTCTCTCCGTTCTTAGGGGTCGAGACGAGCTTCGCTCGCTCTGAGAGGGTCACGGTGAGGGTTCGCAAAGACGAACTCACGGAGAAAACTCAACCGACTATTGCGCTGTCCCTTAGACGTCGGTGGCGCGCCTCTCGAAGAGTGGCATGCAATACGAGCATGAGGACGACCAGGAGCGCCGCCCCTGAAACGGAGGCATCGAGAGATCGCTCTGCATTATTGCTAGGGCTTCCCGCAAGGAACGCCGTTTGCAGCAGGCCATAGCCGCCAGCAAACGCCAAAAGTCCATACGTGAGGCTGCGTTCCCGTAGCGTGGCCAAGTCGGAAAGGTCTGGCAACAGCATGGCCAACGCGACACCTACGATGGGTAGGTCGTAATCATAGGCGTAGGGACTGATCATTACGGAGGCGAGGACGGCCACGCCTAGTGCGAAGCGGGGCGATGGTCCTCTAACCACACCTAGCGTGAGTGTGCCTAGAGCGAGACATGCTGCTAACGCTTGGCCCCAGGCAGCAGCGGCGCTCGATCCGCCCATGGCATAGAGCATCGCATAAGTCGAAATCATCCGGAACAGTGGATATCGGCCTTCCTGCAAAAAGGAAGCCGACTCCCTCACGCCCTCCAACCAGGCGCCCCAGATTGATGGAGTAAAAACAATCGTGCAGACGAGGGAGCTTAGAATGATCGTCACGCCGGCAGCCGTAATCACGGGCCATCGCCTGATCAAGAGCATGTAGACACCAGCCGCGATGGCCAGATGAGGCTTGATGATCATGGCTCCAAGTGCGATCCCGGCGAGAAACGGTCGTCTCTCGATGTTGATGCAGGCAAGTCCCATCAATATGCCGGTCAGAAAGCCGTTTTGGCCGCTGCCAATCGTGACAGCGACGGCCGGAAAGCTGACGATCAGCACAAGGGCGAAATTCTTTTCCGCGATAGCCCGCAAGGTCGCCAAATAGGCTCCCAAAGTCAGAGCCGTGAACGAAAGATAGGCTGCCCAACCGGGCAGAAGAGCCAGCGGTGACAGAAGTAGGTCGAACTGCGGCGGATAGGTCCAAGGCATGAAGCTCGTCGCGTCGGCAGATGCTTCTGCCTGCATCTTCACAAATGATTGGAACCGATAGGTCAGATCGACATCGCCCAGCCATACCTTCTGCGCGACAATGTAGAAGGCCGCAAAATCGGTTGCCTGGCCCGCTTCCCAAAATCCGTGGCCAAAGAAGCGGAACGCTTTGGAAAGAACAATTGCTGCGAATCCGGCGACTATGATGCGGACATAGGCTGCCCGCTTCGGCGGTGCAAAGTCTTGAATCTGCTCCAACGCTGCGGCGAACATTCGGCGCGACCTCCGATGAGCAATACGGCTCAATTCTCAATGCGCCCAGATTGCCGTGTAAATCTTACGAGCGAAGCGGTGATATCGAGCGAGATCATCAAAGGGGGCCGATCCTAAACGAACAGCGCGAGCCGTCCGGATGAAGACCTTCACCATCTTCGTCTTCGGAGCTGGTCCGACGGTCTTACCGGGTGAACGGAGTCACGATGACGATCAACGTGACGACAGCGATTGCAGCCAAGATAAGGAGATCGGCCACATGGAGCTCGCGGGCGGTCTTGAACTTGAACATTGGCATAACAGTTGTTAACGCGACATGCTCTGCGTCTCTCTCTCCGATCGCCCCGGGGCACGCGTTGGCTTCGGAGATGATCTGCCGGCCAGGAAGCGGCACTCCTCGCCGCCCGGATCTGCCGAGTGCGGTTGCCAAAGCGACGCCGATCAGCCACAGCAGCCCGCCGCCCGCCAGATCGACCACGTAATGTCCCCCGATCGGGAGTGTCGATATCAACACGAGTGAATTCCAGGCCGTCACGATCCAGAACAGCCAGCCGGTTTCGACTGCAGCGAATATGGTCATGAGCGCGAGGCAGCAATGAAACGATGGAAAGGTTACGACCCCTTGCAGACTGGCGAACGATATCACCGGCGAGAAGGCGTTCCTAAAGTACTCGAACTTCGCGAGATGATATGTGCCCGCGTTGAGAGGCAACTTTCGGATAACGTCGGTCGAATAATCGAAATAAGCGAAAGCACCGATCGCAGGCCATACAATCGAAATCGTGGTGGAGGCGACGATGGTCAGACTGCAGACAAAGACCAGCTCCCAAAGCTTATCGTAGCGGCGCAGAACAGCGAGAAGCCCGACAAGTCCCAGCAACTGCGCGAAGGAACTATCATAGGCGATCCCGAGTAGATTTGACAGCGCAGGGCGATCTGCAAACCATGCAATGATCGACGGGAGATCGATCGCCAGGAGGCGGTCACTCTCTGCAAGCGCATCATCAATCAAGGGAAAGTGGTATCGCAAGCCAACAAGACTGATAATTCCAGCCATCCCAATCGAAAGGAAGAGAACGGCGACTGCGCCGCATATATTCGAGAGAACTGGCGCCGGACGCCACGTCCCATAGAAAATGTAAACGGAGATGAGAAACGCCATCAGCCCTACGGATAGGGCAAGGCTGCGAGCCTCTATGGCTACGCCTAGCGTCGCGAGCAGAAATACCGCGAAACCGCACGCCGCAATGCCGATCAACCAGCAGCACTTCTCAGTGCGCTGATGGGATCTCCCCCTGTGTCCGAGCGCACTTGAACTGGCGATCTTCGGATCTTTCGATGGTCCAATGCGATCGGGCGATGCCGTCGCTCGTGCGAAGGTCGACGCACTGAACATTCCGAATTTCCAATTACGACAACCGACGTGCAGCTTTTGACTATTTCATCTGTAGGTTTAGCACGCGCATCGCGCGGTTGTATCACCAGATTATTGCAATCGATTTCCATGGTGAACGGTTTGTTTTCAGATATTTCTGTCGACGTTCGCCCAAGGGAACCGTGCTTGCCTTGCCGGCGGCTAAGGAAAAGGAGCCGCACGCACAGTCGCGTCTGCGATCTTCCCGCGGCTGCACGCGTCTCGAAGACAAGAACAATCAGCGCCGTAAATCCGCTTTTGGCTGGCTGCTCTGGCACTTCGTACGGCGCTCGTCCAAGAGGATTGATGCGCGCCTGAGGGCGCAAGCGGACATCATGTCGACCTGTGCTATGCCCGCCGGGGCTCAAAGGTAACGCCTTCCGTAAAGCCAATATTTACCATCCCCTCACGGCCGCCCCGATCGAAATTGCGTACATCTCCCCGCATTCGCCTTCGCCAAGGCTCCGGCGGACAAGAGCGGGGCGAGGTCAGAAAGAGCCCTACCGCTCATCACCCGTGAACACGAATTTCGGCATCTCCCATTTGTACCGCACCGCGAGCAGACGGAAGCTGATGCCGAGCACGAAGGTCAAAATGGTCCAGAGCTCGGCGTTGAGCTTGAGGCCAAACGCCGTGGCGTAGAACAGGCCGGTGACGACCGAGACGCTGGCATAGAGCTCGGAGCGAAACAGCAGAGGCACGTCGTTGCAGAGGACGTCGCGCAAGACACCGCCGGCGCAGCCCGTCACCATGCCGCAGACGATGACGATCGGGAGCGAGGCATCCATCTGCCAGGCGACGTCGCAGCCGGCCATGGTGAACACGACGAGGCCAATGGCATCGAGCACGATGAAGGCGACCTTCAGCCGGTGCACGAGGCGCGCAAACAGGATGGTGACGAAGGCTGCGCCGCCGGCCAGAGCGAGATAGATCGGGTTGGCGACCCAGGCCAGCGGGTAGTGGCCGAGGAAGAGGTCGCGCAACGTGCCACCACCGAGCGCGGTGATGCAGCCGAGGAAGCAGACCCCTAACCAGTCCATGCTGCGTCGTCCGGCCGCAAGCGCGGCCGTCATGCCCTGTGCGGCCACCGCGACCAGGGACAGGAAATGCAGCACGCTATCGCTCGGCGGCAGGCTCCACATTGCTTTGTTCCCTTGCTCGCGTGGAACTCACGTCCCGGGTTCCCCACGAACAGGTTCCCGATTCCCGGGGCGCGGGCAACAACATGCGACGAAAGCATTAGCGAGCACGGAACGGAATCTCGCAGCCACGGGTTGTCTCGGGGCAATAATCGAGGAGACCAATCGATGGCTGACGACCGTTTTCCCAACGATCCGTACCGCCCGAACCTCGCCGACGATGAGTATCTTCGCGCGGCACGCCGGGATGCCGACCTGCAGGCCGATCCCGAGCTCGGGGAAGGCCCCGCCTCCAGCGGCAAAGTTGCCTTGTTCGCCGTTGCGATCGCGCTGGTGCTGGGCGCCGTGTTCTACGGCCTGAACAACACGAGTACGACCAACCAGGCCAGCAACGCCCCGCCCCCGCAGACCGCGCAGACGCAGCCGACCAATCCGGCGGCGCCTCCCGGCATGCGTGACGTGACGCCGAAGAACAACACCGCGCCGGGCGTGACCACGGGTGCGGCACCGAACAAGCCGGCGGAGCCGGCCGCGCCGTCTGACGGCGGCAAGGCGCAGTAACCGAGTCGAAATGCGAGCGCGGCGGGACCCGACATCCCGCCGCTCGTCGTTCACGTCAGCTGACCGTTCGCGTCAGCTGAACATCTTGTTGAGCTCGCCGCCGGGATAGCCGCTTCCGAGCTCTGCGAAGGTCCCCTTCTCCGCCATCTCCTTTGCCGCGCGCATGAAGCCGCCCCAGGCGGCGCGCGCGAGCGAGCCGCCGACGCTGATCCGGCGCACGCCGAGATCGGCGGCCTCCTGCAACGACAGGCCCGAGCCGCCGATCAGCAGGTTGAACGGCCTTGGATGCACGGCCTTCACCACCGCGGCGATGTCCTCGCGCGTCTTCAGGCCCGGCGCATAGAGGCAATCGGCGCCGGCGTCCGCATAAGCGGTGAGCCGGTCGATGACGAGCTTGAGATCGGCAACGCCCCAGAGGTAGGCCTCGCAGCGGCCGACCAGGAGCGTGCCGCTGTCGCCGATCGCCCTGCGCGCCGCCTTGATGCGCTCGACCGCGAGCGCGCGCTCGTAGATCGGCTTGTCCTTGTCGCCGGTGGAATCCTCGATCGACAGGCCGGCGACGCCGGTCCGCACCCCGCGCTCGACATTTTCCGCGACCCTGTCGGGCTCGACGGCAAATCCGCCCTCGAAATCCGCATTCACGGGGATGTCGACGGCCGAGCACAATGCTGCCAGATGCTGACAGACGTCGTCGACCGTGACGCGGTTATCGGCGTGGCCGATGGTCCAGGCAAAGCCCGCGCTCGACGAGGCGATCGCCTTGAAGCCGAGATGCTGCAGCGCCTTGGCACTGCCGACGTCGAACGGATTGGGCAGGATGAAGCAGCCGGCATCGTGCATCTTCCTGAACGTCGCGCGTTTGTCCGCGGTCGTGACATGCATGTTTCTCTCCCTTGTTGGCCGCGCAGACATAGGCACCCACCCGGGGCAGCGCCAGTGCGCGCCCGGGCACACGCTAGTGTGCGTCGTGCACGGCGCGGCTGTCCTTCGGCGCCTGTTCGCGATCGGTCTTGCCGTAGTCGCGGATGACGCTGGCAATGCGCAGGCGGTAGTCGGCGAAGATCTTGCCGCGACCCTTGGCTTGGCTGCGGCGGTGCTCCATCGTGTTGCGCCAGGCCTCGACCGCCGCCTCGTCGCGCCAGAACGAGACCGACAGGATCTTGCCCTTCTCGGTCAGGCTCTCGAAGCGTTCGACCGAGACGAAGCCGTCGATGGTTTGCAGGAGCGGCTTCAGATCGGCCGCGAGATCGAAATAATCCTGGCGGTGTTCCGGCTTCGGCCAGACCTCGAAGATCACGGCGATCATGGGCATCTCCCTGTTTGCGACGTGGCTACAATACCACCTTGCGCAGGAAGGTCCGCTCCTCGGCAAGAATAAACTTGTTCTCCTCGGCGAAATGGAAATTGGCCATGCCTTCCGCATCCTGGCGCAGCCGTGCGCGATAGGCTTCATAGGCGGCCAGACTCTCGAAGGTGATCAGCGCGAAGGCGATGTTGTTGGTGCCCTCATGCGGCATGAAATAGCCGATCAGGTCGCCGCCGCATTTCGGGATGATGGTGAGCCAGCGCTTCGAATAGTCCTCGAACTGCGCGCGCTTGAACGGATCGAGCTGATAGCGGATGAAGACGGTGACGGACATGCGGGTTCTCCTCGTTTCGCCGTCATTGCGAGCGCAGCGAAGCAATCCAGAGTGCGGCCGCGGAGGCAGCCTGGATTGCTTCGTCGCTTCGCTCCTCGCAATGACGAATTGGTTACACCCTACGCCCTTGCCCGGCACCAATGCTTCGGCTAGCATCGAAGCATGAAAGCAGGACCCGACATTGCCATGGTCGCCTCGCTGGTCGGCGACCCCGCCCGCGCCAACATGCTCACGGCGCTGATGAACGGCCGCGCGCTCACCGCAAGCGAGCTCGCGCAGGAGGCCGGCGTCACGCCGCAGACCGCAAGCTCCCATCTCGCCAAGCTCGAGGCCGGCGGACTGATCGAGCCGGAGAAGCAGGGCCGGCACCGCTATTACCGCCTCACCGATCCCGACGTCGCCGGCGTGCTCGAAGGGCTCGCAGGCCTTGCCGCGCGGGCCGGCCACATGCGCGTGCGCACGGGACCAAAGGATCCGGCGCTGCGGCGGGCGCGGATCTGCTACGACCATCTTGCCGGCGATCTCGGCGTGCAGATGCTGGACAGCCTGCGCGAGCGAAAACTGGTGAAGCAGAAGAAGCAGGAGATCGAGCTGACGGTGGAAGGCGAACGCTTCCTCGCCAGGCATTTGCAGATCTCGCCCGACATGCTTACCCATCCGCGCCGCCCCGTCTGCAAGGCGTGCCTCGACTGGAGCGAGCGGCGCCATCATCTCGCCGGCACACTTGGCGCGGCGATGATGAGGCGCTTCACCGAACTGAAATGGGCCGCGCGCGATGCCACGCCCGGCAGCCGCGTCGTGAACTTCACCCGCACCGGCGAGAAGCAGTTCGCCGCGCTGTTCGTCAACGGGCGGGAGTAATCACGCAAATCGCGATAAATCGCACGTTTGCGTGTGATCGGACGATCTCGTCACGGCCGGGCTTGACCCCGCCATCCACGCGTTTATTGCGGCTCGCACGTGGATGACCGGGACATCTGCGCGAAGACGCGCTTCGCGCCTTTGCCCGGGCATGACGGAGACTGTGTCTCACAGCGTCAATTCCAATCAGAGCCTCTCCATGAACCGCATCCTGCCGGCCGCACTCTGTGCCGCTCTTCTCGCCTCCGCCCCTCTCGCATCCCACGCCGCCGATGCCACACCGCGCGAGCCCTACGGCATCGCGCTCGAAGGCTTCGCCTATCCCTACCCCGTCAACCTCTTGCCGCTCGTCAGTGACGGCGAGAACGTCCGCATGGCCTATATGGACGTGGCCCCGGCGCAGCCGAACGGCCGCACCGTCGTGCTGCTGCACGGGCGCAATTTTCCGTCGAGCTACTGGGCGCCGGTGATCAAGATGCTGAGCGAGGCCGGCTATCGCGTCGTAGTGCCGGACCAGATCGGCTTCGGCAAATCCTCCAAGCCGCAAGGCGAGCTGCATTTCGACACGCTGGCGCGCAACACCATCGCGCTGCTCGATCATCTCAAGATCGACAAGGCAGACATCGTCGCCCACTCGCTCGGCGGCATGCTGGGGGTGCGCATCGCGCGGGCTTATCCGGATCGGGTCAACCATCTCGTGCTGACCGCGCCGATCGGGCTCGAGGACTACCGCCTCTACGTGCCGCCGGTGCCGACCGAGAAGATCATCGAGACCGAGGACAAGCTGACGCCGGAGGGCTACCGCAAGCAGCTCGAGACCAACTACGCAATCAAACTTCCGCCGGACCAGATCACGCCGTTCATCGACGCCCGCTTCAACATCAAGGGCAGCCCGGATTATCCGCGCTGGCTGCGCGCCTTCGTCAGCTCCGGCCAGATGATCTATCGCGAGCCGGTGGCGCACGAGATCCCGCTTGTTTCCGAGCCGACGCTCTTCATCATGGGCGCAGACGACCACAACGCACCAGGCCGGCCGAACGCGCCGGAGGCGCTGCGGCCGAAGATGGGGCACAACGCCGATCTCGCAAAAGCGTTCGCCGACAAGATGCCGAACGCACGAGCCGAGGTGATTCCGGACACCGGTCACCTCGTCTTCCTGGAAGCGCCCGACAAGTACCGGGAGCTGGTGCTCGGCTTCCTTGGCCGCTAGCGCCAATCGCTGTCGCCTGAAGCAACATCGCGACAAGCATTCATGTCGCATTCAGGTCATGATTGCGAAGTTGGATCGCGCCGTGTCGACACATCCCACCCGAATTTAATGTGTCGAATCGTGTCTTTTGATTCATTGTGCGCCGCAAGCGCCCTCCCCAAGGACCAGAAGGAGATCAAATGAAATTTCTGTTTGCAGCCGTCATGCTCGCCAGCGCTGTCGTCGGTTTCAGCGAGGCGGCCAGCGCCGCCGAGGGCTGCGGTCCCGGCTGGTACCGTGGCCCGTATGGCGGCTGCCGCCCGATGCGCGGCGGTCCGGTCGTCGTGGCCCCTGGCCCTGTCGTGGTCGCCCCGGCGCCGGTCGTCGTGGTGCCGCGTGCACGCGTCTGCCCGTACGGCTTCCGCTGGTACTACGGCCGCTGCCGTCCGATTTGATCTGATCTTCTCGTGCTGCGAAATGGCCGCGCGGCATGCTGGCGCGGCCATTTTCTTTTGCCGGGATGAACGAAAACGGGGACCGCAAGGCGGTCCCCGTTTGTCAGGGAAGGCCGAATTGCCGGCCCCGACCTACCAATGCCGCCAGTGGCGGCGATGCCAGCGTCGGCGCCAGCCCCAGTGCCGATGACGCCAGCCCCAATGCCGGTGACGCCAGCCCCAGTGGCGATGATGCCAGCCGCCGTGCCAATGAACCTGCTCAGGCTTCAGACGAGCGGCTTCCTCGCTGGTGGTAACCGCGGGATGAGCCTCCGCAGTGCCTTGCGGCGTGCGGGCCAGCTCACCGATCGGTTGTGGCGATAGCGGCGCGGCCTGTGCAGTCGCCGTGAACGCGGCCGCTCCAGCCGCGACACCGAATGCAAGCTTCAAGAAGTTGCGGCGCTCCATGACATCTTTCCTCTTGGATCATCGTCCTCGTGATGCAGAATGAAGTGTCGGAGCAGCGACATGAACTGCGGCTGAAGCGCGCGTTCAGGTTCATTGAAAAGCTGACATGAAGTGACAGCGCTGATACATTTACCCCGGACTTCGCTGCGCTCCATCCGAGCTACGATTGCCTCAGCACCGTCCTTCCGGGGCGACGAGGCTATGTCCCAAATTCCTGCGCCAGCACCAGCGTCTCTCTCGCGCGCGTCACCTCGGGCCAGTCGCGGTTGAAATCGGCCGTCAGCCGCTTCAACGCCTCGCCCCTCAGCATGGCCTCGAGCGCAGCCTCGTCATCGAACTGATACACCGCCTGATGCAGCGACGGATCGTCGAGGCTCCAGAACCGCCACGCCTTGGCGACGCCGAACGCCTTCACCGCATCCGGCAGATGTTCGGTCGACGAAGAAGGCGGCGGGCATGGGATTCTCCCTGATGTTTTTGTAACCCGGCAACGCTGACAACGGGGAACTTAGCAGCGGACGCACATTGACGCGACCGCCCGCTGAAACGCGGCGCCAGCCGTCATACTTTGTTCAAAGACCGGGTCGAAGATTCCGGACACGACAAGGGCTGGGTCGTCCTGCATGGGTTCATCAAAACCAGAGGAAACAGCCATGGCAACCAAGGTAAAACCGGTTCCCGAGGGATACCACACCGTCACGCCCTATCTCGTCGTCGATGGTGCGGAGAAGATCATCCGTTTCATGAAAGACGCTTTTGGAGCCCAACCGGTCTTCGAGCCGATGATGCGGCCCGACGGCAAGGTTGGACATGCGGAGTTCAAGGTCGGAAATTCCATCATCATGATTTCCGACGCCTCGGAGCGCGCACAAGCAACATCCACGATGCTCTATCTCTACGTACCCAATGTCGATGCCGTCTATCAGAAGGCGCTCAAGGCCGGCGGCACATCGTTGATGGAGCCCGCTGATCAATTTTACGGCGACCGAAGCGGCGGCGTGACGGATCCGGCCGGCAACCGCTGGCACATCGGCACCCATATCGAGGACGTATCTCCGGCCGAACTGAAGAAGCGCGCGGCGGAGGCCATGAAGCAGCAGCACAAGGCTGCGTAGACGAAGTCACAGCTTCGCAGGATGGGCTTCGCTATGCTCAGCCCATCCTGCGCGAGATCTAAAGGGTGCGATTGAGCTGGCGCTGCAGCGGGAGGTTCAATCCAAATTCATCACGCCTCTAGTTCTGTGAACGCGTAAAGGGGACAAACCGCACGTAGGCGACGCTGCGCGTCGTTGTCTTGCCGGGCGCGACTTTTTCGACGACCGTGAGCTGCTGCGTGCCGTAACCGGCTCCCACCGGCATGATGAGGCGACCACCCACCTTGAGCTGCTCGATCAAAGGCGGTGGCGTATGCCCGAGCGCGGCCGTCACGATGATGGCGTCAAACGGACCGCATTCGGGCCAGCCACCGTAGCCATCGCCAAGCCTGACGCTGACATTGTCATACGCGAGGTCTCTCAGAGTCTTCGTGGCGGTCTCGGCCAATTGCGGGATGATCTCGATGGTGCAGACCTTTCGCGCCAGGCGCGCAAGGATGGCGGCCTGGTAGCCCGAACCTGTGCCGATCTCGAGCACGACGTGATCGGGCGCGACTTCGGCCAAATGGGTCATCAAGGCCACGATGTAGGGCTGCGAGATGGTCTGGCCGAGGCCGATCGGTACCGGACTGTCGGCGTAGGCGATCGCGCAGGACCGCTCGGCGATGAACAGATGGCGCTTGGTTTGCGCCATGGCCTCGAGCACCCTCTCCGACAGTCCTTGCTGTCCCAAGCCACTTCCGGCGGACCGGGCGTAGGCCCGGATGGTTTCGACCATGGCGGCGCGTTCACGGACGCATTGGTCGTCCTGTGGCGCATCCTGTGCGGCCGCCTCCCACGCAGCGACAACCATGGCAAACACGTGCAGCAAGCCCTTCATGATCGTGCGCTCTCCACGAGATACGCAATTCACGTCGACCGCTGCATCCAGTCGCTACAGCTTG
Organism: Bradyrhizobium sp. Cp5.3; assembly: GCF_000426265.1. Taxonomy (NCBI): domain Bacteria; kingdom Pseudomonadati; phylum Pseudomonadota; class Alphaproteobacteria; order Hyphomicrobiales; family Nitrobacteraceae; genus Bradyrhizobium; species Bradyrhizobium sp. Cp5.3. Next base: position 1,222 of record NZ_AUFA01000034.1, on the reverse strand, counting down.
TAGCCGATCTTTCGCAGCAGGTCTTTCCGCCACGCAATGTCCGCGTCGGTCTCAATGCCCAGCGGCGAGGCGCCATCCACCACGCCGAGCACGCCGCGGCCGAGGTCCGTTTGCGCGACGATCACCTGCGTCGGATTGGCCGTCGCACAATAGATGCGGCAGACCTCCGGCACCGCGCGCACCGCAGCCAGCACGTTGACGGGAAAGTATCCGTCACCCAGGAAGATCAGGAACGTGTGACCGGCGCCGATGGCCGATGCGTTGTCGCGTGCCAGCGTAAGCGCGGCTTCGTCGTTCCCCGACCAGCGCACCAGCCGCTTGCCGGAGGCCTCGCAGAAAGCCAGCCCGAAGCGGATGCCCGGCACCGCGCCGACCAGCGCCTCGTGGAGGTCTTCCACGGTCTTGATGAAATGCGACTGGCCGAAGATGAAGTTGGTGGCGTCCGGCTTGACGATGGGCACCACGGTGAGTTCCATGGCCGCGCTCCCTCAAGGGTCCAACACCCGTCATGGTAGGCCCCCGGCAGGCGATTGCAAGCCGCTTCACATCAGCTTCATGGGCGTATCAGCGACCAGACGAAGATCGATCCTGCCGATCAGCTCCAGGCGGCGCATCTCCGCGGCACTGATCGCGGCGTCAGTCTGCCGCAGCGTGCTGATGTTGGAACCGAGCGATACGATCCCGCCCAGCACCAGCGCGATCGACCCGAGCGCCGCGACCTGACCGGCTCCGAGCAGGCCGAGGATCGTGATCAGCAGCAGCGCGGCACCGCCGCCGATGGCGATCTTGGACGCCAGGATGATCTTCCGGCACCGCTCGGCGACCTCGGCCAGCGCCTCGATCCGCGCTTCGATGTCTGAAATCTCGTCTGGAGGATCGTCTTCGGTCATTTGATTTTGGATCGAGCCCGTAGGGTGGGTTAGCGTAGCGTAACCCACCGAGGTCTTGACGCGCGGCCGATTCCGCTGGTGGGTTACGGCTTCGCCTAACCCACCCTACGCTTTTGTCACAACGGCAAATTGTCGTGCTTCTTCGCCGGCATTTCCGTCTTCTTGTCCTTCAGCATCGCCAGCGCCCGTGCGATGCGGCGGCGGGTCGAGTGCGGCATGATGACGTCGTCGATGTAGCCGCGCTCGGCGGCGATGAAGGGGGACAGGAAGCGGTCTTCGTATTCCTTGGTGCGCGCGGCGATCTTGTCGGGGTCGCCGATGTCGCCGCGGAA
>NZ_AUFA01000033.1:0-77833 GCF_000426265.1 Bradyrhizobium sp. Cp5.3 | reverse complement strand
GCGACCTTCGCCCGCGTCGTTTGACGACGCCACAGAAACAACAGGCCTGGGCTGATGTCATGTCGCCGCGCCACCGCGGACACGCTTGCACCCGGCGCAAAACTCTCCGCGACAATCGTCCCCTTCGCATCGGTCGACCAGCGCCGGCGCCGGCCGGTCCCGGTGATGATCTCGACACGCTGCAGCGTGTCGGCGCCGTCTTCGAAGATAGGCGTATGCCTATCCTTATCGCTATCCTTACGACTATCCTTTGACATGCAGACCTCGTGACTAACCATTCCACGAGATCTTCCTAACCGACCAGATCAGCCCTTAGCACGTGGTCCCTGGATGACGCTCACTGTAAATCGCCTTTACCGAGCCACTTTCGAGATGCGCCAACTGTAATTCGATGACATCACCATCCCATGCCTTGGCTTCCTTGAACTCCTCATGGTGGCAAAGAATCGAAAACGTAGTGCGGAAGCCATCAATGTTCGGGTCTTAGTGTCGATGCCGAGCGCACGCAGCCGATGACAGAGCGTCGCGCTGGACAGCGGTGCGTCTTTGGCGCAAGCGAACACGTAGCGCCGATTGCCGGTGATCTGTTGTACACGCCGCAGGATTGCGAGGGCTTGATAAGCAAGTGCGGCTGTGACCTACCCGGGGTAGGAGCGCGGACCAACTAGTCAAGACGACCGACATGGTCTGCAAGCGAGGCACTTCTCTCGGAGGAGAAAGAACGCTAGCAATGGTTAGGATCCGAGCGTATCGCTTGGCGCAGCGTCTGGCTTCGGCGCGTCCGCGAGGCTGCGTAGGAAGTTTATGGCTCGCTCCTGAAGTTCGGCCTCCAGTTTGGTCGCCTTGATGCGCTCGATAACGAGCTCGCGATCGAATGGCCGCGCCTTGTGATAGCCCTCCACGAACTCCTTGTCCTTCTCGGACAAGCGGGCGAGCTTGGAAACGATAATGTCCTCAGGACATGGTGCGACGGCAAGGACATTTCGACCGTCGACTTCGACCGTCTTGGTGATCGCGCGCTTATTCCAGTCTTCTGGCAGCCTCGCTGTATTCTCGTCGACACCGTCGATATAAAAGCCGTGCTCCCTATGGAATTGAGAACCCTCGCCATAGAGAGCGTTGATTTCTTCTGAGGCCTCTGGATCGTCGTCTGGATCCAGCTCCTTTTGCTGAATTTCCCAGATCTTTGCGTTCTCCGGATAAGCGTCGATCTCGCCGGAGGTGCGTAGAACGACCGGCGCGTCGGGCCAGGAGAGCAAGATACTCTGACTGCCGATGATGAAGACCTTGTCGGTTTTGAACAGCCTGGCTATCACCCTGACTGTCTCGACAAGGTCTTCAATAGTTCTAACGAACGAGCGTTGTGTCACGCGGCGATCCGCGGAAGCTCCGCGGTCTGATGGATCACGGATCTCTCAGCAATCCGCTTCGCCGCCTTCCAGATACGACGTCGCAAAGCGTGGTCCTCGAAGTTGACACCTTCCGCCAAAACGAATGGCGAGGACAGACGCAGACGCGTCATCTCTTCGTCGCGACTTGTCAAACGACGGCGTACCGTAGACGGAGGAAAGCCAAGGACGTCTGACCATTCGCGAACGAAATCGTAGCCTTCGTAACGCTGCGAGCTACGGGCCAAAGAATCCTTCGCCCTTTCGACCAGCGACGGGTCGCGACCGATCTGCCGCGCAATAAGCCGATGCATCATCAGCTTCGCGGTGTCGTTCACATATTCCCGGTTGATCCGAATGCTCATGGCTCTCGACCAATACCTACCTCAAAACGGGAAAATAGGCACCTACCCGTAAAATTCCAGCTTACTCACCAATCCCATACGACAGGGTATGTTCCCTTTCCGTTCAAGCTAGCAGTTCCAGCAGGACGGGGCAATCGCCGAAAGGAGTGTAATGATACCGAAACTGACTTCGTCATCTATCGCCTATTTTCTAGATCTTCACGATAAAAAATCTATTAAAATCAATGCGTTAATGTAGCTAAATCACCGCAGATGGGCTAATCCCAGGAGACACGGTTTTCATCCCAGAACCAAAAAGCCGATCGGAACCGCCGGATTGAGGCGCATGCCGGCCATTAGAACTGAGATCTTCGAAAAAGTCTTTACTAGCTCCCCGCGGGAGGTTTCGGCACCCATCCTTCGCCTCTGCCGCGAACTCAACCCGCACCTTCAACCTGTGGGTCCCCCGTCAGACCTGAGCCTGGCGCGATCATCATCGAACGCTTTAGCAACTTTTCCGCCAGGGTTGCGCGCGACGGAGGTGCACTGCTTTGCGGATGGACGATTTGGGAATGGCCGCGCGTTTTCATTGAAGCGGAGCATCATGCCGTCTGGGACATGGATGGCGAGCTTTTCGACATCACGCCGCACGCAAAGAGCGAGCCGAGGATACTGTTCTTGCCGGCCCCCAATCGCGTGTACGACTTTGAGGGCAAGAAACGCCTCATCAACGAAAAGAGAAGTTTGGGTGTGTTCGCAAGTGCCGAACACTGGATCGCAGCAAGCGATCCTCTTCAGCACTCGTTGGAAGAACATTCAAACGGCGCCGAAATTCGAATGAAACGCAGCACGTTGAAAGCGCTATGGGAAAATGCTCGCAATGCACAAGCCCAAGTTCTAATCGATCTCGCGTCCAGCACGAAAGTCAATTCGCCGTGCTTCTGCAACAGCGGTAAAAATTCAAGAAGTGCTGCGCACACCTGATTGACCTGACGCGCCACTCTTGAGATTTGTCGCAGCTAACTGGGTAGAATTCTTAAGCTTGTCAATATTGACGCCTCTCCCTCCGATGAGCAATCCAGCGGGAAAAACCAGCTAGCATCTTCATGCGCTCTCGATGAGTTGCTTCATGCAAAATAGCCCGCTCGGCTTTCGTGCTCTTGCCGTAGCGTCTGCAACGCTACCTTGTTTGAGGTGGCCTCAAACCTCTCGATGAAATGCGCGCGGTCCGCTGTCTCAAGGGCTCCATTCGAGTGTATCTCGTCTTCGAGAAAGCTGCGCAGACGTTGTCGGACCGCGGCGCTTTCGCGATGGATATGCCGGTTAGTCAAAAGGTCGCGGGCCGCAGTCGATTGCGTATGCTCAGCAAGCAGCTGCGGCGCGAAAACGGGATCGCGCCGTTCAGCACTTCGAGCGATGAGGATCGTGCGGATGCACCACAGCGCACGCCTAGTCATAGGATCGAGTTGAGTTCATGACCGAACCGGGCGAGATACATCCCGAAGTCTGTGGCTCGATTAATCTCGCCTTGATAGCTCGGGCGGAATTGGAAAGCCGATTGAAGCTTCACGAGGTAATTGTCTGGGCCGATGAGCGGCTTCGCCTCCCGCGCCAAGTGGCAGACGAATAAGTCGCCGTCGCGGGCATCCTGTTGCAGTTGACGCCATGGATACAAAAAAGCGAAAGATGACCGACAGAAACGTGACGGGTGTCCTTGTCGAGGCTCACCATAAGAAGATCCGTGTCGGACCCTTCCGCGTGATCGGCACGTGCTAGGCTTTGGGATGCAGCGGCGGTGTGCGTAGCCGCCGAGGACGACGACGCGCGGCCCAACCTGTCCGCAATGAATGCACCGCCGCGACTTGTCGCCCCAGGGATATCTCGGTGCCATTGGCGCGCTCCTAGCGGGTTTCGCGCGGAAGGCCGCGAACGGTCCCGCTGCCGTCCGGAAGGCTGATTGTCTGTATGGTCGATCCGTCGAGATCTTGCGATTGCTCAAGGATCGTCTCGCCGACGTGCCGCGCCTCGAGGTCGAGCGCGTGCTCGGCCAATGTCCGCGAGCCGCCGCGCCTGGCCCGCGCCTCGGCCTCCTCAACGATGCCTTGCGCTTGCTGGGCTATCGAGACTGCGCACCATCACCGGCAGCGATGCTGGAAAGCTGCTCGCTGACGGATCGGTTTGCAGTATTCACGCGTCAATAAGCAATATCCTTCCCGCTCGCCGTTCCTTCCCCGCGAGGTGGACCGGCGGTCGCGAGGCCCGGTTCTGACTCGCCTCTGTTTCCGGGCCTCGCTTCCTCAAACGACACGGTCTCGTCGTCTCCCGCACGCGACGCTCCGAGAGCGCCATCGCGATGGATGTCCCGTCAGGCAGGGCCCAAGCGCATACGTGCCTCCAAATAAAAAGGCGATTGCGAGTCCGGCAAGATCGTCCAGCGCGTCTCCATTGCGACCCGGACACGCCTCCAGAGGTGCAGTCGGGCGAGATCATCATCTCGACCAAATTCCAGCAGAGCGGCGGCCCGACTCCAGACGCCGGGCAGGGCGGCCAAGGCGGAACCGGGCAGCAAATCTACTTCAAGAAGGACGGCTCGCTCACTGTCACCGATGGCAGCGGGGCGACCTATCTTCCGGACGGCGCCGGCAACATCAAGGTGACCGCAAAGACCATCCAGTACGATTGCCAGACGTTCACGCTGGTGGCGAGCGGTGACGTCGGCATCAAGGGTAGCGGCAACGTCGAGGTCAAGAGCGGCGGGAAGCTTGGTCTCGACGCTGGCGGTGCGGTTGTCGTGCAGGGCCATGGCGACGTGTGCGATGGATCGGTCACGCCGCCGAGCGACCAGCCGCCGATCGATCCGTTCGAGGTGCTGAGATGACGTAATTGGCGGGTTGACGTGCCCCGCCAGTCCTGAGGCGACAGCACGTTGTCGCCGCTCCGGTCCGGCGCCGGTCGGGTGAAGCACAGGCGTCGGCGGGCTCGCGAAACATGATGGGCAGCATGATGAGAGTGTCAGCGCGCCGGCTGTGCCGGCAATTCGGGGTACGTCCAAAGCCCGGCACCGGCGTGGGCGAAATGGAGACGTCAAGCGTTAAGGTGATCGAGCATCTGATCCGGACGCATGGTGCCGAGCACATGGTGCTGACGCTGCGCGTCCTCACAGAGACTCATCCGGCCAACCGGTCGCACCTGAACCGACACGTCATCACCGCAGTGAACGCGATGTGCTGTTTCCATCGGCAGTGGACCTCGCCCGGGCTTCCGTTTTTGGAGGCCTGGGATTCGTTGGTCCTTGGCGCGCTGCGCGAACTCGCCACTGCATGCCGGCTCCGGCGGCACCACCTTTGGAGCGTGCTTTACGTGATTCTCGTCGAGCGCCTAGCACCGATGCTCGATCCGCTGACCGAGAGTAAACTCCAGCCAACGCCGGTCAAGCTCCCGCCGAAGCCGCCGCGATCGATCACGCGCATCCCTGAGGTTGAGGCGAAGTTGCAGCTCGGAAACAAGCTCCTTCAATTGAAGGCGGCGACGTCCACTGGCAAGTTCGGGGCCAAGCCCGCCTGCAATTCGCGACTGATCAGCAATCGGCCGGCGAGGCGATGCGCGTGGCCCGCATGTACGATGGCCGACGCGAGATCGCCGCTCGGCTTTCCTGGGCGGCGCTGGTCGAGCTGGCATCACCATCCGTGCCGGACGATCTTCGCCAGGAGCTCGAGCAGCGTATCCTCGCGGGCAAGCGGGTCGGAGCGCCGGAGATCCGCCACGCCCGCGGCCGGCTCCGCGACGGCCGGCAGCGCCGAAAGAGCGAGGCGCTCCTGGTCGCTGCCTCACTTCATCGACCACTGCGCATCATGATCCGTCGAAGAGGGGCGACCAAACGCGGGATTTAAGCGCGAATGCGCGGCTCATTGCATTGATCGATACTGAGATGGCCTTACGGTTACTATGCGGTAACCCACGTGGGAATCACAGGCGCATATTCGGCCCAGCGTCACGGTCATGCGTAACGCACCAGATCTGAAGGCCGAGACGACTCGCTGAGGCGAGAAGCAATGTTCGTTCGTTGCGTACTGAGTTTGTCGGAGCCAAGGTCGACAAACTTTGCCGCTCTCCGAGAGATCATATTCCGAGGCTCTATTCGTGGTCATTGACACTGCAAATGACGGGGCCGCCCGTCGTGTCCAATTCAATCCTCCGCTCGAAGCAAACTACATGACGGTTGACGGCATCCGCAGTGGCAATTGCCTCGTGCTGAACACGGGCGACGATGGTGCCTTGCTTGAGCACGTCCCGCCAACACTCAGGGAGTTCTTTTTGATCTTCACTTCAGCTTCAGCGGTACGCCCGGTCTACCGACGCTGCAAGAGGGCATCGATTCAGGGCACCAAGATGGATGTCGACTACGATCGCACGCAACCGTGCTTCGCACGGCATATGTAAGAAACCGCTGCATGATCATAGCAAGCCGCGAAGATATCGACCTCCACGGCAACAAATGGGAGGAGAGGGTCGTTTGGATGGGCGACGGTGCCTTCAGGGTGGAAGTTCGCTCGGATGACCCTTGTGGCTGTCTCAGTGCTGAACTCAATCTGCTAGAGCTTTCCGAGTACATACAGAAGACAGCGGCCCCGCCCTTCGTGTGGAGGGTTTTGCTTTGACCGGGCCGCCGCAATGATTGCTATTCGCCGCCTGCCTGCTCGCGCTTCCTGTGTTTGCAAACGGATTGGTCGGCGCTATCGTCAAGGGCGCCAAGCAGCCAGTTTTTCTGTAGCGGTAACGGTCGGGATGCTGGCGGTTATGGTCGCCGGTTACTTCGTTCGCTAGGCACGTCTCAGCCCCGGTGTCTAGCCGGGGCGGCAAGGTGGTTGCCCGTCAGGGCGCCTTGTCGCCCCATCATTCACTATCAGGTCGAGCGGAGAGTTGATCGGCCGGAGCCCTACGTCATTGCGCGCTACTTCTTGTAGCTGGCCAACGCCCGGCGCCCTTCCTCGGTTACTCCGACCGTGATTCCGTTGTGACCACCGTACATCACTGCCGACCCAACCTCTTCCACAGTCAGTCCGAGGGCGCGCGCCACCTCGTACCAAAGATACTGTTGCTGGTCGTTTGGGTTGTCGGCGATCAGTCTGTTGAGGTGGTAGACGACCCTCGTTGCCATGGCGTTGTGCTCAGCAGCCTTGCGGCGCAATCTGTCCTTCGAGCCCCGATAAGGATCAAGCTTTGGCTGCAGCGGTAGTCGCGTCGTCATTGGGGTGATCTCACAGGAATGTAGTTCCGGAATCCGAATTTAATTCAGCGTTGAAATCTGCACGAAAACACGTGTAGCGTGATGATGCGCAGGCCAACGGGCAAGGCCGGCGAGAATTCTTCAGCTCTCACCTAAAGCGGGCCACCGCGCTGCGCGAACAGCACGATGGCCCTGACCATGTTCACGGAGTGCACCATGACCACGGCTGGCAGCGTGCTTAGCACGCCAGCAATAAACTCGTCCTCATCTATCGACGGCTCAGGAGCCCACCGGCGGGCGTTTCTGACCGGGCTATCTTCGGCCCTCCTGGCGGCTGCAGCCGCACCGGTGGCGACGCCTGCGGCGCTGGGTGATTCCGAGCTGATAGCGCTCGGCCGAACAATTTCACGACTCCACGAGCTGGGAAAGCGAGGTTCTCGATCAAGCGGTCGCGGCGGGCGACTGCCTCCCGGCTCTCGACCGGTTGACCGTCGCGATAGACAGGCCGGGAGCAGAGATTGCCCTCCTGGTCGGTGAAGCGCTCATAGAGCTGGACCGGGAAGGAATGGGCGAGATAGTCGAGCACGTACTCGCGCGGAGTGATGTCGACCCGGACGTCGACCCACTCCTCAGTCGGGATCTCGGCGAGACGGCGCTCCATCAACGCCTCGCCTGTCGAGACGATCTGGATGACAGCGGCGTGTCCAACCTCAAGATCGCGCTCGATCGAGCGGATCAGCGACGGCGTCTTCATCGAGGTCAGCAAGTGCCCGAAGAAGCGCTGCTTCGCGCAAGGCGGATCGCGCCGCGGATTTGGCCTGCCCGTTCAGCGTTCCGGTCTCGCCGGTGATGTTGGCGGCCCGCATCGTGGCGTCGAGGTTGTTGTGGATGATGCTGAACGCATCGGCGTACACGTCGTAGATGCTGTCGCGCTATCGGGAAACTCAGTCGTGCCTTCGCATCCCGGATCGGACGAAGCCCGAAACGGCTGGCACTGGTTGGCACGGTCGGCTATGTCGGCTGCGATGAGCCATTACATTTTGGATGGACACGAGCCCAAGCGCACGGACCCGGTCTCGTGGCAACAATGGTATGAATCAGCCGACCGTGTTGTCGCGAGGACGCCGATAGGTCCGAATATCGTCATCTCAACCGTGTTCGTGGGTCTCGATCTCGGATGCGATCCAGATCGCCCCCTTGTTTTCGAAACCGAGGTCACGGAAGCCGGCGTAGCCTCCGTCGACGCCCGGCGGGAGCGTTACCCAACGTGGGTCGAAGCTCAACTGGGCCACGCAAAAATCGTAAGCGAGTATCGCGGCATCTAAGCGTGCATTTTCTGCGCTGCACGGAAACTGCGATCTGCCTTCCATCCCATTTCTTTAAGGGATTTTGACTTGAGTGGCTGGGGCCGCAGGCCCTGATCAGGCGTGCGCGAACGCGCATCGCCCGACTGAAATGGCACCCGGAGAGCGTGAGCATAGCGACCCGAAGGGGCACGCGGGTCCGAGTGCAGCGACGAGACCGGTTAACAGCGGCACCCGGGACAGGGGCAGTGATAGCGATCGCCGAAGGCGAGCCCCTTTCCCGAGTGCCCCCGGCGAGGAGCTCCGTATCCCTTTGCGCGAGGGATCGGCGCCGCACGGCCGAGACGCAAAGCGACTCGGTTTACGAGAGCCCGATGCGGCGGAAGCCGCACGCGCCCAAACGGAAGAATCCGCCAGTCGGAAATCTAGATTTCCTCGCGCGCATTCGTCTGCGCGTCATAGATCCTGATCTGAAGCATGGGAAAACGTTTCTTTAGTTCTTCTCCACCTGCTCTGGCGCCGTCTCTGGTTGCAAATTCGGCTTTGAGTCGGCCGTCCACTTCAAGCGCGTAACCAGAGGCCGGCAGTTCACGGTTGGCTGCAACCATTTCATTCCCATTGTGCAGTGAGGTCATTGAGAATGATGGGTTAGCGTGAGTCGCCCGAACCTCGCTAGAGCCACCTGCGTAAGTCCGGTAATCGGCCATCACACGTTGTGGATTGAAATGCCTCGCAGTTGAGGCCATCAAGGATGGGCATTTGCATCGTCCGAACAGGCGGACGGCTTCCCGCTCGCGCGGATGCATGAACGATAGAGCCAGGGCTCGACGTAGCTGCCCTTCCAAAGTCCCCGGCCGGCGCGCTCAGCGTCGCGCTGGGCTTCGTGATATCTACCCTTCGAGTATTGGGGCCAATCCAACGCAAGACCGTTGTGCACAAGCCATTCCCCAAGATCCGCGCCACCGACCGAACAGGTCGCAACCGTGCGGCCATATGGATCGAGGCTGAGTGGGACACAATTGACGGGACGGCGGGCAATGAAGGCGTCGAGGTCGTTCGCCGCCTGAGACCCACAGCGGTACTGTAAACTGTCCTCACCGCGACACAGCTGAGTGCTTTCCGGAGCATCCACGCCCCAAAGGCGGATCCGCGTTCCGTGAATTTCCAGCGTGTCGCCGTCAATGATGCTGGCCTGACCGACAAAATTGTCGGCCAGTGCCGCTCGATAACAGCAGGAGCATCAATATAAAGACTCGGAGTTTATTCATGGCGTTGGGTACCAGCGATTACCGTAGGTTTCGGGGATTGGATTTCGGCCAGTTCTCAAGTGGCTTCAGTATCGGCAAGTTCTCTGGCCGCTCAGGATAGTGAAACTCACTACCTCGAAGCCAACGTCCCTCGAAGCGGTCCCAAAACAAGATCGCATCCATCTGCCAAGTAAACTCATAGACCCTCCACACGCCGTCGCTCTTCATGACTTCGCCAGTTGCGTTGAACGGCAGGCTGTTGAGCTTGCATAGAGCGTAGATCTCATCCCAGTGCTCGCGGATATAACGGTCCTCGAGCGCCACATGATATGGCCGGTCGGCGCGCCAGCGCGATCCGCCGCCGCGCGGATAAAAGCCTTGGCGGGGCATCAGGAATTCCGGAATGCGCGCGATCGCCTTGCCGATCCGGCGCGCTTCATCCGAGGAGAGCTTGCCAACGCCGAAGCTGTAGCGCTGCGCGTCGTCGCGGCAATAGAGCCACGCCAGGGTTACACCGTTGGCATCCCTGACCACATAGCACTCGGAATTTTCCCGGACCAACGTCCAGGGCGGCTTGAAACGGCGGCTTGACTCCATGAGAACAAAATAAGAACATGTCACATCGACGGTCAACCTGGAACGGCGCCATGTCGTCGGTCTCGAAGCCGAACGAACACGACGAGGGGCTGCGGCGATCTGCGTGCAGCTATTCGCGCGCTGGTCGTTGCGAACAATTTCCTGGAATCGGAGATCTCGGAGTTGAAGAAGGCCGTCTCGCACGCATACACGCGCGGGCGCTTTCGGACTTACACGGGTTAGATGCCATGCACTGAGGTGACGATGAAACATCCGCACATTACTTTGTGGCGGACGAACAGGCACCGATATGGCGATCCAGTTTATGCTAGATGACCGAGAGCGAACCCTGAATGTGCAATCTCTATTCGATGACCAAGAACGTGGACGCGATCCGGCGGCTGTTCGGCGCACTCAACAGCAGGGTTGGTAACTTGCCGTCGATGCCAGGTATCTTCCCGGACTACCCGGCACCGATCGTCCGCAACGCACCGGCTGGGACTGAGATCGCCATGGCGCGCTGGGGCATGCCGTCGTCGCAGCGGGCACTCATGGACGCCACGAAGAAGCGAGCGCAGAAGCTTGAGGCCAAGGGCAAGACTGTCGACTTCAAGGAACTCCTGCGGGTGGAGCCGGACAGCGGCACAACCAACATCCGCAACGTCAACAGCGCGCATTGGAAACGATGGCTCGATCCAGCCCATCGCTGTCTGGTACCGTTCACGTCGTTCAGCGAGTACGACACCATCGACGGCAAGAAGGTGCCCGTCTGGTTCGCGCCCGACGAGAGCCGACCGCTACTCGCCTTCGCCGGCCTCTGGACGAACTGGACGAGCGTGCGCAAGGCCAAGGAAGGTGAAGTCACCGCCGATGTCTATGGCTTTCTCACTTGCGATCCCAACGAAGAGGTCAAGCGGGTCCACCCGAAGGCAATGCCGGCCATTTTGACGACGGCCGAGGAGTACGACACCTGGCTGCGCGCCCCCTGGGACGAGGCCAAGGTGCTGCAGCGTCCCCTTCCGGATGGGACGTTGAAAATCGTCGCAAGCGGCGAGAAGGAAGACCCCGCACTGGCGGCGTAGCACGTGCACAAGGCGGCGGAACAGGTGGAAAAGCCGCGGCCACCACGATTGCGAATCCCTGCCCTGTGCTAACCGCCCGGAACAGATACGAGGCGGGCGGATTCGTCCCGCCAGGAACGATCTCCCGGAGTTTCGTCGCAAGCGGCCGCCCGAGCGATCGGCGAGGTACTCGACTCGATCGGCGACACCTGCCCTGAATGCCCGTCGGAAGATTGAGGCTGACTTCGCCGCGACTTGGCTTGCGGACCCCTGTACAATCCGCGCATGGTCTCTCCCGATCTGGAACATGGCATCTCGACCGCGCTCCACCGCAAGATCATCCATATCGACATGGACGCTTTCTACGCGTCCGTCGAGCAGCGGGATAACCCCGACCTGCGCGGGAAGCCGGTCGCGGTAGGTGGTTCGGCAGAGAGGGGCGTCGTCGCCGCCGCGAGCTACGAAGCCCGCAAATTCGGCGTTCGCTCCGCCATGGCCTCGGTCACCGCGAAGCGGCAGTGTCCCGACCTGATCTTCGTCAAGCCGCGCTTCGAGGTCTACAAGGCGATCAGCCGGCAGATCCGCGAGATCTTCGCCGAGCACACGCCGATCATCGAGCCACTATCGCTCGATGAGGCCTACCTGGACGTCACCGAGAATTTGCAGGGCATCCCGCTGGCCAGAGACGTCGCGCTACGGATCCGCGAGAAGATCAAGGCTGAGACAGGCCTGAACGCCTCGGCGGGCATCTCCTACAACAAGTTTTTGGCGAAGCTCGCCTCCGATCACCGCAAACCGAACGGTCAGTATGTCATCTCGCCGGAGATGGGACCGGCCTTTCGAGACGCTGCCGGTCGGGAAGTTTCACGGCATCGGGCCGGCGACCGCCGCCAAATTCAACGCCTTCGGAATCTGGACCGGCCTCGACATCCGCAACCAGACCCTCGCCTTCCTCCAGGAGAACTTCGGCAAGTCCGGGACCTACTACTACTGGATCTCGCGCGGCGTCGACGAACGGCCTGTTCGAGCCAACCGGATCCGAAAGTCGGTTGGCGCCGAAAATACATTCTCGATCGATCTAACCGAATTTGAAGCCATGGTGGCAGAGCTCGAACCGTTGATCGACAAGGTCTGGCGGCACTGCGAGTCGGCAGGCACCCGGGGACGAACGGTGACGCTCAAAGTGAAGTTTGCCGACTTCGAGATCATCACGCGCAGCCGATCCGTTTCTTCGGCTATCGCGAACCGCGATGAGCTCGCACATCTGGCGATTGGCCTGCTGGAGGACAACATGCCCCTTCCAAAGGCGGTGCGCCTGCTAGGGGTGTCGCTGTCTTCTCTGCAAGGGGAAATCGACACAGAGCCGCAACTGGATTTCGGGATTTGAACAGGACTATCCTTGCGCTCGCGACCTCCAGCCGGGCTTTCTCCTTCTCCCAACGGGCTTCTTCGACCTGCGCTGTTCCTCGAGCGCCCTCGCTGACTGGTCGCAGATGCCCCCTTGGCCGACGGATTATTCCCACCCGACCGTCAGCTGCAAGACGTAACCGGCGGAGAGCTGTCCACAGGCACCGATGCCTCGCCCGATCGCATCCGATAGAATGCAGTCAGGCGCGCACGGAGCGCGGCTTCATCTATTGACCGGGAACATGACCGATCCCCTAACCCTGGCCGAAATGGCGGCCGCGCTCGAGCAATCGCCCGATTATCGGGTCTTGCGCCGGCTCGTTCCGCGGTCAGAATTCGCCGCGAGCAACGGCGAAGCAGCCAAGACTGCTCTCCTGCTGGATGTCGAGACGACTGGCCTCAATCCGACCTGCGATCAGATCATCGAGCTCGGAATGGTCAAGTTCGCCTATCTCCCGGACGGCCGGGTCACCCGAGTCCTCGATACCTTCGGCTGCTTCAACCAGCCATCGGTGCCCATCCCCGCGGAGGTTACGGCTCTCACCGGGATTACCGACGAGATGGTCGATGGGCACAGCCTTGACCCGGGTCGCGTTGCGGCCTTCGCGGCAGATGCCGTTGTCGTCATTGCCCACAATGCCGCTTTCGATCGCAAGTTCATGGAGCGTTACTGTCCGTCGTTTGAACATCAAGCGTGGGCGTGTTCGGTCAGTGAGATTGAATGGCGCAATCACGGCTTCGAAGGCTCGCGACTGCCGTATCTGCTGATGAAGGCGGGCCTGTTTCATGAGGCTCATCGCGCCGTCGATGACTGCCTCGCGCTCCTCGAGATCCTGGCCTTGCAGCTCCCCCATCACAATCGGACTGTTCTTTCCGCTCTGCTGGAGCGCGCGCGGCGCAAGACCATCAGGATCTGGGCCGAACAGTCGCCGTTCGAGCTGAAGGATGAACTCAAGCGACGCGGATATCGCTGGAGTGACGGTACCGATGGACGGCCGAAGTCCTGGTACATCGATGTCGACGAAAGCGATCAAGACGCGGAAATCGAGTTCTTGCAAAAGTTGATCTATCAGCGGGAACTGGAACTGCGCATTCAGAGCTTGACTGCATTCAACCGCTTTTCCGTCAGGGTCTAGAAGAGCGCGGTGCGCCCGCTGCAAAAATCTCGGCGAAATCTGCAGCAGGGCAGTTGAAGATGACTGGGGACAAAACGCCGGATCAAACACCTGCGCTTTGCCATTTCATCCAAAGGCGACGCTCGTTGTTCGGTCAGAGGCGCCCACCATCGTCGGGATCCCGATTTCGATGGATGTCCGAACGATCCACTCTTCGTGTATGTGTTGGGGCGACATTCCAAGTGCGAAGAGATCTGATCGCCAAATCGGCTTTCTTCAACAATTGGCGCAGCGGTGGGCACTCGGGATAGTATCGGACGAGTGTAGCCTTAACCTCATCAAGGTTCACAATGTGCCGATCCCAGCTTGTGGGTACCGCAGCGAGTGCGTCCTCTTCAGGAAGCTCGTGATAGTAGAGATCGAAAAACACGTCGTCCGAAAGCTCGTCGCGTTTATATTCACACTGGACCCAGTTATCGAGCTCGCAGCGGATCGCGTCGACGCGTCGGTGAACGCCAGCGCGTGCCCTCGTCCCGATCAGGATCGACTTCAGCAGTCGTCCGACCAATTTGTGTCCCTCAATCGGCATGCGGGACTTCGGCCGGCGCCGCGCGCCCGAAAGAACCATGCTATATGCAACAGAGTTGTTGGAGCCGCGCCGCTCGCCAGCCATCTTGACCTCGGGCACCTTTGCCTCGATCTCCGCCAACTGACCCGGACTGACAAAAGCGGGCACGATCGGCCTCGACTCTCCATCCCAGGCCGACGCCACGATGGGAGCCGGTGCCTCCGCCAACCGCGAGATCATTTGCTCCAGCAAATACCCCTTGGACATATCGGCCAAAAGAAAGAGCGATGTCCCGCCGTCAGGCCGATACATTCCCTTCCAAGGCGAAACCGCGACCGCCCAACCAAGTCGCTCAGCCCATGCATGCTGCTCGGGACTAACGCTGCTGCGGGCGTAAGGCTCATTTGTGCGGATAAAGGTCTTTGCTGCGGGATCGAACCACGCTGCGTCGTGGTCCGAGCCCGGCATCCGATTCTGGAATTGCCCTCGCGGGAAAGATCGCTTCGCTTTTGACGGAACGAGTCTGGTCGCCTCAATAAACTGAATGGTCCTGGCAGCCTCGCACGCGGCCTCCCGCGCCGCCTTCTGCGACGACGCAGTGTACGTGTCTCCAAGATGATCAGGACCTTCGCGGCGCATCGTACCCAGCCCCCGCGATGCCTTGTATTGCGCCGGCTTAAGAAGCGCGTCGAGGGTCTTGCCGAGGGGCATTTTCAGGATCTCGCAGCCCGTTGCCTTGGTCATACGATCCCGCCAAGAAACGGATATGTACAGCACGGGCGATGCCCCAGGGGCTGCAAGGCCGCCCGCAAGCTTGCGCAGCGCATGCTTATAGTTTTCGAAGCCGGCCGCCTTTGATGCCTTGTCCAAGGCGACGGCATGCTGAATGCCATCAGACTTCTTGAATCGCTTGGCGAGTTGTTTGATGCCCTCGATAGAGGACGGACGAATATGATCGTTCGACACGTCAGGTCTCCCGGCCCTTAGCGAAGCGTCGCCCGTCAACCACCTCTCGAGCCCGACATGACATGGCGGGAACGATTGATCTGGACAGCGCCTCAACGGCTTCGCTACGACGGGCGGCAGGCTCCTGCCGGGAGCCGACTCGAAACATACCACGACCGAGACGTTCGCGAAAGGATACCGCAGGATACGGGGAAACTTCGGGTTGCCGCTACTTTATTACCTCTTTGGAGTGACCCGAGATCGTGGCAGTGTCGAACCAATGGGCAGGTTGTGCAGCACGGCCTGGGGGAATGAATGCGCATCGTCTACTTGGAAGTAGAAAATTTCCGCGGCATCAAAACGTTGAAATGGGCACCCTCCCCCGGCATGAATTGTCTCATTGGCCCCGGGGATTCGACCAAGACCACCGTGCTGGACGCGATCGAGCTGTGCCTCAATCCCAGGTCCTACATTTTTGCCGACGACTGCGATTTCTTCGATCTCGATATTAAGGCGCCGATCCGGATCACCGTAACGCTTTCTGACCTGCCACCGCAGCTCAAGGCCGAAGATCGATATGGGCTCCACCTCCGCGGCTGGGATGTCTCGGCCAAAAAAATCATCGATGAGCCGGGACCAGGCTTGGAGGAAGTGCTCTCGATCAACGTCGTCATCGATCAGACCCTAGAGGCTCGGTGGTCGATACATAATGACAGGATCGACGCGCTCGACAGCGATCCGCCGACGATCCGGTTCAAGGACGCCAAGCAGCTTGCGACGAACCGCCTCGGCCCCTACGCGGAGAGACATCTGGGTTGGGGGCGGACCTCCGTGCTGACTCGCATCGGCGAGGCGGGCGATGGCTTCAGCCTGCAACTCGCTGAAGCGGCCCGCGCCGCCCGTTCCTCGTTCAAAGCCGGCGACCGAAATGTCTTCAAGAGCGCCGTCGATCGAGCGGAGGAGCTGAGCAAGCTCTTCGCAGTGCCTGTGCGGGGCAAGTTTACGGCGGAGCTCGACGTACAGGGTGTCAGCATCACTTCAGGCGGCATCTCACTTCATGATGGCGATCTGCCATTGCGCAGGCTCGGCACAGGCTCCGCACGTCTTCTTGTGTCGGCTCTCCAGCACGACGCCGGTCCCCCGCATGTTGCGATCATCGATGAGATCGAGCACGGCCTCGAGCCGCATCGTATCGCTCGCCTACTAAGATATCTCAAGGCGCCCAAAGCCGCCGCCGACGCGGCTCAGCCGCAGATATTTGCAACCACACATTCCCCGGTCGTGATCCGCGAGCTTACTGCGGCCGATATCTTTTCAGTCCGGTCAGATGTCGGCATCATCACCGTCAAGTCCATCTCTGCTCTTGCAAGGGACTCCGACACTGCACAACGCCATCTCAGAGGAAACCCCGAGGCCTTTCTCGCCCGGAAAATACTGGTTGGGGAAGGCCGCACCGAACAGGGGCTTGCCCGCGGCCTGGACGAATGGTGGCAGACGTCCGGCAATGACTCATTTGCCTTGCAAGCTACTGTCGCAATCGACGGGGGAGGTAAGGACAAAGCACCCCTTATCGCCGAACATTTACGTGACCTTGGCTATGAGGTCTGGCTTCTCCTGGATTCCGACGAAGAACCGAATCAGACAGATCTGGAGCGCGCCAAGGGGAAAGGCGCAGTTGTTCACCAATGGCCTGACAAGTGCTCGACGGAAGAACGCCTGTTTCTCGACCTCCCCTGGGCTTGTATACGCTCGATGATCGCACTCGCCATTGAATTCAGCAGCGTCGAGAGCGTCAGGGCCGTGATTGACAACGCTCTGTCGGCAGTCGGGCTCCCCACCGCCACGGCAGCTAAGCTCGGCAATGACCGCGATACCGTGCAAGTCCGACGTATCCTCGGCAAGGTCGCGAACGACAAGAAGTGGTTCAAAACAATCGAGCGCGGCGAACGGCTGGCCGCGCTCATCGGGCCTCATCTTAGCGCTGTTTCCGACAAGCCTCTCAGCATAGGTGTTGCCGCCATGAGGAAGTGGGTCGATGGCAAATGATGACGATATTGCCCGGCTCGCTGTTAGCATCCGCCGTGGCAGCATTGTCGCCGCAGCTGGGTGCGGAAAAACGGAGCAGATCGCGCTCGCCGTCGGAATCTCCGATCGGCGTAGGCTGATCCTTACGCACACACATGCGGGCGTCGATGCCCTGACCAAACGCCTGCGTAAGCACCAAGTTGCGACCGCAAAGTACCGCATCGACACCATTGCTGGGTGGTGCTTGCGATTTGCGGCATCGTTTCCACAACGTTCGGGACTCGCCGCGTTTGCGCCGGCAACAAGCGCCCACTGGGACGATGTCTACCGTGCCGGCGCGCGCCTGCTCGATAGCGGCGCTGTCGATGGCGTTCTACTCGCATCCTATGGAGGATGCTTCGTCGACGAATATCAAGACTGCACCAAACAGCAGCATCAAGTTATATCACGGCTCGCCAACCTTTTGCCGACTTGCGTGTTCGGCGATCCATTGCAAGCGATCTTCGACTTCAGAGATCAGCAACCGGTCGACTGGGATAGCGATGTATTTCCCCTGTTTGAGCGTTCGGCCGAGCTTCTGACGCCGTGGCGCTGGAAGAACGCAGAAAATCTGGAATTGGCCGAGTGGCTGCAGGGCGTCCGTATCGCGCTTGAGAACGGCAATGATCTCGACCTGCGATTAAGACCACGATGTGTAACTTGGACCTCCCTGCCCGCGCCAGCTCAACACCGTCAGAGATCCGTCGTCGGGGAATGCCTCGCTTCCATGCGCGACCCCGTGCAAGGCAGCCTGATCGTCATTGGCGACAGCACAAGCGAGAACCGACGTTCCGCACTGGCACAAAAACTTGCCAAGCAGGGTTTTGGCAGCCTCGAAGCAATCAGTTGCAAGACCCTCTATGCCGCCGCCAAGGGGATCGATCGGGCGACCGGGTTGGCACGAGCAAGAGCAATCGTCGACTTCGCGTCAAAATGCCTGACCGGTCTCGAAAGGGCGGAGCTCCTCAAAGCGCTCGGAGCCCGTCAGCAGGGTCGACGCCTGGGACAGGCCAAGTTCGGCTCGCTCTTCCCACTCACCGACGCCGTGATCTCCAGCGGTTCGGAAGCGAGCATTCTCGCCCTCCTACAAGCTCTCCACGGCAGACCCGGCGTCTACTTGTATCGTCGTGAGATGTTCTATGCGATGCGATCCGCCCTGCAATTGAAGGCCACACGTCAACTTGATACGCTAAGCATTTCGATCTGGGAAGTTCAAAATCGGATGCGGCATGCAGGACGCCGCCTCGGTAACCGAAGCATCGGTAGCACATTGCTGGTGAAAGGCTTGGAGTTCGAGCGCGCGATCATCATCGCAGAGGACTCGATGACGAGAAAGGATTGGTACGTCGCGCTAACCCGGGCCACAACGAGCCTTCGGATCATGTCGCCGGCAGAGCGATTCCGGCCGTTACGGGATCAAACCGAGCATAGCCGCGCTCAATAGCTAGGTTGGCGACTGGGTAATATCTATCGATATGTGCACGTAGGTTGAGCCTCGCCCCGTACGCGCTTAGCGATGGCAGCTCCATCACGATGATTGCCTCACCGCGTGGGCTGCAATGGCGGATTGGAACGCTTCATGGATGTCACGAGATCGCCGCGGAAAAAAGGCTCTCATTTCTCCGTCTTCCAGCGGATATTTCTTCAAATTGAAGGTCCCGTAGAGTTCGCGCATTTCATAGAATCGAACGGGACGTCGCCTGCCATCCAACGCTGTGACGATAGCGTACTTTACAGCTTCCTTGCAGCGCATTCCGAAGATGACCTCTTCGAGCTCCAGTGGGGAACGCTGCACCCCGCGCCGCCCAATCAAACGCCATTCTTGCTCGTATCGCCAACTCGCTGCCTTCCGCAACAGAACGGCTTCGTCAACCTGACGACGAGCGTCCTTGTCGCCGTCGAGCATCGCTAGGACCTTGCTGGCATCGACGAGCCGCGTGCCGCCGTACTTAACCTGATGGAGATCGTCGAGCACATCAGACGGCACCGAGTAACCGATGCAGACACCGTGATGCTGATCGCCATAGTGGCTCCACATCAACGGGCAGGTGGCGCGCTGCCCCAAGGATACAATGCCCTTGTCGTATTGCAGCAACAGTTCCTTCTCCAGATCGCTGCCAAGCAGTAACTGAAGAGGGTCGTCTACTTCGTAGCTGGGATCGGTAGCATAGAAGCTGATTTCCGAAATGACTTTATCGGCTCGTTGTCGGCTCAGTCGATCGATGTGACCCAGGGCTTCCGGACCCTGGTACCCGATTGTCTGAGCCGCGGCTTTCATCTCCGCACTCACGCGTCGTTCGAGGAGTTGCCGTAGTGCGCGTTCCAGATCCGAAGCCGGAAGGTCAATGTTGAGCGAGGGTCGAGAGTCGAGCGGATCATTGAACGTGCTCGGATCGGCATAGAAGAGATTATCCGCGATGATCATATCGAGTGTGAGATTGTTGAACGCGCGGTATTTGAACAGCCGCCTCGGAATGTTTCGTTTTTCTGCCATGGCTCCCCCTTGAGCAGCGATTCGTGTTTGCCGGTTTTGGGCTACGAATCGGATGAGTGGCAACACGGTGCACCGCTGCAGGAGGTTTCGGCGTAGAGCAGCGAAAACGGCGGCACATCGTTCTTTGGCAGCCCAAGTCCTTGATCTTTACAGATCTTTGGCTCCTGCCCGCCGCAAACTGATGGAAAAAGGGACACCAAACTTGACACAGGACGCCAAAAGGGGTGATTTACTTGGCGCGAGTCGGGGACGAGGAAGCCGTACCAATCATGCAGACCAAGACCTTTCAGCAACGCCTGGATACTGCTTTTCCCTACGACAGCTACGCAAACACGCTCCGGGCCCTGCGCGAAGGCATCGCCGCCGGCGACGACGTGATCAAAGGCACCCCGATGTTCTCGTCAAAGGTAGGCGACGACATGCGCGGTCTGATCCGCCGCGCCGGCATTCTGATGCGTTTCGAGGAGATGTGCAAAGCCGGCGACCTCCCATTTAAGTGCATGCTGACGCCGATGCCTCGCGGCACCTGGCACTGGCTCGACATCTACAGCGGCGACTGCCACGGGCACATCGTCCGCACCGAGGACCCGACCAAGTTTCCGGAAGACACGCCAAACCGTCAGGACGCGAGGGCGTCGAACATGCCGAATTTCTTCGAGACCGAGGAGGAGCGGATCATCCGCCTGGCACCGCCGAAGCTCTACACATGGCTGACGTACCGCGCGGCGCCGGACGGCCGGCTGTCGCACGCACTCTGGCAATCGCCGTCAGCGAATGCTGACGAGTGGCTCGCCCGTATCAACCTGATGGCCGTGGTGATTCAGAAGAAGTCGGAGGACACAAAACGGCCCGCGGCGGTCGACCCGAAATCCAAGATGAAGCTTAAGGACAACGTGGTCTCGATAATCGAAAAGAAAAAGAGCGACGACACCAAGCGTTGAAGGCGTGCCCATGTCTGCGAGGATCATTCCCGAGAGGATTCGGGAGGCGCGCGAGTCCGTCGGCATGACCGACGAGCAGTTCGCCGACGCGATCGGCGTGAGCCGCCAGTCCGTTGGCACCTATGAGACTGGCGCCTTCGCACCGCGCGGCGACGTGTTCAGCAAGATCATCGCCATCACCCGGCAGCCACCGGGTTTCTTCATAACGCCGCGCAAACACACCGCCGAGCGCTTCCTGACGCCGACGTGGCGCAGCCTGAAGCGCATGCAGCGGCCCGACCGCCTGCGGATCGGCCGTCGGCTGGAATGGGCGTTCTACATCGCAGAGTCCCTCGCGGAATACGTCGAGCTGCCGCCAGTGCACTTGCCCGCTATCGAGTTCGACTACGAACGCGATGGCAACGAGCGGATCGAGGAGATCGCCGATCAAATGCGCGAGTTCTGGAACGTCGGCTTCGGTCCGATCACCGATCTGGCTCCGCTGCTCGAATACCACGGCGTCATCGTGATCGAGGAGCCGGTGCGCTGCGAGGACATGGATGCCGTCTCCCGCTGGCAGGGTGGAAGACCATACGTGCTCTACGCCGCCGACCAACAGAGTAACTCGCGCAAACTCTTCAACATGGCACACGAGCTCGGCCACCTCGTCCTGCACAACGCTGTCGAGGTAAACAGTCGCAACCTGGACCGGCTTGAGAACCAGGCCAACCGGTTCGCCGGTGCCTTGCTCCTGCCGCGCCGAACGTTCGCGCGGGAAATCGCGAATACCACCATCGACTACTTCCTATCCCTCAAGGGCCGATGGCGCGTGGCGGTGGCGGCTATGATCTACCGATGCAAGGATCTCGGGATACTGAACCCGGACCAGGTCAAGTACATGTGGAAGCAAATGAACGCCCGCGGCATCCGCAAGCGAGAACCGCTCGACAACGCTTTTGCGCTGTCGAAGCCGACGGTTCTCGGCTCGGCCGCGCGGATGCTGATCGAAAACAATATCAAGCTGCCCACTGAGATCGCAGAAGATGTGCTCCTCAATGCGAGCGATGTAGAGTCGCTCTGCTCGCTGCCTGCCGGCAGCCTGCAGAACAAGGTGCTGTCGTTCCCAACGTTGCGGCAGGTTTAGATCCCTACCGACCGCAAATCCGCCGCTGTTGTCGGAAGCTGCCCCTCGGGCAGCTTCGTGCGGGCCACGGCCGTGCGGCCGCATTGCCGGGCGGGCCGCTCACTCATGGTGAGCAGTTGCGGGAGGATCGTTGGCAATATCGCTGCCGCGCCCTACTATGCGACTCACTATGAGTGAGCCGCGCGACCATCATTTTATTCCTGCGTTCTATTTATCCCAGTGGACCGGCGCCAACGGCAAGCTGGTTGAGTACAGCCTGAAGAACGGCAAGCTCATCGCGAAGCCTGTCGGGCCGCGGGCAACCGGGTTCGAGACCGATCTCTACGAGTTTGCCGATCTGCCACCGGAGCAGCGCCAGTACCTTGAAACGGTGTTTTTCAACTACTTGGACCGCACGGCGGCCGACGCCCTCGATATTCATATCGGAAACGGCTTGCCGTGGACCAATGAACTCATAAACGCGTGGTCGCGCTTCGTCTTCGGGGTGCACTTCCGGCATCCGCATGCGATGCCTGAGCTGCGCGCCGCAGCTAAAGCAATTTGGGACGGAAGCGGCGCCGCGTTCCAGTCTGAGTGGGAAAAAATCAAGCCGCCAGAAGCGCCGGCAACCTTCGACGAATATCTTGCTACTGTCGACCCGTTCACCGCGGCGAAGATGCGCGTCAATCTCATCATCAAGAACTTCGACAATGAAACGCTCATCACGCATATGAACAAAATGCAGTGGGCAGTCATCGATGCTTCGGGGTCGCCGAGGCGTTTCGTCACGTCCGACCGACCAGTCTGCATTCACAATCTTGGTGGGCCTGACGGGGTGATATTCATTCCGATTGGCCCGACCAAGCTATTTCTTGCCGCAAACCAGCAGAACTCCATTGCGTTGGTAGGTGCCCAAAAGCCACCTGATCTGGTCGATCGCGTAAACGAGTTTGTCACCGGGCGCGCAAGGCGGTTCGTATGGGCCGGCGACCAGTCGCAAGAGGCATTTGTCCGAGCCAAGATGTCGAACGAGATGGAGCCGTTGCCGCTCTTCCCTAACATCGGCAAGTATCCAACCGTGGATTGAATACAGTCGAATCTAGTATTGTCGCGCAATCTTGGGCCTTCCCCAAGGCGGTACGCGTATCCCCAATTTTACGCCCCCATCATTTCAATTAATCGAGGCGCCCAGGTGGCAGCAGTCAATCTCGACTTCCAGCGCATTCGCTCCTTCGGAGGGTCCCAAAATTACGCCTTCGAGGAATTGTGCTCACAGCTTGCTGCGCTGGAGCCCCGGGTATCCGGTGACGTTTTCTACCGGAAGGGCGTCGGAGCGGACGCAGGTGTCGAGTGTTTCATGCGGCACGGTGACGGCTCGGAGACGGGCTGGCAGACAAAGTATTTCTTTAAATTTGACGCAGGTCAGGTTGCGCAGCTCGACAAGTCCATCAAGCGGGCGCTGGCCAAGCATCCGCGACTTAACCGGTACATTGTCTGCATACCGTTCGATCTGTTTGACCAGCGCACCGGCAAAGCCAAAACCCAGCTTTCGCGCTGGCAGGCCTGGGTCAAGAAATGGACGACTGCCGCAACCAAAGCAAAGCGCAAGCTCGTCATCGAACTGTGGGGACATTCCGAGCTTGTGGAGCGGTTGGGCCGCGACAATCCGCTCTATTCCGGTAGGGCGGCTTTCTGGTTCGATGAGACCTTTCTAACTTCCGCATGGTTCGTGAGCCGCTTTGAGCGGGCACGCGTTAGCCTCGGCCAGCGCTATACTCCCGAAACGAACGTCGAATTGCCGATCCGCCGTACCATCCTCGGCCTGTGCCGCGACCCGGCCCTCCTTAGCGAGGTGCAAGCATGGGGTGAGAAACTGGAAGAGGCGCGTCACGATGTCATCGATCGTCTGAAGCGGCTGAACGCGGACACGGTACTGGCTGCCGAAATCACGGCGGTTGAGGCCACGACGAGCGCGCTCAGCTCACTATTGTCGGCGACGCCTGATGATCCCGCCTATGTATTTCCCATTGATCGCCTTCAGTCGCTGGGGAGCGATGCCCTTGTTGCGGCTGGCCAAGTCATGCGGGCCGTTCGCAATCTCAATCCGCCGCCTTCGAAACGCGACGATGACGCGCGCTACCTGTATCACGCCATGCGCGGGCTCGAGGAGGCGTTGGACACCATCATCGAAGGGGTGGCCGGTGATAGCTGGCGCCTGGTGAACGGCCGATGGGCGTTGGTGACAGGGCCGGCCGGCATCGGCAAGTCACATCTGTTCGGAGATGCCGTCGATCATCAGGTCGCGAATGGCCGCCCGTCGCTTCTTATACTCGGCGGCACGCTGATTGATGACGACCCGTGGGCGCAAATCATCAAGCAGCTTGATCTGCAAATCTCTGTAGAGAAATTTCTCGGCGCCCTCGACGCCGCAGCGCAGGCGGCAGGTACCCGGGCCGTCATTTTTGTCGACGCCATCAACGAGCGGCATGGAATCGCCATCTGGTCACACCGGCTGGCCGCATTTCTCAAGACCATCGAGGATTTCCCGCGCGTCGCCCTCGCCTTGTCGTGTCGCTCGACTTATTTGCCGTACATCCTGCCGGCGGGCCCTGGGCCCGATTTGACTCAAGTCGAGCATGTGGGATTTGCCGGCCGCGCGGCAGAGGCCGCCCGCTACTATCTTGATAAGCGCGGCATTGTGCGCATGGCGGCACCGAACCTCATCCCGGAATTTGAGAACCCGCTCTTTCTCAAGACCTGTTGTGACTATCTCGAAAAGGAACAACTTCAGGAATTTCCACGCGGCATGCGCGGGGTAACGGAGATCTTCGGCTTCTACTCGGAAGCCGTTGCAAAATCCGTCGAACGGCAGCTCGGGCTCGACCATAAGCTTGGCAGGGTCGCCAAAGCGCTGGAGTCGCTTGCGGCCGCTTTCGATGAGGGGGAGCGCGGCTTCCTCGAATACGATAAGGCCGATGCGCTCATGGAGGCCATCGCTCCGGCGCATGGCGTGTTTGAACGAAGTCTGCTCGCCAGGCTGGTGAGCGAAGGAGTCTTGGCGGATGAACCCGTGACGGGAGATGATGGGGCTATCGTCCCCATCGTGCGCTTTTCGTTCGAGCGGTATAGCGACCATCGAATTGCGCGCCAGCTTCTTGACAAGCATCTTGATGTATCGGTGCCGAAGGATTCGTTTTTGCCGGGCACTCCGCTGGAGGCCTACCTCGAAGGCGAAAAGGCCTACGAGCATGCGGGCGTTCTGGAAGCGATGGCGGTCCAGTTGCCGGAGCGCTGCGGGCTCGAACTCCCGGACGCCATGCCCAAGCCGCGGAACAGGCTGCTCCTGCTGCGCGTGTTTGTTGGCAGTGTGCTTTGGCGCGAGCAGCGTGCATTCACGCAGCGAACCCTTGATTTGTTGAAGGACGCTTCGCGCTCCTCGGGCCGTAACGAGGCCATGCGCACGCTGCTTGCCGTCGCGAGCGAGCCGGATAATGCGTTTAATGCTGAATATTTGCACGGAAGACTTGTCAAGCGGGCGATGCCGCAGCGGGACAAGACTTGGTCTATATATGTTGCTCAGGAGGGCGACGAAGAGGACAGCCCCATCGAGACCTTGATTAGCTGGACTCTCCAGAACGGCTTTGAAGCAATCGAAGAGAAACGCGCCGAACTTGCCGCCATCGCGTTGAGCTGGCTGTTTACGACAAGCCACCGTCTTATCCGGGACCGGGCTACGAAGGCGCTGGCGGCGTTGCTTGCGACGCGGCTGACAGTGGCTGCCGGCCTTGTTCGTCGTTTTCAAGACATCGACGATCCCTATATCCTCGATCGTGTCATGGCTGCCGCCTACGGAGCCGCCTTGCAGGGAATGGCGAAGGACGGGTTGGGTGAGCTGGCGGAGGCGGCGTATCGTTGCGTGTTCGACCGCGATGAAGCGCTTGCCCATGTCCTTATCCGTGACCATGCACGTGGAATTATCGAGCTTGCCCATATGAGGGGTGTTTTGCCGGCAGGCGTCGATCTAACACGGGCGCGGCCTCCGTATCTCAGCCCATCGGGCATTGAGGATGTGGCGGATGCCGTCATTGCGACCTATGTGCAGGAATATGCCCCAGGAAAGAGCTTTCGCGATGATATTGTGAACTCCAGCGTGAACGACGGCGATTTCGCACGCTATGTCATTGACGGCCCGGTCGGAAAGTTCAGCGCGTTTCCAATCACCCTCATTGAGCAGAGCCAGGAGCAAATCTATCGCAATTGGATCAGCGATGTGGTTGGCCGGATCCCGAATGCGGAAGCGCGTCTCAGCGAACTCATCGTAGCCTGCGATGCGTGGCGGGCCAATCAGGGGCCCATAGGTCCTTTCAGGTTCAAGTTCCTGACCGTCGATGACTCAGAGCAGGAAAAGGATGAAGTCGAAGACGACGGAGATTTTGAAGAAGAGGATGTGAGCCGGTTCGAGCAAGCCGTCGATGAAGCGGAAGCGCGGTTGCGGGCCACTTTGGGTGAGGCCGAATGGCTGGAGTACAATAACCGGGCTCGCCATGTTGTTCGCAACGATTTGCGCGGCGCAAAGCGTTACTACACCTGGCCACCATCCTTTGACCGGATGCGGGCGCGGCGTTGGGTTTGCAAGCGTGCCCACGATTTCGGCTGGACTCCGGAACTGTTCGGAGAATTTGACCGGAATTACGGGAACAGAGACAGGACGAATCATCGGATCGAGCGCATTGGGAAAAAGTATCAATGGATAGCCTTTCACGAGTTTCTGGCTCGTTTAGGCGATAACTTTTGCTTCGTTGGGTCGAGTCGCGACGACGGGCTGCGTATCTTTCAGGGGCCATGGCAAGTGAGCCGACGTGATATCGATCCCTCCCTTTTTGTCACAAAGACCCCTAAGGAAGCCCGGCAGAGCGACCGGACATGGTGGATGCCGGCTCAGGTGAACCTCCGCGCGATGTCGCCACAGTCGCGTCTCGCGTGGCTCGATACGCCGGAAGATATGGTGAATGACGCGTCATTGCTGAGCGTGACGGATCCGAAGACGGGTCGGGCATGGCTCGTTGTCGATGAGTTCGAACGCTGGAATTGCTGGGTCATGCGAGAAGGTGAGCGAATGCTCGATCGGCAGACGGCGTTTGAGATTCGCTGTTTTCTGGTGCGCGCCGCGGATCGCAGCAAGGTTGTGCAGGAATTGTCAGGAAAACTGTTTAGAAGGCATTCCGATCTTCCTGAACTGGACAAGTCGTCGGACGGGTATATCGGCGAATACCCCTGGCATCCGCTGTATCATGATGTTTCCGTGTGGATGAGCCCTGAAGATTGGAATGGATTGGTCGTCGAGATTCAGCCTACGGTTACAGACTATCTCGCTGAGCGCAGTGGTCACGACTATTCAATCGAGGAATCCTTCAGCTTCAGCGTGCCTGCACCGGGGCTCATTGCCGGGCTTAAGATGCACCTTTCAAACGGGCGGGACCTCTCATATTCGGATGACGCGGGTAAGATACTCTTTTTCGATCCGTCAACGCATGAAGCGGGACCTGGTGCCGCTCTGGTGGACCGCGATGCGTTTCTGTCGTTCCTCGCACGCGAGGGGCTTGAAGCCGTCTGGATTATCGCCGGGGAGAAGGAAGCGCACGGCGGAAGAAAGCACCGCGAGGGTTGGGGCGGCTCAAAGAGCTTTACGTCCATCTATTGGCTGGCTAATAGCAAATTCGATCGCAAGAATTTTGTGGAGCGTGAACAGCCAAGAGGCGAGCAGCTCGAAAGGTTCTATGATGAACCCGGCGTGCCGATGCCACCAGCTCGCGCGAAAAAGCCGTCATCCGCATCGGGCGGGAAGAAGAAGGGCTCGACTAGGAAGAGCGGCGCTTCACGACCAGCACGCGCGGCAACAGCCAAGAAGCCCAAGGCTAAGTCAAAGGCCAAGTCCAAGGTAGAGCCGAAGCGCGCAAAAGGAGCTGCACGGCCAGTGCCAAAGAAGGCAAAGAAAACGAAGAGGAAACCCCGCCGTTAGGCGGGGTACATTGCCGCAGGAAGTCCGCCGCCCGCTGGGCATGTGCTGCCGCGGCATGCGGCCCAGCACCGAATGAGTGCGAATCAGGTCCCGTCAGCTAAGATGGCTGATGTTTCAATTGCCGCTTCATTCTGACCGGAGGTATCCACCGGAGAACCGTTGTATCTACTGCGGTTGCGAAGATGCTCTTACGGACGAGCATATTGTTCCACTGGGGCTTGGCGGCCGCTGGCTATTGCCGAAAGCGAGTTGCCGACCTTGCGCAGCCATCACAGCCACATTTGAGGGGGTTGTGCTTCGCGCCATGCTTGGACCGCTGCGAATGTATTATTCGATGCCCTCGCGCCGAAAGAAGCAAAGGCCCGAGAAGCTGCCCCTGAAAGTTAAACTCACTCCGGATGCTGACTTTTCCTTCATTGAGGTGGCGCAGGAGATCTACCCGTTTCTTATCCTGTTTCCCAATCTAGCTATGCCGGATGAGTTGACCGGGAATGTCACGGAAGGCGAGCGTGGCGCCAAGGTGAAGACGCTTTGGATTAGAGCTGCGTCCTTTCGGGATGGCATCATGCCCCATCTGGAGAAGCTCGCTCGCCACTTAGGCGTCGCCTATATCGAGCCGCAGGCCCACTTCATCGCGCCACCGTTCTTTCGCTTGCTGGCGAAGATCGCCCACGCATTTGCTGTTGCCGAGATGGGCGTTGGAGCTTTTCAACCATTTCTTCTGCCGATCATTTTGAGAGAAGAGACAACAAATAGTGTGCAATTTATCGGAGGGGTCCAGGATACTGAGCCGGCGGGCGAAGGACTTCACGAGCTGGCGCTACTCCCTCATCAAGGTCCGTCGAAGGACGTTGTTGCAGTTCGCATTCGCTTGCTCGCTCTTTTGGAGACGCCAACCTATTTTATCGCCGTAGGACAACGAGCCAGATGAACGAGCCGCGCGATCACCATTACGTTCCGCAATTTTTCCTCCGAAATTTCGCGACAGACGCCGAGAAGCGGAAGATAACGACCGTTGCAAAGAACGGCGATTTTGCGGTTTGGGCGGAGCGGTCAATCGAGAGTCTCGGATTTGAGCGTGACCTCTACGTCTTCATGCAGGGAAAGACACCTGTATCGGTTGAGAGCAGGATCAACAGCCGCATCGAAACGCCGATATCTCGAAGCGATACATGGGCAAAGATTGCAAGCGGGCGAACCGAAGCGCTGGATCGATCCGACAAAGCGATTCTCTACGCGCTCATCCGGCACTTGGAAGCGCGAACTCCCCACTACCATGCAACCAATATGGAGCTCGCGAAACTTGCGGCGTCGCCAGCCAGCGCTATTCCCTTCTCGGACCAAGAACGCATCCAGTATTCGGAGATGCGATCCGCCCCCGAATTGGCGAAAGAGTTCTTCACCAATATGGCGTCGTCACTTGAGTGGACGGAGCAGAACTTTCGTGGATCAGGGATCATGATTATGCGGTCGAAGATTCGGCTTCGCTCATCGAGCACGCCCGTATTAGTGATCCCCGCGCCACCAGACCCGAGGCTTTGGCTGCCGTTGCCCGGAATGACGCCCTTTCAGTACATCTTGACTTTGACGCCGACGACAATGGTTAGCCTTGTCCTCGGTGATTTTGATGATGCTTTCGCGAACTTCGAGAACGAGCCAGACGTATCACGGGGGATAAATCGGTATTTCGTCGGTCAGTTCGGCCACAACAGCTACACCCGCCATTTGATTGCCGACCGGGACGGCCTGTCCGCGGAGATGGCTTGGGCCCAATTCCAAACACTAGAGGACAGTCCACGAAAAATAGTATTCCGCAGAAATAGTACCGCCTGAATGATGTCAGAACGGGTCGGTCCATTACCGCGCGATCTTTCGTGCCTAAGCCGTCCGGCCGGGCGCTTATGCACAAGCGCCGCGAGGGAGAGGTTTGTCCCTTGCAAGGCCGGGCCCGTGTAATTCGAGCCGCCCCGGCCGGTCCTCGGTCTGGCGAAGACTAGTCGTCTCCGTTGAAGCATAGGTTTGTGTCGGTGTCAGTGGTACGCGTGCGTTACACCGGGCCCGTCGAGGCTTGGAGGAGCCAGCACCGCCGCGGGGCGGCAGTGGTGTCTGCCGGGTCGGCGATGCCAGCAGGGCGTCGAAGTCCTCCGGCTGGGTCAGGAGGAGTTTGCTTTGGTCGTTGTCACGGTCATGCCGGCGTAACCGCCGTTTTGCTCTCCGTCTTGGGTTTGAGAAGCTGGAGAGAAGAGCGGAGTTTCAGGCGCATCGGCAACCAATCGCTTGCTTGGAAAAAATGCTACGTCGTATCCTTCATACGATTGCACGCCCACCGGCAAGCACCAGGCCTGCGAGCGAACAAGAGTTGTGCCGGTCCGTTCTCCATGTTGTCTGACGAGATAGGTGCATTATGAGCTATTATGTACGTGCAAGCGACGCGATGCCGTTGCAGGTTTGGAGAATTGATGATGTGTCGGCGACGTGCCTGGGCGTAACTAATCCCGAAACCGGCGCTGGAACATACTTCAAGGCCGAGCCGGGCGAACCGATATTGGATGCTGTCAAGCGTCAGGCCACGAGTTGGTTTGCGGCAGACGGCCAAAGCCCATTTCACAAGAGCCCCTTGAAGCCGGGAGAGTTCTTCCCTCGGATGGCGCGGCCAACGAATGAATGGTCAAGCGCTCCTATCGGCTTCAATCCCGGTGTTGAGGGCGATTTAGCCTTCATCGCAACCGCGCGCGGGCAAACGAAAGCACTTACCCGGCAGCTTGATCGGATTTGCCAAACCGTTCATCCAAGCGAGGGAACGCTGAAAACATACGGGCACGATATCAGGAATCTTCTGATTCTCGCGTGCACCGAGGTAGAGATGCATTGGCGCGGCGTTCTCTCCGCTAACGGATATCTAAGAGACCGATATGATACGCGCGACTACGTGAATCTGCGATCCGCGATGAAGCTCGACCAATACGAGGTATCATTCTCCAATTTCCCCTGGCTTTCACCTGTTGGTCCATTTGGCGGCTGGGGCTACAACGGGAGGCCCAGTCAGGATCTGGAGTGGTACGACGCGTACAACGCGGTAAAGCATGATCGAGAGAACAGCTTTGAGAGAGCAACGTTGGCGCATTGCTTTGCCGCAGTGAGCGCCTGCTTTGTCATGATGACGGCGCAGTTCGGTTCTGCGGCGGGCTTCGATGGGGGTATTGAAACAGGAGCGTTCTTTGAGATTGTGGCTGTGCCGGCATGGGCACTGTCGGAGATCTACTTGGCTGTCGGTGATGAGCACCACAAAAGCTGGTGTCCGATAAATTTCGATTTCAGCGCAGGGAAAATCACAGGAGGCTGAGCAGGAAGCACGCTTCCGCTCGTCAGCCAGTCTATATCGTCTTCTCCAAATCGGTTGGGCTGTCAGACCGGGTAGTGTACCCGTGACGTCGGTACCACGCGATGAGGCGCTCCTCCGGGAATCCGGGCTCGAGCGGGCGTGGATAAAGTGTCACGCGCTCGTAACCTTCCGTGCGGGCAATAGCCTCAACCTTATCGAGTAGCTGCGCGCCGAGGCCAGAGCCGCGGAGTCTGCTGGGAACGAATAGTTCGTAAAGGACAAGACAGCCAAGCTCCGCAATATCGTCGAGCGCGACGAAGCCGATCTCGGAACCGTCCCGATAGGCGATATACTGAGTGGTGCGCTTTCCTCGTTTGCTTGTGGCAATGCGCTGGCGAATGTCTGCGTCATTGCAAGAAACGTCGTCACCGATTGCGACGAGCGTAATTGCTAGAATTTCCACTCATCCTCCCAAAGGCCTAGTACCATGGGGGCAACAAGCCCGTTCTTGGAAGGCGGGCGCTGCAATTCCTCATGATGCATGCCCAATGAAAGATAAATGAGCGCGGCGCGCGCCAATTTTAGCACCCGAAGAGTCCTCCTGAAAAATTCCTCCCGTTGCACGGAGAATGCGAGCCTATCGAGAAACAAATCCGATGGACCTGTGGGCGGCAGCAAGATTTCATGGACCTTGAGGTAGCTGTGTTCGAGGCAATTCCGAATAATGTAAAGCTCTTGCGCGTCGGGTTCGGCAGTCGCTTGCAGCTCCGCATCGAAGAGGTCCCTGGAAAGCCAGTAGAGCCCACACAACGGCCAATTCCGGGAGTTCAGAAACTCCTTGCGGATGCCGCGCTTCCAATCCTGATTGTCGTACCAGATTGTCTTGAAATAGATCTGCCTTGGATTGACGCGGAGTTTTGCATAGTCGTTGAGGAAGAACGCTATTTTGTCGAATAGCGAATAAGCGATGCGGAAGGCCGCCTTCACTTTCTCAACGGCAATGGAGTAGCTCGGATAGTCAAGCGTGTTGGGAAGCGTCACGCCTCGATCCGCGAAATGCGGCGTGTCAGCCTCCATGCCGTCATAGAGCATCCACCGGGCGGATATGTATTCCTGCTTCATTTGATTGAAGAGGCCGATGAGCGTTGGCGGCTCGTCTATCTTTGTTGTGAAGCTTGGAAGGCCGAATATCTCCTCGGCGCTGATTGAATGCCGTCCAAGATCGTTGAGCGGGTTTAGGAATAGTCCGTTGTCCAGCACCCATCGGCGATAGTTCTGCTCCTCAGGGCTGTCGCCCAAAGAATAGCCATCCATGTGCAACGACTTCTGGACGGCTGCGCAATCGATAAGGCGCTCGATTTGCTTTTGTTTTTGTGCACAGGCGGCCTTGGCGTCGTCGTCAGGATAGCCGGCATAATCTGCGTCTGGAGAAAGTGCAGCAATGAGGTCTTTATGTGCAAAGAGCAGGAAGACATCCGTATGGCCGTCGTCATAGAGGCGTCTTCCATATTCAGATAGGCCAAGACCGCGATTTCCAAGCGCCATTCCAAATCGGGGATTGACCGAAAGAGCGCGGCTCCACATGGGGACAGCTTCGACAAAGCGCCCCAGCGAGTTCAGGAGATTGGCGAGATTCGTGAAGATCTGGGCCCGGCGCACCGCGTCGAGATTCTCGAAGCCCGGATGGCGAGTGGCCCTGCGCAGGAACCGTATCTGCTCAAGCGCTTCGGGCTGATCCCAACTCCAGGCGATATTGGGGTCCCGATGTTTCGTGCGTTGCCGTGCATGCCATGCATTTGCGCGGAAGTAATCGAGGGTTGGAATATCCGTGCCTTTCAGCGGCCGCTGTTCCAGCTCGTCGCACCACGCCAGCGCCTTATCAAGCCCATCACCCCGGCCCAAATCCGAAGACAGATCAATGAGAGAACCGAGCGCCTCCATGGCCCGGGCATCTGCGTAACGGGCGAGATTGTCCAGCTTCATGAGCCGTTGGAAGATTTTCTCGAAGTCCGTCGCCGAGGACATATCTGAAAGTCCTATCCCAACTGGCTGGGTACGAGGTCGGATGGACCGACATACGACATCTCAATCCTCGTGCGATCTCCATTTACAGAGGCGCGCAGCAGACCCTTCCTTTCCGCATGAAGAGGGCTGGCCAGCGACCCCAATAGTTCATGGTCTGGGGAGAGTATTTGAAATGTATCGCCGTCCTGGGCATTCACAATGCGAACAGCGCTTCCGGCTGGAGGGCGATTGTTGATATCCACCCAGTTTGCGCTATCCGAATAGGTCCACGATTTCCATTCGGTGCGGTCTTGCGGAACGTAACTCGATAGAAAGCTCATCCAAATGGCATGGCTGGTCTCGGTTGGCCATTCGACATCCGCTGAAAGAGCAGCCACTTCGTCTGACCGAAGCCACTCTCTAAGACCCTCGGATGTATCGAAATCAGCGTCAGTAGCGGAGATGGCCTTTATCGCTGCAAGGCGAGAGGTAAATCCGGCCTGCATCAGAATGGCTGCCGACCTATTCAGCGTGCCCGTCTCAATCGCTGGCACCGCAAGGCTGAGTTCATAGTCATCAAGATCCGTTCCGTCCTCAAACTGGTCGCCGCAAGCGAGGGCACGAACACGAATGGCCTCCATCCCCCACGGCAATCGGTAGATCAAGGCATCTTCGACAAAGCGGAGGACATCCTCGTCATTTTTCGCCAACGCCGCGACAGGCTCGCCCAGGAGCCATGCGCGGAGAATGTCGCGCCAATTAGCCGGCTGCACATTGGGTTTGAATGGCAAAATCTCGAAAAGCAGTTCTGCAAGTGCCGTAATCGCCGTTATGGCCTGCTCATTGTCACCCGTGAGAACCGCCCCGTTCGCTTGCAATAGTAGCTCATTGGCATTTGGAGCAATTTCGTCCAGCTTTTTGCCGGTCTCGTATCCCACGCCCGCTAAGAAATAAGCGCGACGCTGGATCGATGTGGCGTTTTGCCAAAGGAACTTGGAGCGGCTTAAGAGAGCGCTCTTAAAAATATGCTGAATCTCTTGGGGTCGTCGAGTGAGCCGCCGTTCCCACAACGAAGAGCTTAAGATAGCGTCGAGCTGGGCAGAGACCTCGTCATCGGGCACTTCGTTTTCGCCGATGAGACTCAAGATGGCTGAATCAAGCGTCGTTAGATACTGTTGCCAGTCGCGTAGCGCTGCGTCCCTGCGCTCAGTAGACTCGCCAGTAACGGCGGGAAACTCCCAGACCTGAGCGTTGTTGAGGATGTATTCGAGCAACTGGGCAAGGTCGCCACCTAGACTTGAGTACATGCGTTGTACGAGAGATATGATTAGGCGGAGCAGGCCGCTTTCCATCTCGCGGCCCTGGTCGCCCGCCTTTAGCGTTTCCCATTGTGCGGATCGTTGTGCATTCGGCTCGAAAAATGGAAAGAGGACCAGCCCGTCCACATCGACGAAAGCCCTTCCGGCTCGCCCGATGACGTTGCGGAACTCGGAGACTTCGATAGGCTGCCTGTTCCGGATGATGCCGTGCATCACAATCGTTGTGGCAGAGAGATTGAGGCCTTGCGCAAGCGTCGGTGATGATACCGTAACCCTGAGAATGCCGTCACGCAGAAGCTTTTCAACTTCTTTCCGGAACGGCGTCGGAAGTGCGCCGTGGTGGATTGCTACACCAAGTTTGAGGCATGACAGGATATCGTGGTCCTCGCCCAGCCATTCCGCACCGATAGCGAGAGCAACAGCAATGCTTGCCTCATTCGGACCCAGCAGCGAGGGTAACAGACCGTACCCGTGCAGCTTTACTATCGCCGACGCATAGGGCTCAACCGACCGGCGTTCCGGGCAGTAAATCAGGACGGTTTGTCCATCATCTGTAAGCCGCCACGTGGTGGCTAGAACCAGTTCCCGGTGATCGGACGGAAACAGTTTTCGCCGCTGCCCTCGTGTGGGAGCTTTCGATGAGAAAAAGCCGGGAACAAAGGGATTCTCATTGCCGACATGGATATTCATACGGGCGCGATTTGCCGACCATATAATTTCGCCAAATCGGAGCCGTGTCGGCCGCCACGCGCTCTTGATGACGCTTTGATCGTCATCGTTGCCGAGCCAAGCGACAAAATCGTCAAGCTGGTCGCCTTCAGGTAAGATGGCGGATAGGCAAACGATACGTCGATTGCCAGCGTCGGGACGTTTCAAGAGTCGCTGGATTTGAACCTCGTAACGCACCTCGCGCTCGCCTAGTCCTATCATATGTCCTTCATCGAGAATGACGAGGCCGACATCGTCGAGTAGCGACGGCTGATTTCGCAGGGCAAAGTCAAGCTTCTCCGGTGTGGCCACCACGATGTTTCGCGAGCCCAGCGCATCCGTCTCAAAAACACTCGTGCCAATGCTTCCATAGAGGGTTGAGATGGTCTTGCCCAATGGTCCGAAGGTGCGGTGGAGGGTATTTTCGGTCTGAGCCGATAGGGCGCGAAGCGGTGTCACAAACACAACGCGCTTCTCGGCAGCCAGACAGCGGAGAATACAGAGCTCGGCGATGCGCGTTTTTCCCGCGCTCGTCGGAAGGGAGACGACCAAATCGTTGCCCTCGTTTACGGCTTTTGCCGCGGCATCAATCTGCGACGGCCAGAGGTCTATTTCGGAGCGCGGTCGCCGATATAAAAGAGAAATGAACAGCTTTCTCAGATCCGCCCAGCGCACCTCATCCGGTGTGTTCGGCAGCAACGGGAGACGTGCATGGAAACTGGATGACCACAGGTCGTCGATGATGTTTATAGCAAGGCGGTATGTCCACCATTGAGGCAGTAGATTTACCTCAGCGCACACTCGAAGGCCGACCCGAAGGCGCTCAACGGCCTGGGCGATATATTCTTGTTCCCCACGTTCCACAGCGAATAAGAAAAGACCCATCCCGGCAAGGAAATTATCGATAATAGCTGCGCCAAGGGCATCGACAACGTAAGAGCCGTTTTCTGGATCTGGCGGCTCGCCTTCTGTTGCGGCATCCCAGCCATCTTGGAGAAACTGCGCTATGCTGGCATCCGCGCCGGGGCCTTCAACGCGCCACGCAAGAATTTCAGATTCCAGCGTAGCCAAGTCCCGAAGGACGAGGCTGGCCAGGCAACGCTCTATTGGAGAGAACGAAGCATCGCGCTGTCCGTGTGACAAAAGCGAGAAGGCGCGCGCGGAGAACCGGCCCAGATGATATGCGCCGGCGGCCACGATGTAGTGAAAACTGCGCGTGTCATCGGCACGCTCGCCTTTAAGAAGAACGCTTTCGAGGGCCATGCCTGCGTATTCGAATGCCTGGCGCGCGATCACTTGATCACCGCCAGCTTCCTTCAGGCGCAAACCCATCCCAAGCAGCGAATAGGCATAGGACAGCAGGTCATACGACAGTGTTTGAGCGAATGCCGGGGAGCCGGGCGGAAGGACGCCGTCTCGCCAAATCATAGACCTGGCTTCGCCGCGGTCGATCAATCGGGCGCGGAAGCCGGGGCCGACGGCTTGGCGGATACTGTTTTGCAGCTCCTCAACCGTTGTCGCCATCGGCAATCACCTTCTCGTAAACGTCCTCAATGAACTGTGCGTGGTCGGCAATTCTCAGGCCTACGCTAAATTGCTCCATCGTACCGGCGTACTGCTGGAGATCTGTGCGAAGAAAATTCGTCGGGTCGTTGCCCGTGAATACGAACAATAGATGGCAGACTTGATCGGGAAGAATCCCATCGGCGAGCTGGGCGTCATCGATCTTATTGGAGAGTTCGACTTGCCCTAGTTCGCGCAAGCGGTCAGCAACGAACGCCAGAGCGTGGGGTGATGGCAGGCCTCCGTCGGCATTCAAGGATGTTCTGGCTGATGCGACGACATCTGTTTGAAGCTGCGCACGGCTTTTTGATTCTGCCTTGAGAAAGTCGAGAGGGTTGCCATCGTCTGGGATGCGGACTGCCAGTACATCGTCACCGCGCATTGCCATCTCGCGATGGTCCTTCCATCGCAAGCGCTTGATGGGCACCGTGAATGTCATCTTTTCGGCGACGTATTCCGTGGCCAGTATTTCGCCGAGGTCGCCGGATCGGATACGGGAGCCTTCCGGAAGTTTTTGCTTGATGAACGTAGCTGACGCCGTTTTACCGAGACGCTGAAGTAGATCCGCGATGCGTTCCTCGGATGCGTAGTGCGTCGGTACACAAAGCGCGGTCGCATCCCGGCCGACTTCGCGGCCTGCGGCTAAGCTCGTCAGGACTGTGAGATTGTGGTCGCCAACAGCCTCTTCCTGTTGTTCACACCAATCCGCGAATGACACTCTTCCCCCCAACCCATAGCGGTTCCAGTATTCAACTCTGGATTACGCACATTGCCCGCGCGCAACTCTAGCCCACGCTGCCGGAACGACGCATATTTTTTGGGGAGAACGCGGGGCGGCCATTCGGCGTTTCCAGGCTCCCACGAGGCACCAACAAAAAACCGCTGCATTTCAATAAGTTACAGGAAGCCGATTTCGAGCCTGGCCGTTTCAGGCGACCCTCTACAACGAAAGGTCATGATCGGCTCGCCGGCCTGCTGTTTCGACGCTGTCCGGAACGAAGATCAGTTAGGCCGAACCCGGACCAGCGAAGCGGCGCGGCTGAGCGCTTCTTGCCGCTGGCTATCATCGCCGAGGACGAAGTGATTGGAGCCACCCTTTCTCAGCCTTTCGTGGAGCGCTTTGCTCACGCGAAGCTGCGTCGGCTCCATCCACGCATACATCCCCGCATCCGTGATCTCGTCGGCAAGGATATCGATGAATTGATTATGCCGACTACCAACTGTGAGCTCTTGTTTTTGGCTGAGACCCTCCGCAAGACTGTCGAACGTGATGATCTTGAAATCGTCAGTTTCGGCGGCCTTCACAAGCCGCCTACGATCTTCGTTGCCCGCGTATTCTGCTCCACGATCGAAGACGAGAACATATTTGTTGTAGGTCGGATTTCGGGCCATATGCTGTGGGACCTGGACGGCGCTGACTGTGGCCAAGAAGCCAGATTTGTTCTGGTCCGAGAGAAACCAAGCTTTCCACTGATTTATCTGCTGCTGTGCGCGCAGAAATCTTAATATTGAAATCTCAATGCACGAGATTGTCGCTGCCGTCGCTGCGAAGAAAATTCTGCAAACCGTCGGGTTCGCCAAAACGAGCGCGAAGGTATCTTCCCGAGCGCTTTCCGAATCGACAACCAAACCAATCATTTTCGGCTAACATTGACCCCAGATGCGAGGTCCATCAATATTTTGGGATGCCGATCGGCCCCAGACCGCAGACAGCTTCAACCTCTCGGCAAAGGGAGCGACTCGTCCTATTTGCACGCCACAGCTACCCAGCAGCCATAACAGCGCTTTAGATTTCTTTCTTGCTTGAGAAGGCTAGGATCTTATTGCCTAAGACCGATCATGGTTCGGAGCTGAGGCATGGGCGGCAAGGACGGAAAGACCCGGATCAAGACACTTGGGTCGCCAGACGACATCAAGGTGCCGCCTGCCACAAAGCGGCGTCGCAAGAACCGTGGCATGCCGCCACCGGCGACGTTCGATATCGATACACTGCCGAGCAGCTCTAATTTGACGGCATTAGAGGCGGCCGCGGTCATCCGGCGCACGCCCGGAGCGCTGGAACAGTGGCGGCGCGATCCAAACCACCCGCTGAAGTGGCGCTACGTCGATGGCCGGCCTCTCTATCGTGTCGATGCGGTGCGCGACTATCTGGCCAAGTGCGATAGGACCACTAGGGCGCGTCAGCCGCATAATGCTCACGGAGACGGCCGAGGAGTTCGGCCTTGATCGGGTCAAGCGGATTCGTCCGCTGAAGGCGCACGATTTTGCCGACCCGTTTCGCGCCGACCAATTCGGCAATGTAGTCGTGGGCTGCTTCGAACGCCATCTTGCGGATGATCCACTGTTCGTCGTGATTGTAGACCTGATCAATTCCGCTTGGCTTTTGCCCAACACACAGCCGCTGGATTTCGTTGTCGTAGCCGCAACGCGACATGATGGTGCGCAAGCTGCGCCTTAAGTCATGCATGGTGAACTTGGCGACGCTCGCTTCCTTGACCAGGCGATTGACCATCTTGGTGAAGCCGGACATCTGGCCGCCGGTCTTTGGTGATGGGAAGACATAGTCGGAGGTTGCCCGCTGGAAATGTTTCGCGGCCGTGAGCACCTCGTCAACCAGGTGAGTGCGCGGCACATCGTGGTGCAGCCCCATCTTGGTCCACGCTGCGTCGAAGGTGATCCGGTCGTCCATGATGTGCTTTCGCCACTCGATCATGGTAGGCTCGCTGCGGCGCGGGCCGCCGAGCAGGCACATGCGTGCCAGGAGACCGAACGCCCCGAGCTTGCCGGATGCATCCCAGATCTTGATGATTTCCTCATCGGTCAGCGCGCGACCCTTCGTTCGGCGTCCGACCCTTTGCGCGCGCGTTTCCTTGGGAGCGCGATAGCCAGCGAGTACGTTGTGCTCGACATAGCCCTCGCCGACGCACCATTCGAGGAAGGTATGCACGTGCTTGCGCAAGTCCCTAGCTGCACCGCGCTTGCCGGTCTTGGCAATCTTGTCGACCGCAGCCATGATCTGCCGTCGCGTTAGGTCCCCCACACCGCTTTCGGCGTGATCCTTGAGCCCGCGCCGCAGCGCCGACATTGCTGGCTTCCAATTGACCACTTGACGTTCGGTCAGGGACGTCTGGTAGGGACCATCTTCAACAATGAGGGTCGCGAGCGTGGTGCGCTGCTTCTCGGCTGCCTGTTGCCGCCTCGCCTCGCGCTTCGCGTCGTTTGGGTCCAAGCCCTTGACGACCTCGCCTGCGGCGATGGTGGCGGCCTTGCGCGCGGCTTTCTCATTATATTTGGGCCACGCGCCGAGGGTCTTGCGCTGGGTACCCCTCACCCCCGGCTTGGTGAAGAGGTAGACCCAGGTCCGGCCGCCGGTGGCGCGCATGCGCAAGGCAAGGCCGGGCAGCTTGTCGTCGTGGAGATAATGCTGCGCCTTACCCGGCGGCAGCGTTGCGTTGCGGATCACCGTATCGGTGAGTGTAAGCTGGTTGGCCGGCTCCATCATGATTCCTTCCCTCTCTCTGTGCCCAGCGTGCCCCGCAAAAAGGGCGGGCAGCTCTCGAACAGAACTGGGCCTCAGACCCTCCCCTTTTGCCGTGTGCCCGCGCGGGGAGGATCCACAGACCCAAACAGAACCGGGTCTCAGTCCTCCCCTCGTTTTTGTGCCCCGAGGGAAAATCCACGGCGGGCACAACGGGGGCATACAAAATGTAGCAAGGTCACCTATGGGCTCATATGGCCGAATAGGGCTACAACCCACATTAATTAAAGGGGTTTTTACATTTCAACTATGGCCGGATTTGGTTGGCTCGGGTCTACGAATTGTGGTTCACACGGGAGAGGTCCAAGGTTCGATCCCTTGTGCGCCCACCATTCCTTCTCCTGAATCATACCGGTCGCGAACAATCATCGACGTCGGGCGTCCGCCCTGACGGCGTGTGTGACGACCCCATCAAAATATCGAAAACAACCCCATGCAAAGTAGCCGGCGGCTGCCGTCATGACGGCTGCGTCTTTTCCGAAGCCGCTTGACCTGTCGGGCAAAACAGCAGCACGATGCTATCATCCAAGGAGAGGCGCACGGCACCGGCGATCAGGCCGAGCCTGATTTTATTGCCCCCGGATCCAAGGCATTCCCCGGAAAAGCCTTTGCGCCGGAAACCGTACCGGCGAGTTGTGCGCCCACCATTCAGCCTAGTTTTCAAGAGTCGCGGAAAGCTTCCTTGCCGAGGCGCGCGAACGCCCGCTTTGCCCTCGCAAGCAGAAATCAAGCAGCCGACCGATATAGTCAGCGAAGGGCCAACAACGGACAAGCGAATGGCCGATTAGATACCGAGCACAGCCTGATAGGCGAACAGAGCGGGCGTTCCGCCGGTATGGATGAAAATAACATCTGTGTCGGGTGGCCATCGCCCCTCCCGCACAAGCGCGATCAGGCCAGCCAATCCCTTGCCAGAGTAGACCGGATCGAGGGGCAAGGCTTCGAGCGCTCCGGCAAGCTTGATGGCCTCGATGGTCGCCGCATGCGGCACGCCATAGGCGGGACCAGCGTGCCCGGCGACGACCTCGACCTCGCTTGCATCGAAACGGGTGCCGATCATTTCCGCTGCGGCTCTTCCGTAGGCGATAACATCGGAACGCACGCGCTCGGGTTCGGCATCGATGTCGATGCCGACGATCCGCGTCTCAGGCATCGCAACGGACGCGCCGAAAACAAGACCGGCCTGTGTTCCCGCGCTACCGGTGCAATGTACGATCGCCGCAGGCCGAATGCCGAGTGCCCCCGACTGCTCCGCGATCTCCACGATTGTCGATGCATAGGCGATCGCCCCGAGTGGACTGGAAACACCGTACGGAACGAAGTAGGGCCGACGACCTTGTTCCCTGAGCCGGCTTCCCAGCTCCTCAATCGCCGCATTGCGATTGCCGGTCCACGGCACGTCATGAAGATGAGCCCCGAACAGTCGATTGAGCAGGACATTTCCCGAGGTCTCGTACTCGGGAGTCGGCGGAGCCAGCCGGCCGTGATAGACAGCCAGATGGCACTCCATACCAAGCTTCGCTGCCGCGGCAGCAACCTGACGCTGGCTGTTGGACTGGACGACGCCGCCAGACACCAGCACGTCAGCCTTGGATGCGACGGCCTCGTGAAGGACATAGTCGAGCTTGCGCAGCTTGTTGCCGCCAAAGCCAAGGCCAGTCGCGTCCTCACGCTTCACCCATAAGCGTGGCCCGCCCAAATACGCTGTAAGCCGCCTCATTGGCTCGAGCGGTGTGGGCAGGGTGGCGAGCCCAAGGCGTGGAAACGCTGACAGCTTGGAGGCAAGAACCGATGCGTCTTTGCTGGTCATGCCGTCGAGATAGAAAGGCCAGCCGGCTTCCGCAACGGGTCAACAAGCGCCGTCTTCGGATCTAAAGCATGTCAGCTTTGACCCTACCAGCGGAAATCCCATGGCAGCGCCCGCAAAACACGCCGCCGAACATATCTTCGCGATCCCCGCGGACGCGGTCGGGACGCTTCGTCGCAACCGCATCGCTACGCGATCGACAGAATCTCGATCTCCTGATTGCCCGAACCTGCGACGTCTCCGACGGCTTTCCCGATCAGGGATTTTGCGACCGGAGATACGAACGAGATCGACCCGGCTTTCGGATCCGCTTCGTCCTCGCCGACGATGCGATACGTCTGGACGCGGCCATCGGCGCGGCTGAAGGTCACCGTGCTTCCAAAGGCGACCATATCGGTCGACGACGGATCGGGGACGAGCTGGGCCGTGCGAAGCCTTTCGACGAAGTAGCGAACGTCGCGCAAGGGGCCCGCCGACTGGCGGCGCTTTTCATTGACGTCTTCGACCTGTTGCGCGGCGTCATAGGCTTCGCGCGCTTGCCGAAGCTGCAGCTCCAGCGCCTGCAATCCTGATTGCGTCACCAGGTTGGGATGAGGCGAAATCGGACGGTCCGGCAACAACGTCTCGGACGCGGTTTCGGCACTCTCTTCTTTGGTAAAGGCGACGCTCAATCCTTGGACCTCATCGATAGCTGTCGGCGATTGTAGCGAAACTAAAGCTCGAGGTCGACGTATCGGCGCAGCTTGAAAACGATATCGGGCAACGCCTGGCGGAACCGGGTCGCGTCCCGGAACGTGGTCGAGAATGGCGCGAACGTGATCATGGCGTTCCAATTCCGGTAGCCATAGACCGTGACGGAGACGCCGGACGCCGGAAAATCAACGATCTTGCGCAACTCGCCG
Source organism: Bradyrhizobium sp. Cp5.3 (assembly GCF_000426265.1). Taxonomy (NCBI): domain Bacteria; kingdom Pseudomonadati; phylum Pseudomonadota; class Alphaproteobacteria; order Hyphomicrobiales; family Nitrobacteraceae; genus Bradyrhizobium; species Bradyrhizobium sp. Cp5.3. The sequence continues at coordinate 34,868 of NZ_AUFA01000033.1, read as the reverse complement.
AGCACGAGATCGGCAATCACTTCCGCAGGCAGCCGTCGCTTGCCGCCCGGTTGCGGCACGACTTGAGCCGGCTCGATCAGTTGCGCGGACGCGACCGCGCCATTGGAGGCATCCTCGCGCTTCAGCGGCGCCACGTCCGCGATTTGCGCGGCCATCGCTTCCAGTCCGTTCGTCGGCGCAGTTGGCGGGACATCAGCGAGCGGAGGCGGTTCTACGGCGTCGGCGCGCTTGCCTCCTCCAAGAATGCTGCTGATCATCGCCACAAGGCCAGCATCCTTCCCATGATCACTCATGACCGTCCCCTGGGCTTTGGCCTACTCTAGCACCGCGACCGCAGGCCGCCGCAAGGTAGATCAGATCTGCGCCTGACAAAGGTATCCAAGGCCGCGCTCTGATCGCGCCCATCTCAGATGATCACTGCGGCGCAACTCGCATCGCGCCGCTGCGAACGTGCATTACCGTTTATCGAACGGAATGTATTGCTGGTACTGCTTCGGCACGGAGCTGCGATAGCGCGCGGGAACGGTGCCGGTGTCGATGGAATGATCGATCTCCTGCTGCCGCGTCATCTTCTTCTTCGCCGGCTTCTTTGCGGCGCTCTTCTTCGAGTCGGTCGACGGAGTTGGGGTGGCGGCGGCTGCGCTCGGCGGCGTGGTTGCGGCCGGCGTGGAGGTGGCGGCCGGCGCCGTGGTCGCAGCCGCCGGCGCAGTGCCGGCCGCGGCGGGCGCGCTCTCGGCCGGCGTGCTCTGGGCCGGTGTGCTCTCTGCCGGCGTGCTCTGGGCCAGCGCGACCGGCGTCTGCAGAACGAGCGCGAGCGCTGCCGTCGCAGCGAGCAAATATGACTTTTGCATCAGAGAGCCTCCAGGATGCCTGATCCGAATGATGGGGAGCGTAATCCCGCCGGATCAACGCGTGCAAGTCGGCGAGGATAGGCGGGAACCCGTGCGCGAACTGTGGCCGAGATCACATAACCGATAGCTGCCTGCGTCATGATGCGTCACACCCGAAACGCGCTCCCGCGCCGCGGGGCACCAAAGCAGGCAAGATCATGCGGACGAGCGCTGGAAGCGCAAAGGTCCGGCCGACATGGTTCTCACCCCGCATTCGAAGGAGATTGAAATGCGTCACACCATCCTGACCCTCGCCTCATTCGCTGCGCTGCTTGCCGCGACATTCTCGGCACCAGCACATGCCGCAAGCGACAGATATTGTCTGCAAGGGCGCACCTGGGGCTATCCCGGCAATTGCCAGTTCGCGAGCTATCAGCAGTGTCTGGCCACGGCATCCGGCACGTCGTCCTATTGCGGTATCAATCCGCGCTACGCGTTCGCGCAGCAGCGCGACTACTACTGATGATGCGGCGGCGTGCGCGCGCGAGCCTTCGCACGCCGCCACATTTCTTTCGTGCGCACGATCGGGGCCGATAGGTCGACGAAGCTGACATTGTACAGGCGACCGACGACGACGTGCAGACTGCGCGCGAGGCCGCGCAACCGGAGTCGCGCCGCGCGATGACGAGAATGTTATTCGCGAGCGCGCTGGGAAAAATTTGCAAAGCGCGGCCGCAGCTTGTTCACGACGCTCCCTCCCAAACCAGCAGCAGTATCGCGCGTGCAGCCGTGGGGCGGCTTGTCGCCTCGCAACGCTTGATCTAGCCTAACCTGCATATCCTTTCGTGAACAACTTTAGCTCTATTCGCTTTTCGTGTGAATTTTCAGGGAGGTTTTTCATGAGCAGCCGCCACAGCATTATTCCGCGCGGTTTGAACGTGACGCGTTCTCCGCTTTCGCAAGGCCGCTTCGGCCGCATGTTCGGCAACCTCACGCCAGCGAAATTCGGCGCCACTGATGCCGACAGTTTCGCTAATCTGTCGGCGCTCGCGGACGAGATGGTGGCCGACTTCGACCCGCCCAAGGACGGCCCCGATGCGGAAGAGAGCGGGATTCCCGCGCTCTACACCTACTTCGGCCAATTCATCGACCACGATATCACCTTCGATCCGGTGAGCTCGTTGACCAAGCAACAGGACCCGGACGGGCTCGTCGATTTCCGCACGCCGGCGCTGGATCTGGACAATCTCTACGGGCGCGGTCCGGGCGACCAGCCCTACATGTATGACAAGAACGGCAAGTTCCTCCTCGGCGCCCCCTTGACCGGCACGGGCGTACCAGACGCCACCGACCTGCCGCGCTTCAACGGCCGCGCGCTGATCGGCGATCCCCGCAACGACGAGAACAGCATCGTGTCGCAATTGCAGTGCCTGTTCCTGCGCTTCCACAACCGGATGGTCGACGACAACTCCGCCCTCTCCTTCGAGGAGGTGCAGCAGCGCGTCCGCTTCCACTATCAATATGTCGTGCTGAACGATTTCCTGCCGCGGATCGTCCACGCCAGCGTGCTGAACGACCTCAAGACCACTGGCCACTACGACCGTGGCAAGATCAGGTATTACCACTGGAAGACCTGGCCGTTCATGCCGGTCGAATTTTCGGTCGCGGCCTACCGGCTCGGACACTCGATGATCCGTCCCGGCTATCGGCTGAACGACGCCGACACAATGCTGTTGCTGATTTTTCCAGATCCCGAAGACCCCGACAAGAACGCGCTGACCGGCTTCCGCACGATGGGCCCTGGACGCGCCATCGACTGGGGCCGCTTCATCGACATCGACAAGCGCGCCTATGGCGTCGAGGACGACGCCACCAATGCCGACAACAAGAAGCGGCTTCAGTTCGCCTATCGCATCGACACCGCGCTGGTCGACCCGCTGGGCACGCTTCCGCCGGAAATCGCCTCCGATCCGCCGGCATCCCTTGCGCTACGCAATCTCGACCGCGGCTGGCGCCTCGGCCTGCCGTCGGGCCAGGCGGTCGCCAGAGCCATGCACCTGACGCCGCTGCCGGACGAGCAGATCATCATCGGCAAGGCCGTCGACAAGCCCGAAAAGGGTGATCCGCAGACCAAGATCGCGACCATCGCGAACGGTGCGTTCGCCGGCAACTGCCCGCTCTGGACCTACATCCTCGCCGAGGCGCGGCAGAACCAGACCGCCGTGACGATTCCCGCCACGGGCGGCCCGGATACGATCAACACGCCGCAGCTCGGGCCGGTCGGCGGACGCATCGTGGCCGAGGTCTTCCTCGGCATGATGTTCGGCGACAATTCTTCGCTCCTGTCGCTCGACCCACAATGGACGCCGGTAACGGGACCCGGCTTCGCGCTGAAGGATCTCGTGGCCTATGCGCTGGGTCAGGGGAAGCCGCTGCACTGACCTCGCCGTTTCGTAAGCTCCGGATATCGCGAAGGCCGCCCTGCCCGGGCGGCCTCTTGCCGCCTCAATGGCCGCCGCCGAGGCCGACCTCCTCCAACCGCGCGGCGAGCCAGAGCGAGAGTGGCCGATCGATGACGCCGCCGACATAGACCTCCGACATCGTCACGTTGCGCTTTGCAAGCACCAGCAGCACGCCGATCCCGTAGGCGAACCAGACATCCGGATCGGTCATCGCCTTCAGCTTGTGCTGGTCGTGCTCCAGGGACGTGTGATTACTCGCCTTGCGCACCTCGACGGCGAGCAGATTGTTCGGGATCTCGCGCTGATGCACGACGACGTCGGGGTAGATCGACTTGCCGAGATGGTCGTCGGTCGAGATGATCGTACCGTGTGGCAGGTGCAGCGTGCGCTCGCCAAGCCGGTCGTAGTTGCAGTCGATCGCCCAACCCGGGAACTGCCGCTCGAGATAGACGGCGAAGCGGTGCGTGATGGTGCGCTCACCGACATCCTTCTCGAACAGAAACGTCTCTTGCGCGTAGAAGTCTCGGAGCGCCGCCACCACCTTGTTCAGCTCGGTCTGCATCGTGCCCCTCGACCAGAGCATGATCCGGAAAGGTGGACACCGGTTTTCCGAACGAGATCATGCTCAACCTAAGAACTGGAGCGCGACGTATCGCGCTCCAGGCGCCCCCTTTCGCGTGCACCCTACATCTGCACTTCGATCAGCCGAGGCCCCGGCTCGGCGACGGCTTCGGCCAGCGCCTTGTTGAACTCGTCGGCGTTGGTCACGGCGCGGCCGGGCACGCCCATGCCCTTCGCCATCGCCACGAAATCCAGGGTCGGCCGGTCGAGCCTGAGCATGTCGTTCGCACGCTGGCCGGGCTCGCCCGCGCCGACATTGTCGAACTCGCCGCGCAGGATCTGATAGATGCGGTTGGCGAACACGATGGTCACGATGTTCAGATTCTCGCGAGCCTGCGTCCACAACGACTGGATCGTGTACATCGCGCTGCCGTCGCCGACCATGCAGATCACCTTGCGGTCCGGACAGGCGATCGCGGCTCCGATCGACAGCGGCGTCGAGAAGCCGATCGAGCCGCCCATGTTCTGGAGCCAATCATGCGGAGCGGCGGCCGCCGTCGGCGGGAAGAAGCCGCGGCCGGTGGTCAGGGATTCATCGACCAGGATCGCATTCTCCGGAATTGCGCAGGCGATCGCCTGCGCGATCGAGGCGAAGTTCAGCGCGCCGGTCGGCTTGACCAGTTCCTGCAGCGCCTGCGGCCTGACATCCTTGGCGCTTGCATGCAGCGCGCCGGCAAGCGCCTCCAGCGCCGCGACCGAGTTCTCGCCCCAGGAGGTCATGCGATGGACGTCGCAGCCCTCGGGCTTGAGCATGCTCGGCTTGTTCGGATAGGCGAAGAAGGCCACGGGATCGTCGGCCTCGACCAGCACGATGTGACGGAACTTCGCCAGCATCGGCAGCGCCTGCTCGATCACGTAATGGATTCGATCGATCGAGAAGCGGCCGCGGCCGCGCGCCATCTTGGGACGGAAGGTCGGGCCCATCACGGAGCAACCGGTCCTGCCGGCGATGCGCTGGGCCAGTGCCAGTCCGTGCTCGCTCAGCGCGCTGCCGGTCATCAGCAGCAGCGTGCCCTCGCCATCGCCGTGCAGGATCCTCGCGGCGTGCTCGACCGCCTGCGGCGAGTAGCTCGCCCGCTGCTTCTCGGCCGGTACCTCGGCGATGCCGTCGGCCTCGTTCCAGGCGGTATCGGCGGGCAGGATCAGCGTCGCGATCTGCGGCGGCGCGCTTCTGGCGGCAGCAATGGCCGCGGCGCCGTCGGCGGCAACCGATTTGGAGTCCGGCGAGGTGCGAACCCAGGACGACATCGGCCGGGCCAGGCCCTCGATGTCGGAGGTCAGCGGTGCGTTGTAGCCGATATGGTAGGTGGCATGCTGGCCGACGATATTGACGATGCCGGAATTCGCCTTCTTGGCGTTGTGCAGGTTGGCAAGGCCGTTGGCGAGGCCGGGGCCGAGATGCAGCAGTGTCGAGGCCGGCGTGCCCTTCATGCGGAAATAGCCGTCGGCCGCTCCCGTCACCACGCCTTCGAACAGGCCGAGCACGCAGCGCATGCCCGGCACACGGTCCAGCGCCGCGACAAAGTGCATCTCGGACGTGCCGGGATTGGTGAAGCAGATGTCAACCCCGCCCTTGACCAGCGTCCGTACCAGACTTTCCGCACCGTTCATCATTCAGCTCCAGCCGGCAATTTCAAAGCGTTCCATTCCGATCAATCATTGTTCGCGCGCCTCGTCAAAGCAATAGCGGGCATCGCGGCCCTGCCCCGCGCAACGACGCATCGTCTTGGCTAACGCTTTTCGGCAAATTGGCGCGGGTTGCGATTTGGCAACGCCAATCGTTAAGGATGGTCCGCTCACGGGGCCGTGGCTTGCGGAACGGGCGCAAATATGGCCTGTGGCTTTCGTTGAATCGTTTTTTTCTGGGGGAAACCATGATCCGGATTTTTGCCGCGCCAATTTCAGCCATCGCACTCCTGACGGCCGGGGTCAGCGGCGCGTTCGCGGAAGGGTTCGACACCCGCGACATCATGGGCGGCGGCCCGAACTTCTTCCGCACCGGCGTGAGCGCGATCTCCCGCACCACCGTCACCTATACCGGGACCTACGCACCCGGCACGATCGTGGTGAACACCGCCGAGCGGCGGCTATACCTGGTGCTGCCGAACGGCCAGGCGCTGCGCTATGGCATCGGCGTTGGCCGCGACGGCTTCCGCTGGGGCGGGGTGCACAGGATCACCGCCAAGAAGGAGTGGCCGGATTGGACGCCGCCGTCGCAGATGCTGGCGCGCCGTCCGGACCTGCCGCGCCACATGAGGGGCGGCATCGAGAACCCGCTCGGCGCGCGCGCCATGTATCTGGGCTCGACGCTTTACCGCATCCACGGGTCGAACGAGCCGGAGACGATCGGTCAGGCCGTCTCCTCCGGCTGCTTCCGCATGACCAATGACGACGTCACCGACCTCTATGGCCGCGTCTCGGTCGGCACCACCGTGGTGGTGCTGAACAACTAGGCGGAGCTGCGCGGCGGGAACCGTGCGGGCGCGTGAATTTGCGGTCTTGTGCCCGGCTTGCGAATACGGCAGCGTCGGGCAACGATGAGCGCATCCGTTCCGCCTTCGCCTGTCACTCGCATCGCCCTCGTGGCGCTCGCAGCCCTCGCGTTCGTCGGTGACATCGCTACCATCGCCGCCGCGGCCGAACTGCCCGCGATCGCCTCGCGCCAGCGCGCCGAGAAGAAGAGCTTCACCGATGCCGAGATCGTCGAGGGCTTTTTCAAGACCGCCTTCGGCGCCGAATACCACCTCGCCGGCCGCGTCGACCGCATCCGCAAGTTCGACGGGCCGGTGCGCGTCTACGCCGAGAGCGACCGCGCCGACCGCAAGGCGCAGCTTGCCAGGATCGTGGACGACATCGGCGCCCGCGTGCAGCATCTCGACATCGCCATGACCGACACCAGCGAGGCGGCGAACGTGCGCGTCAAGCTCGTGCGCGACCGCGACCTCTACCGGACCATCGCCAGCTTCTACGGCGCTGAGAAGGCGCGCGAGATCCGCTCCTCGCTCGATCCGCAGTGCCTGTCCGGCTTCCGCAAGAACGACAATTACGAGATCGAGCACTCCGACGTCATCCTCACCGTCGATAACGGCGATTTCACGTTCCTCGACTGCGCCTATGAGGAGGTGTTGCAGTCGCTCGGTCCGATCAACGACACCGCAAGCGTGCCCTGGACCATGTTCAACGACAACGTCTCGATGGGCTATTTCGACGTCTACGACCAGTACATCCTCAACCTGCTCTACGATCCCCGCATCAAGCCCGGCATGACCGTGCAGGAGGTCAAGGCGCTGCTGCCCGACGTGCTCGCCGATGTGCGGGCCTGGGTGAGACAGGTGAACGATCTGAAGGAGTGAACGATCTCCCCCTCTCCCGTTGTGGGAGAGGGGGCCTCGCGAAGCGAGGCGGGTGAGGGGTCTCTCTGCGCGAGTAATCCTCTCGCATTTGAATTCGCTGAAGCGACCCCTCATCCGGCGCGCTCAGAAGCGCAATTGCGCTCCAAAGCGCGCCACCTTCTCCCACAAGGGGAGAAGGGCAAGCAGCCGCGATCGCGTCCTCACACCTTCCTTGCCTTCGTCATCAGGAACTGCTGGCGCATCACGTTGTTGCTGCGGTCGAAATACTCCGAGATCAGCGCGTCGAACTCGGCGCGGTAGCTGCGCAGCTTGTCCGGTTCGTCCTTGTATTGGACGACGAGCCTGATCAGGGGCCCGATGGTGGATTCCATGGTGCGGCGGAAGTGCTGCGGGCTGAGCGCGGACGGCGTCATCATGTCCATCTCGAAGGAGAGAGCCTTCACCTTGCCCGCGAGGCGGTCAGTGATGATCTTGGGATCGCCCCACAGCACCGGCGAGGCCACCCCCTCGGGCGGCGGCACATGGCGCGCCACCAGCGTGAACATCCGCCCGACATAGAGATGCGGCGGCCAGGTTGAGAAGGCAATGGTGCCGCCGGGCTTCAGCACGCGCAGCATCTCGGCGATGGCGACGTCGGGACGCGGCGCGAACATGTGGCCGAACTGGCTGAGGACCACGTCGAATTCACCGTCGCCGTAGGGCAAATTCTCGGCGTCGCCATCCCTGAAATCGACATCGAGGTTCACGAGCTGCGCATGCTCCCGGGCGCGCTCGATGAGGACCGGCGACAGGTCGAGACCCCTCACCTTCGCGCCACGGCGCGCCGCCGTGATCGCAACGACCCCGGTGCCGCATCCGACGTCGAGCAGCCTTTGACCGGCGGCCACGCCGGCAAAATTGACCAGCTTGGCCGCGCTCGGCGTCGTGAACACCTCCATCGGCGTGAACAGCGACCAGGCTTCCTTCTGGATCGCCTTGAAACCTGAAAACGGGTCGTTCATGGAACTCTCTCCCTTCGCTCGAACTCCGTCATTATGAGGATGACGACAGATGCCGAAGGTTCAACGCGCGCCTGCGATCAAAGTCCCAAGAACGCGACCGGGCAGCCGCATCAGCGATCTGCGAGGCAAAAAATCGAAACGCCCTCCGACCGCGATTGCGCAGTTGTCAGCCGGCCGCATCACCGGGCATCGGCGTACACCGTGGCGCGCGAGACGCCGAGATGGGCCGCGATGATCTCCGAGGAACGGCGCACCTGCATGCAACCGGCCTCTCGCAATTCACGCAGCAGAATGCGGCGGTCTTCCGTGGTGAGCGCGCGCGGCGTAGTGGCGCGGCGCGCGGCGAACCGGTCGATATGCTCCCGGATGGCGTCGGCGCCGACGGGGCTGAGCATCTCGCGCGGACTGTTTTGTGCATCAACCTTGATGAACTGGCCGATGGCGCTTTGCAGGCCCTGGAACAGCGTCAGGTCGACATTCAGGCAGAGCGCGGCGACGTAGTCCCCATCCGCGTCCTTGATGCCGATGGAGGTGCTCTTGGCCTGCCTGCCGTCCGAAAACGAGTTGGCGTAGTTCGCGATCACCTGCGCGTAATCGGGATCGGCGATGCGGGCGAGACCAAGCTCGGTCGCGGGTTGGCCGACCTTGCGTCCCGACAGGTTGTTGTGAATGGCGAGGATCGCGTTCTTGGGATGGGTGAGATCGTGGAGGACGACTTCGCAGAACGGCGCGAAAGTGTCCCCCAACCCCTTGGCGATCTGCTGCAATTGATCGAACAGCACCTTGCGATCCGCGCCGGCCTTGCTCGAACTCGGAACGGACTTGCGACGGCTCATCGCGCGGTCCTACTGCACGAGATCGGCAACGGTGGTTGCGGCCTTCAGGCCCGTGCCGGTGAGGACCACCACCGTGGTCTCGCTCGCCTTGATCGCTCCGCTACTAGAGAGCTTGTCCAACGCTGCGGCCGCGCTTGCGCTGGTGGGCTCGGCGAACAGTCCCTGCCGCGCCAGCCGCCGCAGGGCGGCGACGATCTCCTCCTCGGCGAGCGCCACGGTGCCGCCGCCGCTCTCGCGCAATGCGCCGATGATCTCGCGCAGGCGCAGGGGATGCTTGATCGCGGTGCCTTCGGCGATGGTCTTGTGCACCTCGCGGGCGACCTGCGTATCGATGCCGGCCTGAAAGCTCGCATCGATCGGCGAGCAGTTCAGCGGCTGCGCTGCGAACAGGCGCGGCAGTTTTGCGATCTGGCCGGCCTTGAGCAGCTCGCGGAAGCCGAAGGCGCAACCGAGCAGGCTGCTGCCGGCACCCACGGGAACGATGACGTTGTCGGGCGCGCGAAAACCGAGATCCTCCCAGATTTCATGGGCGAACGATTTGGTGCCTTCGAGAAAAAACGGCTGCCAGTTGTGGCTGGCATAGAAGGTCTGGTTCGACTGCCGGATGGCCTCGGCCTCCGATTCCTCGCGCGAGCCCTCGACGAGCTGCACCTTGGCGCCATAGGCGCGCACCTGCGCGATCTTCGCGGGCGACGTCGAGGCCGGCGCCAGGATCTTCACGCGCATCCCGCCGGCAGCACCGAGCCCGGCCATGGACGAGCCGCCATTGCCGGAGCTGTCCTCCAGAATGGCGTCGACACCGATCTGCCGCAAGAAGGACAGCAGCACCGCCGAGCCCCTGTCCTTGAAGCTGCCGGTCGGGTTGAACCATTCGAGCTTGAAGAACGGGCGCAGGTCGCCCCAGGCCTGCTGCACCAGCGGCGTGCAACCTTCGCCGAGCGTAATCGGGTTTTTGATCTCGACCGGCAGCGCCGCCCGGTAGCGCCAGAGCGAGCGCGTGCGGCTGTCGATGTCCTCGCGCGACATGCCGGCCCCCGGCGTGACCAAGAGCGGCGTGCGCTCGTCCGAGCACCAGCGCGGCTGGTCCAGCGGATAGAGCTTTCCGTTGCGCGGGTCGATGTAGCTGGCAGACATGGCGTTCTCCTGGGCGAAGGCCGGTCTGGACTATATGTCTGAAATTGGACGTTTTGTCGAGATCGCTAGACGGTGCGGATCACGGCACGGCTGCGAGATGCTCGCGGAAGAACCGCGCGACGTTCGCGTTGAAGTCGCGATGGAACGCGGCCCTGTCGAAATCCGCCGGGTTGTCGGTGCAGATGCGCGGGATCGCAGCCGCGAGCTCCGGCGAGCAGGGCGCGAGGAAGGCAAAGTGGCCGGCCGGCACGGCATGAAATTCACGCTCGCTCGGCAGAATTTCGGCGATGCGTGCGGTGCCCGAACCATCGCCGACACCCGGGCCCCCTCGCTCGGATCGCCAATACTGCAGAGGGATAGTGATGGCGGCGAGAGTGTCGCGCGTAAACAATACTCCGGTCGAGGGATCGACGATCACGGCGGCCCGGATGCGCGCATCTTGAGGCGGGTGCGGCGCGGCCGCCCCGCCACGGAGCTCTGCGCAAGCTCCCGTCTTGTCCTGGCAGAATTCGACCAACCTCGCGAAATCCGGCGCGGCTCCCATCAGGACCAGGCCGGTATAGCCGCCCTTGGAGAAGCCGAAGAAGCCGACCTTTGCGGGATCGATCACGGCCCTGTCCTTCCAGTCGTGCAGGACGAAATCGAGCAGGCGAACGATGTCGACCGGACGCGAGGCAAAGACGGAGAGATCGTCACGCTGGGCGGAGTTGCCAAAACTGTCGCCGGGATGATTGATCGCGGCGACGACGAAGCCGGCATCAGCCAATGCTTCCACGGTGTCGTGATGCTGGCCGAACCAGCCGCCGCGGCCGTGGGAGAACAAGATAAGCGGCAGCTTCGCGCCGGTGACCGGGCAGTCCTTCACGCCGGTCAGGCCGAAATCAGCGCCCACATCCAGATTCCCGAGCGCGATGTGCGCGGGCTCGCCGGCGCAAGGGTACCAGATGGCGCCCGACAAAGCGGGATCGGAGTTGAGGAGCTGGATGCCGGCAGCACGCGCCGTCGAGGCCAGGCAGCAGAGCACGACAGCGCAGGCCCAAAACGTTCTGTACGACAAGGTTGCCCCCGATCCTATAAATCAACCTAACCGGGAGACGACGACTGAATTGTGTCGGACGGTTGGCGCGCATCGGGATCGCGACCCGCTCCGGCGTCGGGCGTAGCTCACATGGTCCAAAGGACCTGCGCAATGCAGCGCCTAGCGCTCCGGATAAAACCAAATAAACGTAAGTATTTTCAACTAGATAATCAAGACACCCACTGCAAGCCAAAGTATCGCGCAGGCCCCGGCCGCAGCATTCAGCCGAGAGCCACGAGTACCTATATGTCTGGTGTTGGAAATGAACGGTAGCGTCACACAGAACGATTAACTTGTCCGTCGTGGCTCGCCGCTACAATATGAAAGATTAGGCGCGTCGCCGGTGTATCGGCAGCGCGACTGAGCCAGGCCCGTCGGACAGGCGGGCCGTTGGCTTTTTGGGAGTTTGGTCATGAGCCGAGCGAACCGTACCGACCACATCCGCCTCACCTCCCATCCGGAGCCGGGCAGGAAGGCGGCCTTTCCGATCCACTGGGGCGCCGCGGACGCGCGCGAGCGCGGGCCGATCATCGGCACAGTGTCGCGCTCGCAGGATCGCAACGTGATCGGCAGCCATGGCGGATCCTATGCGGTGTACCGGGCGCTCGCCGTTTCCGCGGGCGCGCTCGATCCGATCCGGCGTCCTGATCTCACCAACACCTTTCCGGCGGCAACCATCGGGCCGTTCCCGCAATGGAGCGATCCGACCAAGATCGTCGCGCTCGATCCCTGGGGCCATCTCGTCGCCGAGAATTTCCGCCAGGAGATCGCCGAGGGCGCCGACATCAGGCCGAGCATCGCAGTGACGCGCGCGCGGCTCGACCTGCCGGAGATCCGCGACGCGCTGGCCGCAAAGCGCCTGCGCGCCGACGGCGAGGTCGTGCACGCCAATGGCAGCGTGTCAGTGGTGAAGATCGCGATCGATCCGGTCTGGTATCTGCCGGGCCTTGCAGCGCGCTTCGGCACCGGCGAGACCGAGCTGCGGCGGACGCTGTTCGAGCAGACCGCCGGCATGTTCCCCGAACTGGTGACGCGGCCGGACATGAAGGTGTTCCTGCCGCCGATCGGCGGCACCACCGTCTATCTGTTCGGCGATGTCGGCAAGCTGCCGGACCACCGCACCAGGATCACCTGCCGCGTGCACGACGAGTGCAACGGCTCCGACGTGTTCGGCTCCGACATCTGCACCTGCCGGCCCTATCTCATTCACGGCATCGAGGAATCCGCACGCGGCGCGCAGGAGGGCGGGCTCGGGCTCGTCGTCTACAACCGCAAGGAAGGCCGCGCACTCGGCGAGGTCACGAAATTCCTGGTCTACAACGCGCGCAAGCGCCAGGAGGATGGCGATGCGGCCGCGGCCTATTTCGAGCGCACCGAATGCGTCGCCGGCGTCCAGGACGCGCGCTTCCAGCAGCTGATGCCTGATACGATCCACTGGCTGGGCTTAAAGCGCATCGACCGCTTCCTGTCGATGAGCGACATGAAATACGACGCTCTCACCTCGCAGGGCATCGACATCGTCGAGCGCGTGCCGATCCCGCCGGAGCTGATTCCGGCCGACGCCTATGTCGAGATCGCCGCGAAGAAGGCCGCCGGATATTACTCGACCGACGTTGCGCCCGAAGACGACGTCAATGGCGTGGTCGGGCGTTCGCTGGAGAAATACTGATACCGTGATGGCGGACGCCACGGCGACAGAACAACAGGCCCGTTCGCTGCTCACCGCAGAAGCGGTGCGCGCGCGTGCCGGACAGATGCTCGAGCTCGGCCTTGGCAACGGGCTTACGCACTTCACGATCGATCTCGATCGCATGGATGGCGTTGCGGAGGCCGTGGTCGCGGTCACGCGCAGGGCCTATCCGACGCTCGATATCCCGTTCCACGCGCGGTGGCGGCATTTCGTGCTCGGCGGTATCGACCGCTGGGCGCGCCTTGCCGATGCCGCCGCTTGGCCGGATCGCGCAGCGCGTGCGCGCGCCGAGTTTGATCTGGCCATCGTCAGCGTGCTGCTCGATGCCGGCGCGGGCGCAACGTGGCGATATCGCGACACTCTGACAGGACAGAGCATCGGCCGGTCCGAGGGGCTCGCGATCGCAAGTCTCGACATGTTCGCAAGCGGCGCCTTTTCCGGCGACGCACGGGCTCCCTTCAGGGTCGATGCGGATGTGATCGCGGCGCTGCCGCTTGCTTCGCTTACGTCGGGCTTTCAGGCGAGCGATGCAAATCCGCTGCTGGGTCTGGAGGGCCGCGCGGATCTGCTGCGGCGGCTCGGCGGGCTGGTAGCGGGGCACCCGGAGATCTTTGGCTTGCGCGATACGCCGCGGCCCGGAGGCCTGTTCGATCGCCTCGCGGCGCAGGCGAACAATGGCGCGATCGCTGCTCCCACGATCCTGTCCGAGGTGCTGAACCAGCTCGGGCCGATCTGGCCGTCGCGACTCGAGCTTGCGGGGATTCCGCTCGGTGATTGCTGGCGTCATCCGGCGATCGCATCTGACGATGCGACCGCGGGCCTCGTCCCCCTGCACAAGCTGTCGCAATGGCTGAGCTATTCGCTGATCGAGCCGCTGCAGCGCGCCGGCCTTGAGGTGACCGACATCGATGGCCTGACCGGGCTTGCCGAATACCGCAATGGCGGCCTGTTCGTCGATCACGAGGTGCTGCGCCTGCGCGATACCGCTGACGCCGAGCGCGCGCATGCGGTGGATTCCCTGCTCGTCGTGGAATGGCGCGCGCTCACCGTCTCGCTGCTGGATCGGCTTGCAGAGCGCGTGCGCGAAAAACTCGGCCGCAGTCCGGAATCACTCCCGCTTGCAAGCATTCTGGAAGGCGGCACGTGGGCTGCGGGCCGGGCCATTGCCTTCGCGCGCCGTCCCGACGGCGCGCCGCCGCTCAAGGTGATCAGCGACGGCACTGTTTTCTAACGCATGATCCGAACGCATTGCGCATCGATCATTTTCAGGAGCATCCCCTCATGGAAGGCGTCACGATCGTCGATCATCCCCTGGTCCAGCACAAGCTGACCCTGGTGCGCGACAAATCCATCTCGACCAAGTCGTTCCGCGAGCTCGTCAAGGAGATCGGCATGCTCCTGTGTTATGAGGTGACGCGCGACCTGCCGCTTGCGGACGTCGTCGTCGACACGCCGCTTGCGCGCATGCACTCGGCCAAGATCGCCGGCAAGAAGCTGGTGTTCGTTCCGGTGCTGCGCGCCGGCACGACCTTCGTCGACGGCATGATGGATCTGGTGCCGACGGCGCGCGTCGCGCATATCGGGCTCTACCGCGAGCCCAACACCTTCGCCGCGGTCGAGTATTTCTTCAAATCGCCGTCCGACCTCAGCGAGCGGCTTGCGATCGTGGTGACGCCGGTGGTCGCGACCGCCAACACTGCCGTCGCCGCAATCGACCGGCTCAAGGAGCGCGGCGCGAAGGACATCCGTCTCGCCTGCCTGATCGCCGCCCCCGAAGGACTCGAGCGCGTTCGCGGATTGCACCCGGACGTCCGGATCTGGACCGCCGCGATCGACGAAGGCCTCGACGAGAACGGTTTTATCCTGCCAGGCCTCGGCGATGCCGGCGATCGCGCGTACGGGACGAGATAGCAGCCGCGGAAAGATCATATCTTCCCGCTTCCGCCGCAAATCCCCTTCAGTGCGTGCCACTCCGCGTCGGTCAGGAGCGGCGGGCCGCTCGCGGGGCGATCTTCCTTGGTCATGCGCGCGAGGCGGTCCTCGGTCAGCGGGTGGCTCGACAGGATCGTGAAGCCGGAGCCGCCTTCCTTGCCGGTGATGCGGAACATCAGTTCGGCCGCGGGCTTGGGCGAGCGGCCGAGTGCGTGCATCGTCTCGATCGCGAAAGTGTCGGCGCCGGTCTCGGCCTCGCGCGAATAGGAGGCTTCGACCACGCTGCGCGAGGCGAAGATCACGGCGGACGAACCGGTGACGTCGCCGAACAACAGGCCAATCAGGAACGAGGTGCCGCCGTTGTAGATCAGCCCGCGCATGTTGTCGTGATGCCTAAGGTGACCGAGCTCGTGGGCGAGGATGCCCGCAACCTCGTCGGGGCTTTGGGCCTTGTCGAGCAGGCCCTTCAGCATGAAGACCTTGCCGCCCGGCAGCGCGAAGGCATTCGGCACTCCGGTCGGCAGCACCGCGGCCGTCATGGACTCGTCGAGACCGGCGACGTCGCGCAGGCGGTTCACGAGTTTTGCGAAGGCCGCCTGCCCGGCCGGATCGTCGCAGGCGCCGCGGCCAAAAATGGTCTTCATCTGGACCTCTGCGGCGTCGCCGATCCGCCGCTCGATCGGCTTCGGCACCAGCGGCGCGAGCCGGTCGGCGGCGAGCGGCACGCCGAACAGCACGACACAGACGATCGAGACCGCGGCGGCGAGTGACCAGCCGACGATCTTGACCGTGCCGCGGCGCGTGGTCTGGTGCTCATCGAGCCGCGTACATCGCGCGGTCAACTCCGCCGCGACGGAGGCGTCGCGGATCTCGAGCCGCGCCAGCGGCGCCGCGGAGGTGCAGGCGAGGCGCAGGAGCCCGGCCGGACTGTCGGCGCGGCGGATGTCGGCATAGGCCCAGCGCGAGATCGGTTGTTGGTCCTGCGCTTCGCCCTCTTCGAGGATCTCGAGCGCGTCACCGAACGTCAGCGCGACCTTCCGCCTGCGGCTCGAGACGCCGTCGAAGAAGATCGTCGGATTTCCGGGCTGGGCCGCGGCCTCGGCAGACACGTCACTCACGACCTAGAATCCTGCGACATCGAGCCCATCGGCAAAACCTTCGCCGAGCGCGCTGGCGAGCTCGCCTCTGCCGCGCACATCCGCCGCCGCGCCGATGTCATGCACCTCGACGGTCTCCAGCACCTTCACCCAGAGATCGCGCTGGAGATAGACGCGCATCACGATGTTGACGGCGAGCGCCAGGGCGAGATAGCCGATCACCATCATCACCAGCATCGGGATGTTCTTGGCAGGCCCGTCGGGGCCGAGCGCCTGCTCGACCGGCAGGCCGCTCAGCTTGACGACGAGCGCGGTGGCGCCGGCGAGATAGAAGCCAAACAATGTCGAGAGCAGCAACCACCAGCCGATCACCTTCCAGTAGAGGCCGTAGAACGCATCGTGCGGCAGCGAGGAGCTGACGCGCACACCGCCGATGCGGATACCTGCGAGCCACCAGCGCCACTCGCGCGCCTTGAACTCGGCATAGAGGAACGGCGCCAGCGGGAAGATGACGATCGCGATCGGGGTCAGCAGCCACAGCCACCAGCCGCGCTTGAAGAACTCCCAGCCGTCGCCCTCGAAATCGCCGGTGAGATCGCCGTAATGGGTGTGCCGCATCTTGTAGCGCTCCAGCGACGCTTCACGCCAGGGCAGCGCGAGGCCAAGCGTGAGGAAGACGAGCAGGCCCCACAGCATGGCGCGGAGCGAATAGGCCCAACCCGATCCGTCCATCCAGAAGCGAACACCGCGCCAGACCGTGCGGGTCAGGCGATAGCGCCGCGCGCGATAGATCGCGAATTGCCCGAAGGCGTAGAAGCTGATGAACAGCGGCGTCGAGGCAAAGCCCCGCCAGCGCTCGAACTCGATGCCGACCAGAAAATAGGCGAGATAGATCGGCGCCAGAATCGCGAGCGCGATCAGGAAGCCGATCAGGAGCTCTTTGCCGCGCCCGGTGTATTCGGCGGCATCCCCGTCGATGGATGTGTTCGACCACAGATGCCGCCGGATGTCGGTGACCAGCCAGAACCGGTAGAAGCCGAAGGTGACGAGCTCGAGCGCCGCGCCCCTTGTCGCCATCTTGCGGAACTCGGTGCGGTCGCCGGTGAAATCGACCCGCGTGGGCGGCAGCGGCGGCGGTACCGGTTGGGGCGGGCCGATGGGGCTCCATTGCAGGTCGTTCACGGCGGCAACCTCGGGATGCGGATTTTATCGGGTCAAACTATAGATCAGAGGTTAGTCGATACCCAAGACGGACGGGTTCGATTTAGCGGGATTTCAAGCGCTTTCTCGCACGATTCCGTCCCCACCGACGTGCGGGAGGTCACGTTCGCCGCGAAGCGTGACGACCGTCCAACGTTCACGCGAAGGTTGGATGTGGCAAAACTCTCCCTTGCCCCGACGCGGACAACCGGCTGTAATTACGGCCCAAATACCGCAGAGCAGAATTAAGAAAAACGCGCGGGAAACGTCAGGGAGAGACGGCCATGCATGGGACCATCGAGAGCACAGCCAGTTGCGACGCCTTGCGCGAACGCGCTCTATCACTGCCGCTCGAACAGTTCGATCCCGGCGATCCTGAATTGTTCAGGACCGATACGTTCTGGCCCTATTTCGACCGGCTGCGCAAGGAAGAGCCCGTCCACTACTGCAAGGATTCGATGTTCGGGCCGTACTGGTCGGTGACCAAATACAACGACATCATGGAGATCGAGACCAATCACGCGGCGTTCTCCTCGGCCGCGATGCTCGGCGGCATCACCATCCGTGACGTCGATCCGGAGCTGCGCCGGGAAAGCTTCATCTCGATGGACCCGCCGCGCCACAGCGCCCAGCGCAAGACCGTGGCGCCGATGTTCACGCCGACACATCTCGACGAGCTCGCCCTCAACATCCGCAAGCGCTCGGCGGAATGCCTGGACAATCTCCCCAAAGGCGAGGTGTTCGACTGGGTCGATCGCGTCTCGATCGAGCTCACCACCCAGATGCTGGCGGTGCTGTTCGATTTTCCCTGGGAAGAACGCCGCAAGCTGACGCACTGGTCCGATGTCGCCATGACGATCCCGGGCAAGGACGGGCTCGTCCCCACCGAGGATGACCGGCAGGCCGTGCTGCTCGAATGCGCGCAGTATTTTTCCGCGCTGTGGAAGGAGCGCAGCCAGCAGCCGCCGAAGAGCGACCTGCTCTCGATGATGGCGCATAGCGATGCGACGCGTCACATGGACGCCAAGAATTTCCTCGGAAATCTCATCCTGCTCATCGTCGGCGGCAACGACACCACGCGCAACACCATGTCGGGCTCGATCTACGCGCTGAGCCAGCATCCGGAGCAGTATCGCAAGCTGCGCGACAACCCCGCGCTGATCGACAGCTTCGTGCCTGAGGTGATCCGCTGGCAGACGCCTCTGGCGCATATGCGCCGCACCGCCCTTGCCGACTTCGAGTTTCGGGGGAAGCAGATCAAGAAAGGTGACAAGGTCGTGATGTGGTACGTCTCGGGCAACCGCGACGAGGAGGCGATCGAAAAACCCTACGAATTCATCATTGACCGCGCGCGTCCCCGGACGCATCTCTCCTTCGGCTTCGGCATTCACCGCTGCGTGGGCTTGCGGCTTGCCGAATTGCAGTTGAAGATCATCTGGCAGGAGATCCTGAAGCGCTTCGATCACATCGACGTGGTCGGCGAGCCCAAACGGGTCTATTCGAGCTTTATCAAGGGCTACGAGACGCTGCCGGTGAAGATTGCGGCGTAAGGCGTAAGAACACTCCCTCTCCCCGCTTGCGGCGAGAGGGTTGGGGTGAGGGGGAGTCTCCACGGGGGCGGTGAGAGCCGAATCGTGGAGAGTCCCCCTCACCCGGAATCCGCGCTTTGCGCGAATTCCGACCTCTCCCCGCAAGCGGGGAGAGGCGAAGAGGAACACACTGGAGCCACCACCATGAACATCCAAACCCCGGTCAACGTGGACAAGGCCGAACGCATGCGCAGGGCGCGCGAGGAGGCCTATGCGACGCCGCTGGCGCAGTTCCACCCGGGCGCGCCGCGGCTGTTCCAGGACGACACGCTGTGGCCGTGGTTCGAGCGGCTGCGCAAGGAAGAGCCGGTGCACTACTGCACCAATGCGCCGATCGAGCCCTACTGGTCGGTGGTGAAGTACAACGACATCATGCATGTCGACACCAATCACGGCCTCTTCTCCTCCGACTCGACGCTCGGCGGCATCTCGATCCGCGACGTGCCGTCCGGCTATGACTGGCCAAGCTTCATTGCGATGGATCAGCCGCAGCATTCGGCGCAGCGCAAGACGGTGTCGCCAATGTTCACGCCGACGCATCTGGACGAATTGGCGAAACTGATCCGCCAGCGCTCGCAGACAGTGCTCGACAATCTGCCGCGCAACGAGACCTTCAATTTCGTCGAGCGCGTCTCGATCGAGCTGACGACGCAGATGCTGGCCACCCTGTTCGACTTCCCCTGGGAGGAGCGGCGCAAGCTGACGCGCTGGTCCGACGTCTCGACTGCGCTGCCCAAGAGCGGCATCGTCGCATCCGCCGAAGAGCGCCGCCGCGAGATGGACGAGTGCTACGCCTACATGTCGAAGCTGTGGAACGAGCGGGTCAATTCCGCCCCGCGCAACGACCTGTTGTCGCTGATGGCCCACAACGACGCCACGCGCTTCATGGACCCCGACAACCTCATGGGCAACATCATCCTGCTCATCGTCGGCGGCAACGACACCACGCGCAACACCATGACCGGCTCGGTGCTGGCGCTGAACGAGAACCCCGAGCAATACGACAAGCTCCGCGACAATCCGGCGCTGATCGATTCCATGGTGCCGGAGGTGATCCGCTGGCAGACCCCGCTCGCGCATATGCGGCGCACCGCGCTGCAGGACACCGAGATCGGCGGCAAGCACATCAAGAAGGGTGACCGCGTCGTGATGTGGTACGTCTCGGGCAACCGCGACGAGGAGATGTTCGAGAAGCCGAACGAGTTCATCATCGACCGCCCCCGGCCGCGCACGCATCTGTCCTTCGGCTTCGGCATCCACCGCTGCGTCGGCATGCGGCTCGCCGAGCTCCAGCTCCGGATCGTCTGGGAGGAGATGCTGAAGCGGTTCGACCGCATCGAGGTGGTCGGCGAGCCCCGGCGGATCTATTCGAGCTTCATCAAGGGCTATGAGACGCTGCCGGTGCGGATTCCGGGCTGACGGTTGCCGTCTTTGTAGGGCCGGAGAAAGGAAGCCGCCTCCGCGATTGAGTTGCGAGTTGATTCGAGCGCCGCTGCAACATTCTCCGTCATTGCGAGCGCAGCGAAGCAATCCAGACTGTCACCGCGGATAAATCCCTGGATTGCTTCGCTGCGTTCGCAACAACGAAATTTTGGATGCGCATGCGCGTCAAACTCGCAGTGACGGTAGTCCAGCTATAACATTTCGGCATTGCAGGTCGCGCCAGATGCGAAGGCAAGACGGCGCGCGGCTGTTCTAAGACACGAGCACTTCTAATTCAACCTGATCTCCCACAGGCCTTCCTTGCGGCAGGCCGCGACTTCGTCGCGCAGGAGCGCGGTGATGGCGAGGGAGGCCGTCGAGGCGGGGCGGTCGATCGGAGAAGCGAAAATGAGCTCGCGCGTCATCGGTTTCGAGACGACCGCGGTTTCGAGCCGCCCGTCCGCGACCTCGCCATGCACCGACGAGGGCGGCAGCAGCGCGAAGCCCAGCCCCTCCTCCACGAGGCTGGTGAGGACACGGAAGGAATCCGCCTCGAGCTGGACGTTGAGCTTGATCTTGCGCTGGGCGGCCGCGTGCTCGATCAGCGCGCGGAGGCCGTGGGAATGACTGGGCAGGACCAGCCGCTGTCGCAACAGCCAACCGACATCGACGCTCTTCTTGCGCGACAGGCCGCAGCCGCGCGGGCCGACCGCGACGATATTGTCGCGGCCGAGGCTCTGCACGTTGAGATGCAGATCGGCCGAGCGGCCGTAGAGGATCGCAAGATCCATCTCGCCGCGATGCAACCATTCGACGAGATGGCCGCTATAGCTTTCAACGATACGCAGCGAGATGTCGGGAAAGGATTCGACGCAGCGCCGCGCAAAGCGCGCCGACAGCACGCAGCTCACCGTCGGAACCAGGCCGAGCACGACCTGGCCGGACGGCAGCCCCTTCGCCGACTGGATGTCGTCGCGGATCTGGTCGATCTGGCGGACGATGCCGGAAGTGCGCGCCAGCAGGAGGCGCCCGGCCTCGGTCAGCACCATGCCGCGGCCGTTGCGCGTGAACAGCTCGGTGCGCAGCTCGTGTTCCAGGAGCTTGATCTGGCGGCTCAGCGCCGGCTGCGCCACGCGCAACGTATCGGATGCCTTGGAGAGGCTGCCGAGCTCCGCCACGCAACTGAAGGTCCTGAGCTGCCGGAAATCCATACTTGCCAATCTTGGAACGCTACTCCATACGCTATAGCAAATGAGCATAGGGGGTTGGCGTTGTTTTCACAACGCCGGAGGATTGGCCGGCGCTATTCTCTCAACCAAAGCCCACGGGAAACGCCATGAGCCAAGAAGAGCACCACACCGAAGATCACGCCGACATCCGCGAGGCCGTGGCAAAACTCTGCGCGCAGTTTCCCGGCGAATACTGGCGCAAGCTCGATCGCGAGATGGCTTACCCCAAGGCCTTCGTCGATGCGCTGACCGAAGCCGGCTATCTCTCGGTGCTGATTCCGGAAGAATATGGCGGCGCGGGCCTGAAGCTCTCCGCTGCGGCCGCGATCCTCGAGGAGATCCAGCGCGCGGGCTGCAACGGCGGCGGCTGCCACGCCCAGATGTACACGATGGGCACTGTGCTGCGGCACGGCAATGACGCGCAGAAGGCGAAGTATCTGCCGAAGGTCGCAACCGGCGAATTGCGTCTGCAAGCCTTCGGCGTCACCGAGCCGACCAGCGGCACGGACACCTCTTCTCTCAAGACGTTCGCCCGCCGCGAGGGCGACCACTACATCGTGAACGGCCAGAAAATCTGGACCAGCCGCGCCGAGCATTCCGACCTGATGATCCTGCTCGCGCGCACCACGCCGAAGGAGAAGGCCAAGAAGCGCACCGATGGGCTTTCCGTGTTCATCGTCGACATGCGCGAGGCCAAGGGGAAGGGTCTCGAGATCCGACCGATCCGCACCATGATGAATCACGCCACCACCGAAGTCTTCTTTACTGACATGAAGGTGCCGGCGGAAAACCTGATCGGCGAGGAAGGCAAGGGCTTTCGCTACATCCTCTCCGGCATGAATGCCGAGCGTATTTTGATCGCTGCCGAATGCGTCGGCGACGCAAAATGGTTCATTGCGAAGGCATCGAATTACGCCAAGGAGCGCGCGGTGTTCGGCCGGCCGATCGGCCAGAACCAGGGCATCCAGTTCCCGATCGCCAAGGCCTATGCCTCGATGCGCGCGGCCGAGCTGATGGTGAAGGAAGCGACGCGGAAATACGAAGCCGGCCTCGATTGCGGCGCGGAGGCCAACATGGCCAAGATGCTGGCAGCGGATGCGTCCTGGGAGGCGGCCAATGCGGCCATCCAGACCCATGGCGGCTTCGGCTTCGCCGAGGAATACGACGTCGAGCGCAAGTTCCGCGAGACCCGGCTCTACCAGGTGGCACCGATCTCGACCAACCTCGTGCTGTCCTTCATCGCCGAGCACGTGCTCGGCATGCCCCGCTCATACTGAGGTCGCATCATGGGAGCACTTGACGGGATCAGGGTGATTGCGGTCGAGCAGGCGGTCGCAGCGCCGTTCTGCTCGTCGCGCCTGGCGGATGCCGGCGCAGAGGTCATCAAGATCGAACGGCCCGAGGGCGATTTCGCTCGCGGCTATGACGCGGCGGCCAAGGGCCAGAGCAGCTATTTCGTCTGGCTCAACCGCGGCAAGCAGTCGGCGGTGGTCGATCTCGCCACCAAGGAGGGTCGCGCCGAACTCGAAAAGCTGATCGCGAGCGCCGACGTGCTGGTTCAGAACCTCAAGCCCGGCTCGATGGACAAGCTCGGCTTTTCCCGCGAGCGGCTTCTGAAGGACTATCCGAAGCTGATCTCCTGCACGATCACCGGCTATGGCGACGAGGGTCCCTACGCGCATCGCAAGGCCTATGACCTGCTGATCCAGGCCGAGAGCGGGCTGGCTTCGATCACGGGCAATCCCGATGGCGCCTCGCGCGTCGGCATGTCCATCGTCGATGTCGCGACCGGCGCGACCGCGCATGCCGCGATCCTGGAGGCGCTGATCGCGCGCGGGCGCACCGGCAAGGGCGCCGACATCCGCATCTCCATGTTCGACGTGATGGCGGACTGGTGCACCGTGCCGCTGCTCAATTCCGAGGCCGGCAATCCACCAAAGCGCATGGGCCTTCGCCATCCCTCCATCGCGCCCTATGGCGTGTTCACGTCGAAGGACGGCAAGGACATCCTGATCTCGATCCAGAGCGAGCGCGAATGGAAGACGCTCTGCGCCGAGGTGCTCGACCAGCCCAATCTGCCGAGCGATGCGCGCGTCGCCAATATGGTCGAGCGCGTGCGCAACCGCGACTTCACCGACAAGACGGTTGCCGATGCCTTCGGCAAGATGACACGCGATGAGCTGCTGAAGCGCCTGTCGGATGCCGACATCGCCTTCGCCGAGGTCAACACCATGGCCGACCTCACCACCCATCCACATCTGCGCCGCATCGAGGTCGACACGCCGAACGGCCCTGTCAGCTATCCCGCGCCGGCGCCGATCATCGTCGGCGAGACGCGCAGCTACGGCGCCGTGCCGGCCATCGGCGAAGGTCCCCAGTCGAAGAAGTAACAAGAGCGAGGCGTCATGACCGAGAAGCTCGACATCGATCATCTGCGGCAATGGATCGGCCGCACCCAGGAAGCCACCGACATCGTCACCGCGCAGCTCGTCAAGGGCCTGCGCGCGACGCTGTTCCAGGAGGTGGGCGAGCCCGCGAAAGGCGACGCAGCGCCGTTCACAGTGCATTGGTGCCTGGCGCAGCCGGTGTTTCCGATGTCGATGCTCGGCCCCGATGGTCACCCGACCCGCGGCGGCTTCCTGCCGCCGGTGCCGCTGCCGCGCCGGATGTGGGCCGGCGGCGAGATCGAGTTTCTGGAGCCCCTGCGCGTCGGCGACGAGTCGACGCGGACCTCGCGCATTGCCGATGTGCAGGTGAAGTCCGGCTCGACCGGCACGCTGTGCTTCGTCTCGGTCGAGCATAGCATCAGCTCACCGCGCGGCGTTGCCATCCGCGAGCGGCAGGACATCGTCTATCGCGAGATGACGAGCGCGCAGGCGGCATCTGCGAAGGCCCCGCCTCCGCCGCCCAAGGCTCAGCACCGCGAGACGCATATATCCGATCCCGTGCTGTTGTTCCGCTATTCCGCGCTGACCTTCAACGGCCACCGCATCCACTACGATCGCGACTACGTCACCAGGGTCGAGGGCTATCCCGGCCTGATCTTCCACGGGCCGTTGCAGGCCGCGCTCATCATCGAGATGGCCGCGAAGCTGCGCGGCGGCATCGCGCCGAAAAAATTCACCTATCGTGGCCTGCAGCCGCTGTTCGAGGGCACGGAGTTCTCCATCAACGCCAACGACAGCGGCGAGAGCATGGAGCTGTGGACCGCGAATGCCGAGGGGCAGCCGACCATGAAGGGCACGGCGGTGTGGTGAGTCACCGTTGCACCCTCGTCGTCCTTGCGAGTACAGCCGCGATGTAGGAACCTAGACCCTCACCCTGAGGCGCGCGCCCTTCGTGCGCGTCTCGAAGGGCGAGGCCGAGAGCCGGGCCTTCATCCTTCGAGACGCGCGTTCCGCGCTTCTCAGGATGAGGAACTAAGAAGGGACGGAAACAATGTCAAAGAATGGCAAGACCGGCAGCAAATCCGTCACCGTCAAGCAGGCGACGCTCGACCTGCTGCGATCCTTCGGCATCAACAGGGTGTTCGGCAATCCCGGCTCGACCGAGCTGCCGTTCCTCAGCGACTGGCCTGATGACATCGAATACGTGCTGGCGCTGCAGGAGGCCTCCGCGGTCGGCATGGCCGACGGCTATGCGCAGGCGACGCGCAATGCCGGCTTCGTCAATCTGCATTCGGCGGCCGGCGTCGGCAACGCGCTCGGCAACATCTACACCGCGCACCGCAACCAGACGCCGCTCGTCATCACCGCGGGCCAGCAGGCCCGATCGATCCTCCCGTTGCAGGCGTTCCTCTATGCCGAGCGCGCCTCGGAATTCCCGCGGCCGTACGTGAAATACAGCGTCGAGCCGGCAAGACCCGAGGACGTGCCGGCCGCGATCGCGCGCGCCTATTACACCGCCATGCAGCCGCCGTGCGGGCCGACCTTCGTATCGATCCCGATCGACGACTGGACGCATGCGACCGCGCCGGTCGAGGCGCGCAAGGTCAGCCGCGAGGTCGGCCCGGAGCCGGAGGCGATGAAGGCGCTGGTGGCGGCGCTCGGTTCAGCCAAGCACCCTGCCCTCGTCGTCGGCCCCGGCGTCGACCGCGCCGGCGTGGTCGACCTGATGGTGCACGTCGCCGAGAAAGCCAGGGCGAGCGTCTGGGTCAGCCCGTTCTCGGCGCGCTGCTCGTTCCCCGAGCGTCATCCGCAATTCGCGGGTTTCCTGCACGCCTCACCGGCGCAACTCTCCGACGCATTGCGCGAGCATGATCTCGTCGTCGTGATCGGCGCGCCTGTCTTCACGTTTCACGTCGAAGGCCATGCATCGATCTTCAACGGTGGCGCGACGATCTTCCAGATCACCGATGATCCGGATGCCGCGGCGGTGACGCCGGTCGGCAGCAGCATCATCGCCACCATGAAGCCGGCGCTCGCGATGTTGCTCGACCTCCTGCCGGAGAGCAGACGCGCGACGCCGAAAGGCCGCACGCTGCCGCCAGCGCCGCAAGCCGCCGATCCACTGCCCGTGGAATATTTGCTGCATTCGCTGTCGCAGGCCATGCCGGATGGCGCCTCACTCGTCGAGGAAGTGCCCTCGCACCGGCCCGCAATGCAAAAATTCCTGCCGATGCGCGGCCAGGATAGCTTTTACACCATGGCGAGCGGCGGCCTCGGCTACTCACTGCCCGCCGCTGTCGGTATGGCGCTCGGCAAGCCGAAGCAGCGCACGGTGTGCCTGATCGGCGACGGCTCGGCGATGTATTCGATCCAGGCGCTGTGGACCGCCGCGCAGCGCAAGCTGCCGCTCACCATCGTCGTCATCAACAATTCCGGCTACGGCGCGATGCGCTCGTTCAGCCAGGTGATGCAGGTGCGCAACGTGCCCGGGCTGGAGCTGCCGGGAATCGACTTCGTCAAGCTCGCCGCAGGCATGGGCTGCGAGGCCGTGCGGGTGACGAAGGCCGCGGAGCTCGGCGATGCGCTGAAGCGCGCCATGGCGTTCGAGGGCACGAGCCTGGTCGAAGTGGTGGTGGATTCGGCGGTGCCGCTGCTCTACGCGCAGAAGCATTAGGGGCGCGACTTTTCTCCACACACTCAGCTGTCATCGCCCGACTTCATCGGGCGATCCAGTATTCCAGCGACGGTGACGTGATACGGAGACGCCGCGGCGTACTGGATGCCCCGGTCCCGGCTCCCGCCAAGGCTACGCCGGGCCACAAGGGTGCTCGGCCGCCGAAGCTTCAGCGAAGGCGGCAAGCCGGGGCATGACAGCGTCAAACGCGGCGTCAGCAGTGCCTACTTCCCAAACTCTTCGCGCATCTTCGCCTGGATCTTGGCCATGCCGCCGATCCAGCGGTCGTAATTCTCGGTCTTCTTGCGCATGTAACCGAGCACCTGCGGGTGCGGCAGGATCAGGAAGGTCTCCTGCTCGATGCCGGCGAGCGCGTCCTTGGCGACCTGCTCGGGCGAGAGATCGCCGTCGCCGGATTGCGGTCCCTTCGGGATCGAGCGCAGCATGTTGGTGTCGACGCCCTGCGGGCACAGGATCGAGACGCGGATGTTGTGCGCCTTGTGCGAGATCGCGAGATTTTCGGCAAAGCCGACCGCGGCATGCTTGGTCGTCGAATAAGCCGGGCTGCCGACCTGCGACAGCAGGCCCGCGGCCGAGATCGTGTTGAGGAAATAACCGCCGCCGCGCGCCTTCATCCGTGGGACGAGATGCCGCGCTGCGTAGACGTGGGCCATGACGTGGATCGCCCAGCTGCGCTGCCACGGCTCGTCCGAAGAGCCGCCGGCATTCACCGACATCGGATCGAAGCCGCCGCCGATGCCGGCATTGGAGCAAAAGAGGTCGATGGGGCCGAACTGCCGCTCGCTCTCCTCGATGACGTGAGCGATGTCCTTTTCCTGGGCGACGTCGCATTTGAAGGCGGCACCGTTCACGGTCGCCGCCACTGCTCTCGCGCCGGCGGCCTCCATATCCGCGACCACCACCTTGGCCGCACCTGCGCGATGAAAGGCTTCACACAGCGCCTTGCCGATGCCATTGGCGCCGCCCGTGACGACCACGATCTTGCCGGTCACCTGCATGCGACGTCTCCTCTTATTCTTATACCGCTTTTGGTCTTGCTCAGCTCAACACGAGGTCGAGCACCGCGGTATAATGGCACGCCGCGCCGGCCAACACAAAGCCGTGCCAGATCGCATTCTGGAAGCGCAGGCGACGCCAGGCGTGAAAGATCACGCCGAGCGAGTAAAGCGCGCCGCCCGCAAGCACGAGGCCCAGCGCCATCGCAGGCAGCGCCGTGACCACGGCGTCGTAGAGCATCAGGCCGCTCCAGCCCATCGCGAGATAGATGCCGATCGAGACGCGGTCGAACTTGCCGGGCCAGCCGAGCTTCAGCACGATGCCGAGGATCGCCACGCACCAGACGCAGACGAGCAGCGCCAGCGCGAACACGCTGTCCTTCAGCTCCAGGATGAACGGCGTATAGGTCGCGGCGATCAAGAGATAGATCGCGGAATGGTCGAAGCGCCGCAGCAGCCATTTGGCCGGCGACACCGGCCAGAGATTATAGGTCGCCGAGAGCACCAGCATCGAGAGCAGGCCGGCGACGTAGATCGAGACACCGACGATGTCGACCGCGCTGGCATAGACCGCCGCGAGCACCACGAGGACGGTGGCGGCAATGATGCCGGAGAGCACGCCGATGGCATGGATGATGCCGTCGGCGATCAGCTCGGCGCGGTCATAGTCCCAGCCGATCGCATCGGCCGCGGCATGGACCGAGTTGGATGCAAGTTGCTTCACTCTGAAGACGGTCATGGCAATCCGGAGGCGACGCTATGGCACTCTTATGTGGGTCTTGCTGGCTCGGCAGAGCGTTCAACCGCTGCTTCGCCGACAAAGGCGGTGGAAGTATGAACTTGATTTTCGTCAGGCAGTTGCCACCTTTGTGACTAATCCATTTTGCGTATTACCCCGCCCGAGCCCCTTCGTTCACATGGCATTCAGCTTTCAGGATATGGTCGAGGAGGCACGCCTATCGGCCCGGGCGCTGATGGACTATGGCGAGCACTTCTTCAACCCCACGGTGCGGCTCGGCGTCACCGGCCTGTCGCGAGCCGGCAAGACCGTGTTCATCACCGCGCTGATCCATGGCCTCACCCGCGGCGGGCGGTTTCCGGTGTTCGAGGCCTACGCGTCGGGCCGGATCGCGCGGGCGCATCTGGCGCCCCAGCCAGACGACGCCGTGCCGCGCTTCGCCTATGAGAACCATCTGCGCGCGTTGCTCGAGGAGCGGCGCTGGCCGAATTCGACCGTCGACATCAGCGAGCTGCGCCTCATCATCGACTACCAGCGCCAGAACGGAGCGGACCGGACCCTGACGCTCGACATCGTCGACTATCCCGGCGAATGGCTGCTCGACCTGCCGCTGCTCCAAAAGAGCTACGAGCAGTGGTCGGCGGAGAGTCTGGCGCTGTCGCGCGAGGCGCCCCGCGCCCATCTTGCCGCCGAATGGCACGCGCATCTTGCGACGCTGAAGCCGGAGGCGCGCGAGGACGAGCAGGCGACGCTTGTCGCTGCAAGGCTCTTCACGGGTTACTTGCGCGCCTGCCGCGACGAGCGCTTTGCCATGAGCCTGCTGCCGCCCGGCCGCTTCCTGATGCCCGGCAGTCTCGCCGATACACCGGCGCTGACCTTTGCGCCGCTCGACGTGCCTGCGGACGGACAGGCGCCGGACGGCTCGCTCTGGGCGATGATGGTCCGCCGCTTTGAAGCCTACAAGGCCGTCGTGGTGCGGCCGTTCTTCCGTGATCATTTCGCCCGGCTCGACCGCCAGATCGTGCTGGCCGATGCGCTCGCCGCATTCAACGCGGGGCCCGAGGCACTGCACGATCTCGAAGCCGCGCTCGCCGGCATTCTCGACTGCTTCCGCATCGGCCGCAGCACGTTCCTCTCCAGCCTGTTCCGGCCGCGCATCGACCGCATCCTGTTCGCGGCCACCAAGGCGGACCATCTGCATCATTCCAGTCACGACCGGCTCGAGGCCGTGCTGCGCCGCGCGGTCACGCGCGCGGTGGCGCGGGCCGAAAACACCGGCGCGGAGATCGACGTGGTGGCGCTCGCCGCCGTGCGCGCCACCCGCGAGGCGCAGGTCGCGCATGGCCGCGACAGGCTGCCGTCGATCCTGGGAACACCGGCGGCGGGTGAAAGTGCCGGCGGCGAGTTCTTCGACGGCAACACGGAAGTGGCGACCTTTCCGGGCGACCTGCCCGCCGATCCCGAAGCGTTGTTCGACGGTACCGATGCCTATCGTGGCCTTTCCACAGGCGAAGCCGAGAAGAGCGATTTCCGCTTCCTGCGCTTCCGCCCGCCAAAACTCGAACGCGAAGGCACGGAAGAGCCGGCGCTGCCTCACATCCGCCTCGACCGTGCCTTGCAGTTCCTGATCGGAGACAAGTTGCTATGAACGACCGATCCCAACAGCGGCGGCCGGCAACGTTCCGGCTGGATGATCCGGGCGTCGTCGTCACCGAGGCCGATGAGACCGGGCGGATCGGTCGCGGGACGATCCAGATCACGCCGGAGCCCGATCCGTCGATGCTGCCTGTGCCGATCGAGCCGGCGCTACCGGCGCGGCGTGGCTTTCCCTGGGGCACGCTGTTCTGGTCAGGCGTCGCCGGCCTGACACTGCTCGGGGTCGGGCTTGGCGTGGTCCATCTGATCGAGGATCTCTTCGCGCGCAGTGAAAGCCTCGGGATCGTCGGCCTTGCCCTCGCTTTCGTTACCACGCTTGCGCTCGCGGTGGTGATCGGGCGCGAGGCATTCGGCCTGGCGCGGCTTGCCACGATCGAGAAGCTGCATCAGCGCGCGGCCGCGGTGCTCACCAGCGATGATCGCGCCGAGAGCCGCGCGATCGTGCAGGACTTGCTCAAGATCGCGCATCAGAACCCGCAGCTCGCACGCGCTCGCACGACGCTGGAGAGCCACGCCGGCGAGATCATCGATGGCGCCGACATGATCCGGCTCGCCGAGCGCGAATTGATGACGCCGCTGGATACGGAGGCACGGCGGCTGGTGTCATCGGCCGCGCAGCGGGTCTCGATCGTGACCGCGGTCTCGCCGCGCGCGCTGATCGACGTGCTGTTCGTGTTCGTGGCCTCGCTCCGCCTGATCCGGCAACTCGCCCGGCTCTATGGCGGCCGGCCCGGCGCACTCGGCATGATCCGCCTCATCCGCCACGTCATCGCCCATCTCGCCATCACCGGCGGCATGGCCGCGAGCGACAGCCTGGTGCAGCAGATGCTCGGCCATGGCATTGCGGCAAAGCTGTCGCAGCGGCTCGGCGAAGGCGTGCTCAACGGCCTGTTGACCGCGCGGCTGGGATTGGCCGCGATCGACGTCACCCGCCCGCTGCCGTTCGCGGCTCTGCCGCAGCCGAAGCTAACCGACCTCGCGACGGATCTGCTGCGGAAGAAAGAGGACGAGGAATAGCCTTCGCCTCTCCCCGCTTGCAGGGAGAGGCCGAAATTCAAGCGCAGCTTGAATTTCGGGTGAGGGGGACTCTCCGCGAATCCATCTGTCACCGTCCCCGCGGAGACTCCCCCTCACCCCAACCCTCTCCCCGCGAGCGGGGAGAGGGAGAAGAGGGCCAGCACACGCCACTGGAACAGCGGCGAGTCCTTCGGCGGCGAGAGCTCCGGGGTCCAGCCGGTGAGCTTTTCCAGCGCGTAGGTATCGATCACGAGGCCGCGCCAGCGCCGTTCGACCTCTGCCAGTGGCTCGCGCCTGGCCGGGATCGAATCCCATACCAGTGAGCGATTGTCGGGCACGCGGCCGACATAGATTCCGGCATGACCGCGAATCTTCTCCATGCCGGGGTCGCGAAAATCCTGGAAGCGGCCGCGCTCGTTGAGCTCAATCACCGGCACGCGGCCCCTGAACAGCCAGCGCATCATGGCGTAGGTGCGGTAGTCCGTGGTCGCGATCCAGGTCGCGCCGGTCTCATCCAGCGCGGTCTGGACCCGTGCCGCAACCTGCTCGTAGCCGGCCTCGGCACCGACCGGATCGATCTTGCCGAGCAGGTTCCAGGGGGCAGCGACGTAGTAGAGGAACACGATCACGACGAATACGATCCCCGAGACGACCGCCGTCTTTGCCCAGAACACGCTAAACCGGACCATCCGGACCGGCCAACATTCGCACGGCAGCATCGCGAGGTTGATCGCGGCGGCGGCAAATCCGACCGGCCACATGAACATCGGCCAGGTGTCACCGACCCGCAGCGTGAACGATTTCACGAGAAAATAAAGGAACGGCACCAGCACCGCGGTGGACAGGAGGATCGCAACCGGCTCGCGCGCGCGATAGCCGCGCCACGCCATCATCGCCAGCCCTGCCAGCACCACCGGCAGCATGACGAAGCCGACAAGCCCGAATTGCAGTCCGATATAATCTCCGACCGTGCGCAAGGAGATCCCGTAATTGGCCGTGGCACGCACGCCCTGGAAGCGGAACGAGGCCCAGTCGTGCCCGGCGTTCCAGATCAGGACCGGCGAGAACACCGCGATTGCGATCACCACGGCAAGGTAAGGATAAGGGCTGCGCAGCCAGCGCCAGCGCCAATCCGGCACCAGGAGAAAAGCCGCGACCGCAGGCGCAAACATGATCGCGGTGAATTTCGACAGCAGCGACAGGCCGGCGAACAGGCCGGCCGCGAGCCACCAGCGGCCGTCGCCGCCGAGCGCGAGCCGCACCAAGGACCACATCATCGCCATCGCGAACGGGATCAGGGCGACGTCGGGCGCGACCTTGGCCATCAAGAGGCCGTAGTAGAGCGCGGCCTCGGGCATCAGCACCGCGAGCGCCATCGCGCGCACGTCATGGGTGACGCGGCGGACTATGTCGATGAGCAGGAGCTGCATCACCAGCATCGCGACGATGCCGCCAAAGCGGACGCCGAGCACGGTGTCGCCGAAGATCGCGGTGCCGAAGCGGATGAACCAAGCGATCATCGGCGGATGGTCAAGGAAGCTGAGCGCGGTTTCCTTCGACCAGGTCCAATAATAGGCCTCGTCGGTGCGCAGCTCGATCGCGGAGGCGTAAACGATGCGCAGCAGCGTCATCGCCGCGATCACGAGCGCGGCCATGACGAGGGAACGACGCGCAGCGCCGTCGGGCTTCAGTGTCATGTCGGCGGTCGTCGTCACGGCCGCGCTTTTCCCCGACTTGGGAGAGCGAGTCAATGTGGGGCATGTTGCCGCGTATTTCTACGTCGTCCCGGACAAGCGCGCCGATCCGGGACAACGGCGGCGGGATTTGCCAGGTATGTGATCTGGGACGTTGCCTCCGCCCGGGAATTTAACTCTCCGCTGGCTGTTCTATTTCATGAACTGATACAACCGAATCATGGCCACCGCTTCCGCACGAATGTCCGAAATGATCCGCGGCACCAGCCTGCGGCAAGTGCGGCTGGTCTGCGGCGTCATCCTTTTCTCGTATGTGATCAGCCATT
Source organism: Bradyrhizobium sp. Cp5.3 (assembly GCF_000426265.1). Lineage (NCBI taxonomy): Bacteria > Pseudomonadati > Pseudomonadota > Alphaproteobacteria > Hyphomicrobiales > Nitrobacteraceae > Bradyrhizobium > Bradyrhizobium sp. Cp5.3. Next base: position 1,885 of record NZ_AUFA01000033.1, on the reverse strand, counting down.
TCCTCAACCATGCGCTCGGGAACATCTCGGTCGATGCGATGGAGGCCGGGGTCTACTACCATACAGCCTTCTGGCAGTTCCTGCCGGTCGCGATCGTGTTCTACACAGCGGCGCTGACGCATATGGGGCTCGGCGTGTACGCGCTGTACCAGCGCCGGCAGTTCCGCTGGAAGACGATCGAGCCGCTCCAGCTCGTGCTGGGGTTGAGCATCCCCGCCCTCATCATGGCCCATGTTATCGGCGTGCGCCTCGGCCACACGCTGTACGGCCACCAGAAGCTCTATCCCCAGGAGCTCTATCTGTTCTTCGCCGGGTCATCCAACCGGATCTGGCAGATGACCATCCTGCTTGTCATTGCCTGGGTGCATGGCTGCATCGGAATCTGTTTCTGGCTCCGCCTGAAGTCTTTCTTCACGCGCGCCGCGCCCTATCTGCTCGCCGCCGCCGTGCTGATCCCGACACTGGCGCTGCTCGGTATCTACCAGGGCGGCCGCAGCGTCGTCGCCGACAGCGACGACGGCGAATGGCGCACGCATAACCTCACAAGGCGCCAGCTCGGCACCCTCGCGGAAGCCAACACGCTCGACCGTATCACCGGCGGCCTCACCGTCGGCTATCTCGGCCTGCTGGGCGTGGTCCTGCTCGCGCGCGGCGTGCGGGCCTTGCGCGAGCGGCGCGGCGGCATGATCGCGTTGTCCTACGGCAACGGCAAGACGGTGCGCGTCCCCAAGGGCCTCTCCGTGCTGGAAGCAAGCCTGCGCCACAACGTGCCGCATGCCAGCGTTTGCGGCGGCCGCGCCCGCTGCTCGACCTGCCGCATCCGTGTCATCGGCGATCATGGCGCCCTGCCCGAGCCCTCTCAGCGCGAAGCCTTCGTGCTCACCCGCGTCGGCACCACCGATCCCTCGATCCGGCTGGCCTGCCAGTTGCGGCCGACCTGCGACCTCTCCTTCTTCCAGCTCTTCACGCCGCACACGCTGTCGGCGAACGCGCAGGCCTCGACGCCGGCGCGGATCGGCCAGGAACGCTATCTCGTCAGCCTGTTCGTCGACATGCGCGGCTCGACGCAGCTCGCCGAGAAGCGGCTGCCGTTCGACACCGTCTTCATCGTCAACCGTTTCCTCGGCGCGGTGTCGCAGGCGGTGATCGAGAATGGCGGTCAACCAAACCAGTTCGTCGGCGACGGCATGCTGGCGCTGTTCGGGCTCACGACGGATCCGCAGACCGCCTGCCGCCAGGCGCTGAGGGCCGCCGCCGGCATCGCCCTCCATATCGACGAGCTCAACGAGCTGTTGAGCCACGATCTGCGCCAGCCGATCCGCTTCGGCATCGGCATCCACGGCGGCGAGGTCATCATCGGCGATATCGGCTATCGCGATCACACCGTCTTCACCGCGCTCGGCGATGCCGTCAACGTCGCCGCCCGGCTCCAGGACATGACCAAGACGCTGGCCTGCGAGGCGATCGTCTCGGAGGAGGTCCGTCACACCGCCGGCCTGGGCGACGATGCGCTGCCGCAGCGGGAGGTCACGATCCGCGGCCGCGACGAGCCGATGACCGTGCGCGTCGTCGCGGACGTCAGGCAGCTCTCCGCCCTGGTCGACCGCGGTGAGCGCGTCGCGGCGTAACACCGCCTTGTTGCAGCGCAGCGGCATGGCCTGCTGCGAAAGCACGAATTGACTTCGCCGCCAGCGGTGCAACAGATGATCGCGGGCTCGCGGTGATGATCGCGACTCAGCGCAAAAATCTCCGGGGGGAGACACATGATCGACAGACGCAACCTGCTCAAGGGAGCGGGCCTCGCCGCGTTGGCGGCGGGATTCGGCGCCAGCAAAGTGCTCGCCGAGGACACCGTGACCCTGCCTTTCGCCAATGGCGAACGGCC
>NZ_AUFA01000032.1:0-78142 GCF_000426265.1 Bradyrhizobium sp. Cp5.3 | reverse complement strand
TCTCCGTTCAGATCCTGGTGGAAGATGGTCTCAAAATTCTCCAGGACCGCGCTGCTGGCAGACACACCATTCGGCGTCAGGTTTGCCGTAAAGTTGCCGTTCGCGTCCGTGCTCCAGATGTCGTAATTGTCCGCTCCAGTCAGCTTCCAGGCAAAATCGAACCCCGTCGCTGTTTGCTCCGCACCGATTGGGACCCAGGGTGAGAATTGGCCGCTCGTCGCCGCCGCGCCGTTGTACTTCAGAATGGGACCGGAGCTGCCGAGCTCGAAGTTACTTCCCACCTGCAGCAGGCTTGTCGAGCCAAATGACTCGATCGCAATTGGCGTAAGTTGGCTGATGAGCGTGGCGCTTGTGATTGAGCCATCTCCGAATTGGAAATTCTCTACCCCCGTCACCGTATCTGTCCCGTCAGGTGAGCCGGAACGCTGATCGACGATGGTGAAGGTCTGCGTCGCCGAATTGTAGGACATGGCGTAGCTGGCTTCGCTGCCCGAATACACCGCCGTATCGGTGCCGGCTCCACCAATGATCGTGTCGTTGCCGCCGCCGCCGGTGATCGTATCGTTGCCCGAGCCGCCGTTCAGCACATTCGCGATGGCGTTGCCGATGATCGTGTCGTTGCCGGAGCCGCCGATGGCGTTGTCAATGTAGGAATGCGCGTCGTTGTTGTAGAGATAGGCGTTGTAGACGTTCCCTGACGCATAGTGGCCGTTGCCGAGATAGGCAACTTGCGCGGATGAGAACAGCGACGCCGCACCGGGATTGAGGTTGATGCTCAGATTCGTCGTGTAGTTCGACAGATCATAGGTGTCGACGCCGCCGCCGTCCCAGATCGTCTCGAAGATGCGGTTGGCCGAACCGCCGGCCCCGCCATTGTCCGCCGGCTGGCCAACGCCGTTGATGAATTCCTGGCCCGTGGTCGGGCTCCACGTGTAGACGGTGTTGCTGCTCTGCGTCGTGTAGTTCGCGCCATACAATGTTTGGAGCGCGAGGATATCGTTCGCCATGTAGGTCTGCGGATATCCGTACGCTTCATTCGTGTAGCCGGTCAGCGGACCGCCAACATAGCTGCGATAGCTCATGACGGTGTATTCGCTGTCGTCATGCGCGGTCGGCACCGCGACGTTGGCGGGGCCGCCCGTCTCCTGGCTGTGCTTGAGGCCGAGAGCATGGCCAAGCTCGTGCAGCGCCGTCGTGAAATAGTAGTTGCCGAGCCTCGCCTGGGTGTAATCATATTGGGTTCCGAACCACACATCGCCGCCGGCGGCATAGTTGCCGGGATAGTAGGCGTAGGAGGTCGGATTGGCCGCCGGCGACTGCGCGATCATGATGTCGGCGCCGTTGGTCCCCGCGTACTGGATGCTGGCGTTGGTGTAGCTGAGGATCAGCCCGATCGCGTAGTTGATCGCCGCCTGCATCTGGCTGGGCGCGGAAGCAAAGCCGGAGGTGGTCGGTTCGCTGTCGCCACCGCTGTAGGGATTGGCATAGTCGCTGGGCGAGTCGGGAAAGCTGTAGGTGATCGCGCCGGACCATTTGTAGCCCGACAGCATGCCGTCGATATCGGCGTTGTTGGTCGCACTAACCGTGACAGCGTTGGCCAAGGGAATCTCCGGAACACCAGGGCGCGCGATTCGGGCGCAGGCCGACGATTCTAGCGACAGATTGATACCTTTAGCTTAAACTTGGCAACACGACCGCCCCCCTTCCCTAATGCCGTGTTGGCCACCAAATCCCGTAATCATACGGGCCCAGACAACTGGTCTGGCGCGTCCTGCTTCGCCGGCAATCTGCAAGGTGCCCATGAGATTACGCCCACTCCCGGCCGGTCTGTTCGGTGCCCTGGCGGTGCTGGCCGCGTCGTATCATCTGCCCTTCGGAGGACTGCCTGCCATGGCCGGAAAAGCCAACGCGGACGACAGTGGCAGGGCGCTGCGCGCGCCCTCGGTTCCACCGGCGCGCGACCCTTCGGCCGCCGTTGCCGAGGAATATGAGCTGGCCCGCAGCAAGGGAACGGCGGAAGCATTCGAGCTCTTCATCGCCCGCCACGGCGACGATCCCCTCGCCGACAAGGCGCGCGCCGAGCTGAAGCGCCTGTCGCGCTGATGCCGTAACGCACCGCAGCAAGGCCGCCGCGTCAGTCACCCCATTTTGGCAGGCGGCATCGGCGCCGGCGGCGGCTTGCCGCATGATCTTTCGGCACTATGGTAGGCGCGCGATCTGTCCCGGAGCCTTTCAAAATGCCCTTTCCGCACGCCTCGGAAGCCCTGTCACGTTTCACCGTGCTCGATCTGACCCGGGTGCGGTCCGGGCCCACCTGCGTGCGGCAGCTTGCCGATTGGGGCGCCAACGTCATCAAGATCGACGCGCTACTGGAGGACGGCGGCGGCGAGCAGCCGGGCGGCCCGCGCCACGGCTCGGACTTCCAGAATTTGCACCGCAACAAGCGGGCCATGACGCTCAACCTGAAGGACGAGCGCGGGCTGGCCGTCTTCAAGCGGCTCGCCGCCAAGGCCGACGTCGTGGTCGAGAATTTCCGTCCCGACGTGAAGAAGAAGCTCGGCATCGACTACGAGGCCTTGCGCGCGGTCAACCCGCGCATCGTCTATGGCAGCATCTCCGGCTTCGGCCAGGACGGCCCTTATCACAAGCGGCCGGGCTTCGATCAGATCGCGCAAGGCATGGGCGGGCTGATGTCGATCACCGGCGCGCCTGGCGAGGGCCCGATGCGGGTCGGCATTCCCGTGGCCGACCTCACGGCGGGCCTGTTCTGCGCGATCGGCATCCTCACCGCGCTTCTGGAGCGCGAGGTCTCGGGCCAAGGCCAGTGGGTGCAGACCTCGCTGCTGCAGGCCCAGATATTCATGCTCGACTTCCAGGCCGCGCGCTGGCTGATGGAGAAGGAGGTCGCAAAGCAGGCCGGCAACAACCATCCGACCAGCATTCCGACCGGCGTGTTCAAGACCTCCGACGGCTACATCAACATCGCCACGACAGGCGGTCGGATCTGGGAGCGCTGCGCCCAGGCCGTCGGCGCGCCGGAGCTCGTCACCAATCCCGATTATGCGACCGCGCCGGTCCGCTCCAAGAACCGCGACGCCCTCAACGCCGAGATCGAGAAGCGCACCGTGACGAAGCCGACCGAGACCTGGGTCAGGGAACTCAACGAGGCCGGCGTGCCCTGCGGACCGATCTACGCCATCGACCAGATGTTCGAGGACGCCCAGGTCCGCCATCTCGGCATCGCCCAGGACGTGCCGAACCAGGAGGACCGCCAGATCCGCCTGGTCGGCCAGCCCGTTACGCTGTCGCGCACGCCAAGCCACATGGTGGCACGGCCACCGGAGTTCGGCGAGCAGACGGAGGATGTGCTTGCCGAGTTCGGCTTTGCTGCCGAGGAGATTGCGACGCTAAGGAAGGCCAAGGTCGTATGAGTTCAACTTATGGATAACATTGAGTAAACGACGCAAGATATTGATTTATAGATACATTCTTGCCGTCACCAAGAAATCGGCAGAGCCGTTTCCGGTCACGCCTTAACCGGGCGCCGCAACTGTCCGACGCGGCCGACCAAGCGTTCGATCATCGGCCAGAACAGCAGCACGATCGCGAGCGTCGTGATCGAGCCGACCAGGCCGTTCGACCAGAACACCCTGAGGTCGCCTGCGGAGCCGATCATCGAGAGGCGGAAGGCGTCCTCGGCGCGGTTGCCGAGCACCAGCGCCAATGTGAACGGCGCCAGCGGAATGCCGATCTTCTTGAAGACGTAGCCGACCACGCCGAAGCCCAGCATCAGCCAGATGTCGAACATGGCGTTCTGGATCGCGTAGGCGCCGATCGCGCAGGACACCACGATCATCGGCGCGACCGCCGCGAACGGTACGCGCAGGATGGAGGCGAAGATCGGCACGGTCGTCAGCACCAGCGCGAGGCCGACGACGTTGCCGAGATACATCGAGGCGATCAGGCCCCAGACGAAATCCTTGTGCTCGACGAACAGCAGAGGCCCGGGATTGAGTCCCCACACCATCAGCCCGCCAAGCAGGATCGCAGCGGTGCCGGAGCCGGGGATGCCGAGCGCCAGCATCGGCAGCAGCGCCGAGGTGCCTGAAGCGTGCGCGGCCGTCTCCGGCGCGAACACGCCCTCGATGCGGCCCTTGCCGAAGCTCTCGGGATCCTTGGCGAACCGCTTGGCGAGATTGTAGCCCATGAAGGACGCCGCGATCGCGCCGCCCGGCGTGATGCCGAGCCAGCAGCCGATGAAGGACGAGCGCACCAGCGTCACCCAATATTTCGGCAGGTCCTTCCACACGCTCAGCACGACGCCCAGCGAGATGCTCGCGGCATGGCCGCGCAGCGCCAGGCGCTCCTCCATGGTCAGCAGGATCTCGCTGATGCCGAACAGGCCGATGACCGCGACGAGGAAGTTGATTCCGCGCAAGAGCTCCGCCGAGCCGAAGGTCATGCGCAACTGGCCCGACACCGTATCCATGCCGACGCCGGCGAGCAGCAGCCCCAGCGACATCGAGATGACCGTCTTGTGCTTGGCCTCGCGCCCGAGGCCGACGAAGGAGCAGAAGGTCAACAGATACACCGCGAAGAACTCGGGCGGGCCGAACTTCAGCGCAAACGACGAGATCATCGGTGCGAGGAAGGTGATCAGGAGCACCGCGACCAGCGAGCCGATGAAGGAGGACGTGAACGCCGCCGTCAGCGCCTCGGCCGCCCTGCCCTGCTGCGCCATCGGATAGCCGTCGAAGGTGGTCGCTACCGACCAGGCTTCACCGGGAATGTTGAACAGGATCGAGGTGATGGCGCCGCCGAACAGCGCGCCCCAATAGATGCAGGACAGCATCACGATCGCCGAGGTCGGATCCATCGTGAAGGTGAGCGGCAGCAGGATCGCCACGCCGTTCGGGCCGCCGAGCCCCGGCAGCACGCCGACGAAGATGCCGAGCACGAGCCCGACCATCATCAGCACGAGTGTCTTGCCCGTGAGCAGAACGGCAAATCCGTGAACCAAAAGACCGAAGGCTTCCATCGCGAGCCCGCCTAGTAGCCGAAGGCCGCTTCCAGCGGCCCCTTCGGCATGATGACGTCGAAGGCGATGTCGAAGGTGATGAACATGATCGCCGTGAACAGGAAGGCGGTGAGCAGCGACTTCCACAGCGCGATCCTGCCGATGAGGCGCATGAAGCCGGCGATCAGAAGGAAGCTCGCGACATAGAGGCCGAGGAACTGCGTCACCAGGCAGAACAGCAGCGTCGGCACGAACACCGCCATCACGCGGCGGGCTTGTGCGCGCGTCACGAAGGTCGCGGCAGCCGCGCGGCGCGCGAGCGCCGCGGAGATCAGGCCGTAGAGGCTGGCCCCACCGAGAATGATGGCGAGATAGAACGGGAAGTAGCCGGGCTCGGGCCCGGTCGCATCCCAGGAGATGCCGGTGCGCCAGTTGTCGTAGCCGAGCGTTGCGGCGAGCGCGAGCAGCAGCAGCGAGACGATGATCTCGATCGTGCCCGCGCTCACGACGGCGGGGGAGTCGTCCTCGGGAGCGGTCGGGTCGTCGACGACGATTTCCAGGTCGGTTTGGGACATGAGCTGATTTGCGAGATTGAGGATGTTCACCTCTCCCGCTTGCGGGGAGAGGTCGGATCGCATCGCAAGATGCGATCCGGGTGAGAGGGAGCTTCGGCAAGTCCGTCTGCCACCGTCTTCGGGGAGAGAACCCCTCACCCCGACCCTCTCCCCGTAAGAACGGGGAGAGGGAGAAGAAAGAGCCTACTTCGCGACGAATCCGGCTTCCGTCATCAGCGACTTGTTCAGCGCGTCGTCCTCCTCGAGGAATTTCACCATGTCCTTGCCGGTGAGGAAGATCGGCTTCAGCGCCTGCTTCTCCATGTACTCCTTGTACTCCGGCGTCTGCGTCACCTTCTGGAACAGCTCGACATAGAACGCCTGCTGCTCCGGCGTGACCTTGCCCGGCAGGAACATTGCGCGCAGCATCAGGTACTGGACGTCGACGCCCTCCTCCTTGCAGGTCGGGATGTCGGCCCAGGACTGCGTTTCCGTCACCTTGCTGGTGTAGGAAATGCGCTCCTTGTCGAATACGCAGAGCGGACGCACCTGGCCCGCACGCCAGACTTCGAGATTTTCGCTAGGATTGTTGACGTTGGACTCGGTGTGGTTGCCGACGAGCTGGGTCGCGGCCTCGCCGCCGGACTTGTAGGGCAGATAGGAGAATTTCGCGCCGGTCTTCTGCTCGAGGAACACGGTCAGCACGTGGTCCTCGCGCTTGGAGCCGGTGCCGCCCATCTTGAACGGCGAGCTCGCGGCCTTCGCGGCCTCGACGAATTCCTTCACCGTCTTGGGACCAGCGCTGTTGTCCCACAGCACGAACTGGTCGAGCGCGATCACGGACACCGGTGTCAGCTCGCGCCAGTTGAAGGGAATCTTGGCCGACAGCGGCAGCATGTAGATCAGCGAATAGGCGATCAGCACCTTGTTCGGATCGCCCTCGCTGGACTTCATGTACATCAGCGCTTCCGCGCCCGACGCGCCGCCCTTGAGCGAGACGACCATCGGCTGCTTCATCAGATTGTTCTTCTGGATCGCGGCCTGCATCATCCGCGCCATCTGATCGGAGGCGCCGCCTGCGCCAGCCGCGACCACGATCTCGACCGGCTTGGTGGGCTCCCAGCCGGCAAAGGCTGGAACGGCTGCCAACAACGCGCCTGCGCTGCAAGCGACCATCATCAATTTTCGCACGTTTCTTCCCTGTGGTTCTGTTGCTGGAGAGCTCAGCATGTCTCTGCCTCGACAGTAATGGCATGTTCAGGCAGTTGCGCAATGTGACTTTGGGCGGAACTTGCTGTTGAGTGCCGAGTCGCGGTTCACCCGCACTTACGACCAATCGCCCAGAGCGGGTTCATAGAAAAATTTGCACGTGTCAGAGACGATGGCTCAAGACAATCGATCTTCAACCAAAGCTCCTTCCCGCACATGGCCTCTCCACAATCGCATGTGAGCCGCGGCTGAAGCGAACGATGGCGCCGTTAACCATCACGCTAAAATTTATTGCCGATCGCAGCTGGCTTTTTTCGTATCGGCGTTCTACATTTGTCCTGCCATCGCAATGAACGCGAAGGCGGCCGCCGCCGATGTTGGCGCACCGGACGACGGCCTGACCACAACAGACTAATGGAGAGTCTATCATGGCTAGTTGCCATTATACCGCCGATTCGGCGGTCGTTTCCGCTTTCAGGCTTTATATTGACGCTTGCAAGGACCGCCAGCGCGGCCCCGAGGAGCAGGTCGTGCTCGCGGTGCACGCGCTCGCGCGCCGCAAGTCGGCAAACGAGGCAATCATCTTGCCTTCGCCCCTGAACTAGCACCGCCCTACTCACCCCAGTTTGCGATCCGAGGGCCGACGACGCCCCTCGCGGCATGGCCGTACGGCGCCGCTCGTTCGAGCCGAGCCCAATGCCGTGCCGCCCCGTTCGGACGAGGATCTGCGCAACCGCCAGGAGTTCTTCAATGTCGTTGTTCAAGAGTAAGGCCGTGCTGGCCCGCAGCACCACTCATATCTACAGGCCCTACGGCGGCGTCGCCGACGTGCGCGAAGTCACCGATCGTGCCGCTCATGTCCGGATTCTCGACTTTCCCTGGACACTGAGTTCGGACATCATCGCCAGCGAGCTTGCCTGTCCCGCCTTCTACGCCATGGTCGGCTCGGGTCGCATCTATCTCGGGGAGACCAACAATCTCGGCCGCCGGTTGGGAGAACATGCCGCCGATCCCCAGAAGGCCTTCGTGCAGCGAATCTTCGTTGTCCGGGGCGCGGAAGGGTTCCGCTTCACCAAGGAAACGGCTGTCTATCTGCAGTACGCGCTGACGCAGGCTGCCAAGGCGAGCGGCGTATTGCAGGTGGTGGCGGGTTGCCCGCCCCGCCTGGCCGAAGTCGACCCGCTCGACGTTCCGCTTCTGGAGCGTATCCTCGAAGACAGCAAGCGGCTTCTGTTCGACGCCGGCCTCGCCGCCTTCGAACTGTCGCCCCCCGCCGGCGCACACGATCAGATCGGGGAGAGCAACGTGTCCGACACCGTCGAGGCGGATGAGACCGGTCCCATGGAGATCGGTGTCGACTTGCCCCGCGGCGGCAGCGACTTCGAGCTTCGGTACGACGATACGCTGTGGGCGCACGGCTATCCCGCCGGCGACCGCTTCGTGGTGGCGGCGGGTTCGGACATTCGCATCACCACGAACCCGAGCGCGAGCGCGGTCAACCGCGCCCGCCGCGCGGCACTGTTCGACGCCGGCGTGTTGAGCCCGATCCCCGGAGCCTCTGATCGCATGCGCCTGACGGTCGACGTCGCCCTCCCCTCGATGGCGATCGCCGCCGCCGTGGCGTGCGGCGCCCATGTCGACTCTTCCAAGTGGCGCGCGATCGACCCCAATCAGCGTCCCCTGATGCACCTCTAGAACGAACCTCGACCTTGTACGCTCTCGAAGACGCGCGGCGTGAGTGTCACCGCATTTCGGTGGCGCTTCACGCCGCCGATCCGGATCCGAAGCGCCGGGCATCGCCTTCGGCGCGTGTGCACCGATCAGTTCGGCCGATCCGACGGCCGGCTGCAGCGATACATTCGCGGGCAAGATTATGACCGACGATACGGACGACACGCCGCTCACCGATTTCGATCTGGACCTCATCGAGGGGGCGGCTGAGGATTCAGCCGCGAGCGACGACGAACTCGCCGCGCTGCCGCGGATTCTCCGTTATGGGCTGCTCGCCTCGCGTGGCGTCAATTCGGTCTATCAGCGTCTTGCTGCGGAGATCGAGGAAACCTGTCCCGGCTTACCCTCGACCGCCGCATGGCTGGGCACGCCCAATGCCGAGACGGGTAACAGGCTGGCGGCGGAGCTCGACCATCGCTCCGTCGTCGAGGACAAGAGCGAGCTGCGGGGTCTTGCCGATTGCATCCGGCTGACCTCGCTGATACTGCCCCGCGACAAGGCTCTCATCGAGGACCATCGTCGTGTCGCTAGAGCGTTGCTCGCCGCGCTGCGTAAGCTCGACCACGACAGCCCCTCTCACCTCGCCGCCGAAGCGGAAGCGGTGACCTATGGCTGGGCAGCCTTGCCGGTGTGTGCGAACGACGTCACCAGAACCTTCCAGACGCCAGCCGCGACGGCCGCGGCGGCCCTGGGCGCGCGCATGGCAAGGCATCGGATTGAGGACGCCACCGTCAAAGTCCTGGCCCACGCTGCTAGGGAACGGGTGGAAAGAACTAAAGCCGATCTCGCCCTGGCACCCGTGAACAGCGATGCACCCGCCAATGCGCGAGCGCCGAACGGCCAGGTTGTGGTCGTCCGAATAGATTCGGCAGAGGTCGCGCGCCATAGGCTCAAGGACATCATGGCGCCCCTGAGTAAGGTCATCAATATCGCGTTGCCCCTCGTCGCCACATCTGCTCTGCCCGAGGTGCGGCAGGCACTATTGGCGGAATTTCCTTATGCGGAGGTCGTCATTGACTTCGTTCTTGCCGACCTGGTCGGCCGGACGACCGTTACGCTAGATCCCTTGCTGCTGACCGGCCAACCTGGCTCGGGCAAGACGCGATTCGTCGAACGCTTATTCCACCATCTTGGGATATCCCTCTGGCGCACCGACGCCACGGCGGCCGACGGCTCGGCCTTCGGTGGCACCGACCGACGCTGGTCGAGCGCCCAGGTCTGCCACCCCCTGTTGGCGATCGCCCGCGCAGGCCACGCCAATCCCGGGATTCTCATCGACGAAATCGACAAAACTGCGGTTAGCCGCGACTATGGCCGGCTGTTCGACTGCCTGCTGGCCTTCCTGGAGCCGCAGACCGCGCGTCAATACCATGATCCTGCACTGCAGACCTCACTGGACCTGCGCCACGTTTCTTATGTTGCCACCGCCAATCACGCCGACACGCTGCCGTCCCCATTGCGGGATCGAATGCGGCAGATCGAATTTCCCAGGCCCACCGCAGAGGACCTCGAGGCCTTGCTGCCTGCCGTGATCGCCGACATCCTGCGTGATCGTGGTCTCGACCATCGCTGGGCCATCCCGTTCACGGCTGCGGAAAAACAGGCCGTCGCCCACCACTGGCATGGCGGTTCGGTCCGTCGTTTACGTCGCATCGTCGAGGTCGTGATGCGCCAGCATGATGCGCGGGCCGCTCGAAATTGAGCGATGTCGTACGATCGCGAGACGGTCCTGCCGACGCCCAATGATCTTGTGCGCAGGTTGCGCTGCAGTGCGTCCCGCCAACGGCGGCCCGGCATCGGAAACGCCCAATCGATCTTTGCTCCAGCCCTGGAACGACTGTCTCGCCAGCGCCGGGTCTCGCGCGAGTGACTGCTCGGAACCTGAGCATCATCGAGTTGGTCGCGTCCAACAATCAGGAGCTTAAGACCGTCAGCGATCCGGCTTGGGTTGCCGGCGACGATTTGCGAGCTGCCTCACGCGGTCGATGCTGCCGGTGCGGGGCTCTCGGGCGGCTTCGATCCTCAAGTACCCGACAAGTTTCCGACCATGCTGGTGGTGGCCGTAATGAGACTGAGTCTTTTCGGTACCGTGCCCCGCAGCAATAGCGACCTCCCTGCCCGCCCCGTAAGTTGCCTTCAGGTCCGCGACAACTTGGTTCCTTAAGACGTAGGGCGTGATGGAAACTGCGATATCGCGAAAAACGCGCTTGCCGAGCCTGCCAAGGGCTTTGCGGAAGGCATCGTTTGGAGCGGTCACCACCGAGCACCCGCCTGCGCACAAGTCGGCAAGGTACCGCGCTGGCCCTCCGAGAATGATCCAGTCTACGGTTATGGTGGTGCGGCCGGTGCCATACCGGCCGCGATGGTTCTTGGCGGGGATATATTCGATCGAGAGCTCATTATGTTGTACGGAAAGGCGAACGCCCACCCGATGTACGTCGTTGCGCAGCCCTTCGGTCAGTTCTTCGGGTCTGATCGGAGCGATCAGGCTGACCGCGAGCGCTGCTCGATATTCCCAGTCCGTCGGAACCCCGTCCCACAATTCTCTCGTCCAATCGCCCCCTCTCTTGTACAGGGCTGCCAAGACGTTCTTCTTTCCGCCCGGGCCGCGGCCAGACTCTTCACCCTCTTCACCCTCTTCACCCTCTTCACCCTCTTCACCCTCTTCACCCTCTTCACCCTCTTCACCCTCTTCACCCTCTTCACCTTCTTCCGTCTGTTCAGCCTCAAACGGTTTCCAGCGGGAAGGTCCGTTCTCGAAGGGCAGAACGCCGGGCTCGCAAGGGGGGTCGAGCGTCAAGGCCTGCTCGACCAGGATCAACGTCCGATGGAGCCGACGCGCATATTCCAGAGCGAGACCTGCGTCTTCCCTCTCCCCGGCGTCCCAGCAGCCCCAGAAGAGGTTAATCAGAGAAATTCTGGCTCCAGTATGAAATGCAGCACGCGAAAAATAAAAGGCCTCGCGGCTGATGCCCGGCCTCCACGGATCGAGATTGCCCGTTGCCTCCATGCGCTTGAACTCCGAGAGGTAGGCATCGAGCGTGTTCGGGCTGACTTTGCGCATGGGGATGCGGTCGCAGCATGCCCGCGTACGCTCCAGCAGTTTCCGGACATTTACTTTCATTGTGGTCCAGCCTCCTTATTGTCGGACGGTGAGCGTCCAGAAAAAGTGCCTGATTGAGTGTAGGATAATCGTGATGCAGTTCGAGCCGTTGGCGACAGATAGCGTCGAGTTCATGGAGCTCGGGCCTGGCGCATGCGGGTCCGAGGCTCATGCGGGAGCTGACCTATCCGAAAATAGTCCCGGAAACCTGACGCGCAACAATCGGAGCCTCGGTCGCACCGCCGAGCAATCCACACTTCTTTCCAAGCTCGCCAATCGCCGAAGAGTTGGCCCCCGCCAGAAAACCGACGAACGAAGCGAGCTGAGCGGAAGACAGAGCGGCGACCAGCATCATCGCAAGCCGATCCAGCTCTTCCGGAGAGATGTCGATGCAACGGCTTCGGCTCGAGGTACCCTTCGCCTTCTCGATACGCTCCACGACGATCGCGATGGTCGGGATGTCTCCCGCTGCGATTTCTGCCAAGATGGCCTGGACCAATTCGGGCGGAGCGCTCTTGGCGGCGAGCTTGTAAGCGACGCCGGAAGGTACTTTCGAAACGGCCTCGGGCCCGTAGCACTCAGCCAGTCTCGCCAAGCCCATGTAATGCTGCAGCGTGCGAACACTCTCGGTGTAAGCTTCCTCGCAGTAGGTGAGGAACTCACCCTTCTTCAGCCAGGATTTCACCTTGATGAGTGCTTTGCCGGCATCGATGCCGCAGTCGACCGAGGATCGGATAGACTCTCGAATCTGCATCGTCAGACGCCGAACTTCCTCGCGATGCTCGGCGGGGATCTTCGTATAGTCGTAGGTATCGACGTCCCTCATGCGGCCCTCTCAGGTTGAAACCCGGTGGACCCCCCGTAGGACTGTCGTCCTACCCCGCGATAAGATTAGGGAACTTCGGAATTCCGTCAAGGCAATTGATCAACTCAAATAAAAAATCTTAAAAAGCGAAACTGTTTCGTTTTCGGAAATATGAAATTACAAAGAAATACGTTAGTCTTGGTCTAGGCCAATCGTCCGCACCGAGCCCAAGCCAATCGTCCGCACCGAGCCCAAGCATGACGAGAACTTGTAACTAGATTGGCCAGCTACCTATCCAGGAATGCATCAATAAGAATTACAACCTATGCATCGCGAGCCCGCCGAGGCAAAAAACGAAACTATTTCGCTTTCTCGATCACGATCGCTCTTTAAGCGAGAATCCCCTACTTGCCCTTCCAGTTCGGCGTGCGCTTGTTGAGGAAGGCGTCCATGCCCTCGCGGAAATCTTCGCTCATATAGGCTTTCAGGATCAGGTCCTCGCCCTCCTCGCGCGACAGCGTGCGGCGGATGCGGCGCACCGCTTCCTTGGTCGCCTCCAGCGTGAGCGGCGCATGGCTCGCGACCAGCTTTGCGGTCTCGTCGGCGCGCCGCTGCAGCGTCTCGACGTCGGGCACGACCTCGTTGAGCAGGCCGAGCGCGAGCGCCTCCGGCGCCTCGACGAGGCGCGCCTTGAAGATCAGGTCCTTGGTGCGGGCGGGCCCCACCAGCGCGACGACGCGGCTGATGTTCGACATAGACAGGCAGTTGCCGAGCGTACGCGCAATCGGAAAGCCCATGCGCGTCGTTTCAGTGCCGATGCGGATGTCGCAACAGGCCGCAATACCGGCACCGCCGCCGGTGCAGGCCCCCGCGATCGCCGCGATCACCGGCACGCGGCACTGCTCCAGGGTGCCGAGCACGCGGTCGATCCGCGCCTCATAGTCGAGCGCATCCTGCGCGGTCTTGAAGGCGCGGAACTGCGAGATGTCGGTGCCGGAGGCGAACGCCTTGTCGCCGGCGCCGGTCAGGATCAGCGCCTTGATCGAGCGGTCCGCGTTGATCTCCTGGCAGATCTCCGCCATGCGCTCATACATGGCGAAGGTCAGCGCATTGCGTGCCTGCGGTCGGTTGAAGGTGATCCGCGCGATGCCGTCCTGGACGGAGTAGAGCAGGTCTTCGCTAGCAGTCGCAGGCAGGTTCATCGCGCGCTCTCTTTTTCACTGGAGCATGATCCGGACCCGGAGGGCCGCGTTTGCGCAACGTGCGCTGCGGTTTTCCGAAAAGATCATGCTCAAAGAATTAAACCTAAAGCGCGATGACCGCTCATCGCGCTTTAGAGTTACTTCAGGCGACCTGCGCCTTGGCCATCGGCACCGCGTCGCGTCCCTTCAGGACGTCCATGGCGGCCAGCACGCCGCCGCTGCGATGCGGGACCTTGGCGAGATCGAGACCCATCTCGACGCCGGCGAGCGTACCCATCAGCATCAGGTCGTTGAAATGACCGATATGGCCGATGCGGAACACCTTGCCCTTGACCTTGTTCAGGCCGGTGCCGAGCGACATGTCGAAATTCTCCAGCACCACCTTGCGGAAGTTGTCGGCGTCATGGCCCTCGGGCATGCGCACGCCGGTCAGCGCCGGCGAATGCGCGCCTGCATCGGCGCACTGCGTCTCCAGGCCCCAGACCTTGACCGCTGCGCGGGTCGCCGCACTGTGGCGCTTGTGGCGGGCCCACACGTTTTCGAGCCCCTCCTCTTCCAGCATCTTCACCGCTTCGCGCAGGCCGTAGAGCAGATTGGTGGCAGGCGTATAGGGGAAGGTGCCGAGCTTGTTGAAGCTGATGACTTCCTGCCAGTCCCAGTAGGAACGCATGCCCTGATTGGCCTTCGCAACCGCGAGCGCCTTCTCCGAGACGGCGTTGAAGCCGAGGCCCGGCGGCAGCATCAGCCCCTTCTGGGAGCCGGCGACCGAGACGTCGATGCCCCAGGCGTCGTGCTCATATTCCATCGAGCCAAGGCCGGAGATGGTGTCCACCATCAGCAGCGCCGGATGCTTCACCTTATCGAGGATCTTGCGCACCTCGAGCGGGGGCGTCAGGCAGCCGGTCGAAGTCTCGTTGTGCACGACGCAGACCGCCTTGATCGCGTGCTGCTTGTCGGCGGAAAGCCGCTTCTCGATCTCGGCGAGATCGGCGCCATGGCGCCAGTCGCTCGGAATGAAGTCGACGTCGAGCTTGAACTTGTCGGCGATGCCGCGCCATAGCACTGCGAACTGGCCGGTCTCGCACATCAGCACCTTGTCGCCGGGGGCGACCACGTTGACCATCGCCGCTTCCCACGCGCCGGTCCCGGACGAGGGGAAGATGATCACGGGCTGCTTGGTCCGGAACACCCGCTGCATCGAGGCAAGAACCGCGAAACCGAGCTCGGCGAACTCCGGACCGCGATGGTCCAGCGTCGGCATATCCATCGCCCGAAGCACCCGGTCGGGTACGTTGGTCGGTCCTGGAATCTGGAGAAAATGCCTTCCAGTATGCACGGTCATCGGCGTCCTTCCCGGTCTAGCCTTGGTTTTGGTGAGCCGCCGAATAGCACCATTTGACCGGCTTGTCCCCTCTCCTAAAGGCGCCTCCCATGCATATCCGGCGGTCCTCGCTCCGCCTTCCATCCCCTACTCCGCGGCAACCACTTTTGCCGCGGGAACGTGCCCCTCGGCTTCCTCGAACGGGCGCTCCGGATGCATCAGGAAGGCGGAGACGCCGCCGAGCATGAGGAGGCCCATCGACATCAGGAACGGCAGGTACCAATTGCCGGTGGCGTCGATGACGAACCCCGCCACCAGCGGCGAGACGATGGCGGCGAAGGCCGAGCCGGTGTTCATGATTCCCGACGCGGTGCCGGAATATTTCGGGGCAATGTCCATCGGAATCGACCACATCGGGCCGATCACCAGCTCGGCGCAGAAGAAGCCCGCAGACAGGCACAACGCGACCACGGTGATGTCGTGGACGAACAGGATCGGGAAAAGCGACAACAGCGCCCCCGCAAATCCCACAACCGTCACGCTCAGCCGCGCCAGGCGGACATTGCCGGTGCGATCGAGAATTTTGTCCGACAGCACGCCCCCGACGCTGTCGCCGACCACGCCCGCGAAGAACACGCCCGAGGCGAACAGGGCGGAGTTCTTGATGTCGAGGCTGTAGTTGTTCTTGAAGAACAGCGGCAGCCAGTTGAGGTACAGCCACAGGCACCAGCCGTAGCAGAAATAGGTCAGCGTCACCGGCCACATCCGGCCGAGCAACGGGCCCCAGGGCACGCGCGGCCGCTCGCCGGTGGGACGCGGCGGGAGCGCGGCGAGCTCCGCTTCCGTGATCGAGGCATGGTCCTTCGGCTCGTTGCGGAAGTACCAGACCCAGATGATGCCCCAGATCAGACTGACGAAGCCGAGCACGACGAACGCTCCGCGCCAGGTCAGCCACAGGATCAGGAGCGCGACCACCGGCGGCGTCACGGCATTGCCGAGCCGGGCGAAGGAATGGGTCAGCCCTTGCGCGAAGCCGCGGCGGTTCGCCGGCGTCCAGTATTGCATCGCGCGCGTTGCGGTCGGAAAGGTCGCGCCCTCGCCGAAGCCGAGCGCAAACCGCGCAACGAACAGCGCGGCGAGACCATTCACGAAGCCGGTCATGATGGTCGCGACCGCCCAGATCATGCCGCACCAGAACAGCGTCTTGCGCGGTCCAAAATGATCGCCGACCCAGCCGCCGATCACCTGGAACAGCAGATACGGATAGGCGAAGGCGGAGAACACGAGGCCAAGCTGGGTGTTCGAAAGACCAAGCTCCTTCTGGATCTCGCTGGCCGCGGTGCCGATATTGACCCGGTCGATATAGGTGATGAAGTACATCGCACAGAGCATGGCCAGCACGACATGCGTGGCCTTGAGCCGAACTCCCATCGCTTCCCCCGTATCGCTGTTGCCTGATTGCCGGTTGCGCGCTGCGTCCTAAGTGCCGACCACCGTCAGATGCGGCGGCGAATTGCTCTGCGTGCGCTGCTCCAAGAGCTTCATCGCGACTTCGACGCCGCCGGCGCGATGCGGCACGCCGGCAACCGACAGCCCCATCTCCACGCCGGTGAGCGCGCCGAGCAGCGTCAGCGCGTTGCATTCGCCGAGGTGACCGATGCGGAAGACCTTGCCGGCGACCTTGGACAGGCCCGAGCCGAGCGACATGTTGTAATTGTCGAGCACAACTTTCCGGAATTGATCGGCATCATGACCGGGCGGCATCAGTACTGCCGTCAGCACCGGCGAGAATTCGGCCGGCTCCTGGCAGAGCACCTCGAGGCCCCAGTGATTGACAGCGGCGCGGGTCGCCGCGGCGAGCCGCTGATGTCGCGCGAAAACGTTGTCGAGGCCCTCTTCGAGCAGCATCGCAATCGCCTCGCGCAGGCCGTAGAGCAGGTTCGTCGCCGGCGTATAGGGGAAGAAGCCCTTTGCATTGGGCTTGAGCATCTCCTCCCAGTCGAAATAGGAGCGCGGCATCCTGTTGGTCTTCGACGCGGTGCGGGCCTTCTCCGAGATCGCGTTGAAGCCGAGCCCGGGCGGCAGCATGAAGCCTTTCTGCGAGCAGCTGACGCTGACGTCGACCTTCCACTCCTCGTGCCGGTAGTCGACCGAGCCGAGCGAGGAGATGGTGTCGACCATCAGCAACGCTGGATGGCCAGTGCGGTCGATCGCGGCGCGGATGTCGCCGATCCGACTGGTCGCGCCGGTCGAGGTCTCGTTGTGCACGACCATCACTGCTTTGATTGTCCGCGCGGTGTCCTCGGTGAGCCTAGCTTCGATCTGAGCAGGATCGGCGCCCCGGCGCCAGTCGCCGGGGATGAAGTCGACCTCGATCCCGAACCGTGCCGCCATCTGGCGCCACAGCGTGGCGAAATGGCCGGTCTCGACCATCAGCACCTTGTCGCTCGGCGACAGCGTGTTGACGATCGCGGCCTCCCAGGCGCCGGTCCCTGACGAGGGGAAGATCACCACCGGACCTGACGTCTGGAAAATCTTCTGGCTGCCTTCGAGCACGGACCGGCCGAGCTCGCCGAACTCGGCGCTGCGGTGGTCGATCACCGGCATGTCCATGGCGCGCAGAACGCGGTCGGGCACCGGGCTCGGGCCCGGAATCTGGAGGAAATGGCGTCCCTGATGCATGAAAACCTCCTAGCGACGGACTCTGGACTGACTCACCAACTATTTTGCATTCATTTTTTGTCCTTTCAATAGAATTCTGGTATTCGATTGCGAGCATCGACGCGACCAACCAGGCAAACTACTGTGCGGCATATGAAATCCACGATTCCCGACGACGGGGTCCCGATCGGCCAAACCGCCGGCAATGGCAGCGACCGCCCGGAAGCCTCGCTTCATGGCGAGATCCTGCTGCGGCTGCGCGACTACGTGGTCGAGGGCAACATCCCGGAGGGCGCGCGCGTTCCTGAGCGCCAGCTCTGCGAGATGCTCGGAATCTCCCGTACTCCGTTGCGCGAAGCGCTGAAGGTGCTCGCCGCCGAGGGCCTGATCGAGTTATTGCCCAATCGCGGCGCGCGGGTGCGCCAGCTCAACCAGCGCGATCTCGCGGAGCTGTTCGACGTGATGGCCGGCCTCGAAAGCCTGGCCGGCCGGCTCGCCTGCGAAGCCATTACCGACGATGAAATCGCCGATATCGAGCGGCTGCACTACGAGATGTACGGCCATTACCTGCATCGCGACATGCACGGCTATTTCCTGGCCAACCAGCGCATCCACGAGGCGATCGTCGACGCAGCGCGCAACGAGACCCTGAAGACCGCCTACACCAACTTCGCAGGACGGATCCGCCGCGTCCGCTACTCCGCGAACTTCGCCCGCAAGCGGCAGCGTTGGGGCGAGGCCATGCGCGAGCATGAAGCCATCCTCGATGCGCTGCGCCGCCGCGCCGCAAGCGAGTTGAGCGACATCCTGTTCCAGCACTTGCGCAACAAGCGGACGGCCGCAATCGAACACCTGACCGAAGCCCCCGAAGGCGCACCGGCGTCACCTGAGGGGTGACCGGCTTGATCATTTTGCATTCATAATATAATCGGTCGAGAATAAGAATGAATAACTCAATGAGGCCACGGAGGCCCGTTGGATCAGTTCGGGATCAGGGATGACAAACGCCTCCTCGCTCGAACGGCGCCTTCGGTCGGAAGTGACCGGCGACGTCCTGTTCGACGCCTTCAACCGCGGCCGCTACGCGACCGATGCCTCGTTCTACCAGATCATGCCGGCTGGCGTGGTGCTGCCCAAGACCATGGACGAGGCGCTGCGGGCACTCGCGATCGCCCGGGACGACGGACGGAAGGTCACCCCACGCGGCGGCGGCACCTCGCAATGCGGCCAGACCGTCAACGACGGCCTCATCGTCGATCTCTCCAAGCACCTGAACCGGATCCTGTCGCTCGACGTCGAGAATCGCACCTGCGTGGTCGAGCCCGGCATCGTGCTCGACGACCTCAATCGCCAGCTCAAGAAGCACGGCCTTTGGTTTCCGGTCGACGTCTCCACGGCCTCGCGCGCCACCATCGGCGGCATGGCCGGCAATAATTCCTGCGGCGGCCGTAGCTTGCGCTACGGCACCATGCGCGACAACACGCTGTCGATGGAGGCCGCGCTTGCCGACGGCACGCTGGCGCGGTTCGGCGAGACGTCGCGCGATCTCTCCGACATTCCCGCGAGCGAGGCCACACTTGCGCTGTTCCGCGACATGCTCGACCTCGGCGCGCGCGAAGCCGGGGAGATCGCCGCGCGCTTCCCAAAAGTGCAGCGCCGCGTCGGCGGCTACAATCTCGATGCACTGGTGCCGCGCAACGCGCCCAACAACATGGCGCATCTGCTGGTCGGGTCCGAAGGCACCCTCGCCTTCACCACCAAGGTCGAGCTGAAGCTCTGGCCCGTCATCCGCAACAAGGTGGTGGGCGTCTGCCATTTCGGCAGTTTCTACGAGGCGATGGACGCGGCCCAGCATCTGGTCAAGCTCAAGCCGATCGCGGTCGAGCTCGTCGACCGCACCATGATCGCGCTCGGCCGCGACATCGCGATGTTCAGACCCATCATCAGCGCCGCCATCAAGGGCGATCCGGATGCCGTGCTGGTGGTGGAGTTCGCCGAAGAGGACCAGGCCGAAAATCTCGCGCGCCTCAAGCAGCTCACCGAGCTGATGGCCGATCTCTGCTTTGGCTGGAACAACGACAAGCGCAAATGGGGCGGCGTGGTCGAGATTACCGAGCCTGCCCTTCAGAGCGGCATCGCCGATTTCCGCGCCGCCGGCCTCAACGTCATGATGTCGATGAAGCAGGAGGGCAAGCCGGTCTCCTTCGTCGAGGACTGCGCGGTGCCGCTGCCGCACCTCGCCGACTACACCGCGCGGCTCAACGATGTCTTTGCCAAGCACGGCACCAGCGGCACGATGTACGCGCACGCCTCCGAAGGCTGCCTGCATGTGCGCCCCGTCCTGAACCTGAAGCTGGAGAAGGACGTCAAGGCGATGCGCGCCATCGCCGAAGAGGCCTTTGCGCTGGTCCGCGAATACAAGGGCTCGCATTCCGGCGAGCATGGCGACGGCCTCGTGCGCTCCGAGTTTCACGAGACGATGTTCGGCGAGCGCCTCGTCGCCGACTTCAGGGAAGTGAAGAAGCGCTTCGATCCCGACAACGTCCTCAACCCCGGCAAGATCGTCGATGCCCCCAAGATGGACGATCGCTCGCTGTTCCGCTTCCGGCCGGACTATCGCGTCAACGAGCTGAAGACGAAGCTCGACTGGTCCGCCTGGCCCGGCGCCGGCGGCGGTTTCCAGGGCGCGATCGAGATGTGCAACAACAACGGCGCCTGTCGCAAGCTCGAGGGCGGCGTGATGTGCCCGTCCTACCGCGCGACGCGCAACGAGAAGGACGTCACCCGCGGCCGCGCCAATACATTGCGGCTCGCGATCTCTGGCCAGCTCGGTCCCGGCGCGTTGGCCTCCGACGAGATGATGGAGACGCTGAAACTCTGCGTCTCCTGCAAGGCCTGCCGCCATGAATG
Source organism: Bradyrhizobium sp. Cp5.3 (assembly GCF_000426265.1). Lineage (NCBI taxonomy): Bacteria > Pseudomonadati > Pseudomonadota > Alphaproteobacteria > Hyphomicrobiales > Nitrobacteraceae > Bradyrhizobium > Bradyrhizobium sp. Cp5.3. Next base: position 57,629 of record NZ_AUFA01000032.1, on the reverse strand, counting down.
CCCGACCGGCGTCGACATGGCCAAGATGAAGATCGAGGTGCTTGCCGCGCGCGCGGCCTCCCATGGCCTGACGCTGCGCGACCGTCTGGTCGGCTATCTGCCACGCTACGCCGGCCTCGCCTCAGCCCTCGCCCCGCTGGCGAACCTGCGCAACCGCAGCGCGGTGCTGCGAAAGCTGTTCGAGCGCTTTGCCGGCATCAGCGCGCGCCGGGCGCTGCCCGCCTTCCGCCGCGACGTCTTCGTGCCACCTGCGGCCAGCGTCGGCCCGAAGGCTGGCCACGAAGTCGTGCTGTTCATCGACACCTTCAACCGCATCTATGAGCGAGAAAATCTCGACGCCGCGCTGCGTGTTCTCACGGCTGGCGGCTATCGCGTGCACCTGCCGCAGCCCTCGGGCGGCGGCCGCCCGCCATGCTGCGGTCGCACGTTCCTCTCGGCAGGCCTCGTCGACGAAGCCAAAGCCGAGCTCGATCGCCTCGTTGCAGCCTTCGCTCCCTTTGCCGCGCGCGGCGTGCCGATCGTCGGCCTCGAGCCGAGCTGCCTGTTGACGCTGCGCGACGAGCTCGCTTCGCTGCGCAAGGACAATGATGCGAAGACCGTCGGCGCCCACGCGCTCACCTTCGAAGAGTTTCTGGTGCGCGAGGCGGAGGCCGGACGGCTGCAACTGCCGCTCGGCGCCGTCGCCGACAAGGCCATGGTGCATGGCCATTGCCACCAGAAATCCTTCGGCGCCTTCAAACCGGTCGAGCAGGTGCTGCGCCTGATTCCCGGCCTGAAGGTCGAAACCATCGAGTCGAGCTGCTGCGGCATGGCCGGCGCCTTCGGCTATGGCGCAGACACCTACGATGCCTCGATCGAGATGGCCGAGCTGTCGCTGTTGCCGGCCGTGCGGCGCGCCGACCAGGCGACACTGGTGGTCGCCGACGGCACCTCCTGCCGGCATCAGATCCACGACGGCGCACAGCGCGAAGCCCTTCACGTCGCGCGCGTGCTGGCGATGAGCCTTGATCGAGCTACAACCCAATCCATGACCTCACCCGTTGCAAAGGACAACAACCATGGCTGAACTGCCCCTCGACGTCGCCCGCAAGATCCTCGACGCCGCCTTCGCGAAGGCCACCGAGCTGAAACTGAAGCCGCTCGTCGTCACCATCCTCGATGCACGCGGCGTCCTCAAGCTCGCCGCGGCCCAGGACGGCACCAGCCTGATGCGCGCGGAGATCGCGCACGGCAAGGCCTATGGCGCGCTCGCCCTGGGCCTGGGATCGCGCGCGCTGTACCAGCGGGCGCAGGAGCAGGCCTATTTCATCGACGCCGTGAACACGATCGCCAAGGGCGCGCTGGTCCCCGTGCCCGGCGGCGTGCTGATCCAGGACGGCACGACGCTGCTCGGCGCCGTCGGCGTATCCGGCGACACCTCCGACAATGACGAAGCCTGTGCCATCGCCGGCATCCAAGCCGCAGGGCTCAAGGCCAACGCGGGCTGAGACTTCGCCGTCACAAAATATCGAAAACAACCCCATGCAAAGTAGCCGGTGGATGCCGGCAGATGTCTTTGCGATCCCTGCGAAGCCAATTGACACGTCGGGCAAAACAGGAGCAAAACATCAATATCGGAAAATCAGCAATACTCGGCACCGTCACCCTCGCGGGGTGACGGAACGGGTGGAGACGGCACGGGGGGACTGAGCCCCCTCACCGCCCCGTCCACGCAGGCTTGCGCTTTTCGGCGAAGGCCTTCAGGCCCTCCTTGGCGTCCTCGGTCATCGCGAGCAGTGCGATCTGGCTTTCGGTGTAGGCGATGCTCTCGTCGAACGACATCGACGCGATCGCGCGCATGGCATATTTGCCGCGGCGGATCGCGGTCGGAGACTTGTCGACGATGCGGCCGATCAGCCAGTCGACCTTGGCGTCGAGCTCGGCTGCCGGCACGACATAGTTGAGCAGCCCTGCCCCTTGCGCTGACTTCGCGTCGAACGGCTCGCCGGTGAGCGCCCATTCGTTGACGAGGCGCGGCGGCGCGATACTCTGCAGCAGGCTCAGCACCTGCATCGGAAACACGCCGACCTTCACCTCGGGCAGGCCGAAGATGACGTGGTCGGCGGCGACCGCCATGTCGGTCATGCACAACAGGCCCATGCCGCCGGCCATGCAGACGCCACTGAGGCGCGCGATCGCCGGCTTGGTCGCGTTCTGCGACAAGCGCAACAAATCGGCATAGTCGACATTTGGCTTGGAATGATCCATCGCGAAAGCCGCGCCGGAGTTCTGCAAGTCCGCGCCGGCGCAGAACGCCTTGTCGCCCGCGCCCGTCAGCACGATGACGCGGACGTCCTTGTCGTCATGCGCGTCGCGATAGCCCTTGGCGACGCCGGCGATCACCTCGCCGTTCAGCGCGTTGCGCTTCTCCGGCCGGTTGATGGTGATCCAGAACGCCTGCCCGCGTTTCTCGGTGATGACGCTTGTGGTGTCGGTCATGGCACGCTCGCTTGTTGTCTTCCGCTTGCCCGACATTTGCGGCAGACAGGACGGCAGGCGCAAGCGCAATCTCTGACGCCATGCCGCTTTAGCGCCTCGACACAACTTTGCGGCGCGATCGCAGCGAAAGCGCGTGCCTCAGGCCGCGCTGGCCGCCTTCCGGATCCAGACCTTGTTGTCGTGGAACGCCGCACCGCCGATCGGCGCGATCGTGTCCGCGCCCGTCAGCATGTTGATGCCGCGCCCGCCGATATGGTCCATGTTGGGATGAACGGACTCCGCGATCAGCACGCCGCGCCGCACGCCCTCGAACAGGGTCGCGATCAGCGTGGTCTCGCCGCGGGTGTTGCCGAGCGTCACCGCATCGCCGTCGGCGATATCGAGCGCGGCCGCATCCAGGGGATGGATCATCACGCTCGCCTTGCCCTCGCGCGCCTGCGAGGACGGCGTCTCGTTGAAGGTGGTGTTGAGGAAGCTGCGCGACGGGCTGGTCGCAAGCCGGAACGGATGGACCTGGTCGGCCTGCTCGATCACGGCCCAATGGTCCGGCAGCGCCGGCATGCTGTCGATATCGCCCATCATCTCGCCGAGCGGTGGATGCGCCCAGTCGGCCTTGAAGTGGAACTTCTTGTCAGCGTGCGCAAAGCCGTCGAGAAAATGCGAGGTGCGGAAATCCGGCTGCAGGTCGCGCCAGATGTCGGCCTCGAGCCCGGCGATGTCGCCATGGCCGCTCAGCTTCAGCGTCGCGTCGATCAGCTCGCGCGACGTCATCGCGAAGCCCTGGTGCTTCGCGCCGACGCGCAGCGCCAACGCCTGCAGGACCTCGTGGTTGGAGCGGCATTCGCCGGGCGGATCGATCAGCTTCGCGCCCACCGAGATGTGCTGGTGGCCACCGCCGTAATAGAGGTCGTCGTGCTCCATGAACATGGTCGCCGGCAGCACGATGTCGGCCATCTGCGCCGTCTCGGTCATGAACTGCTCATGCACCGCGACGAACAGGTCCTCGCGCGCAAAACCCTGGCGCACCAGTGCCTGCTCCGGCGCCACCGTCATCGGGTTGGTGTTCTGGATCAGCATCGCCTTGATCGGCCCCTTGCCGTGCAGGGCTTCGGTGTCGCCGGTCAGGATGCGGCCGATCTGCGACTGGTCGAGCGCGCGCGTGGCCTTGTCGATCGCGTCGTGGCCCTCGATGATGGATTCGTCGAAATGCCACAGCGCGTAATTGTTGAAGAAGGCGCCGCCGCCTTCATACTGCCAGGCACCGGTCACCGCTGGAATGCAGAGCGCCGCATGCATCTGCGTCGCGCCATTGCGCGAGCGGGTGAAGCCGTAACCGAGGCGAAGGAAGGTCCGCTTGGTCTCGCCGACCGCCTTCGCGAAGGCCTCGATCTCGGACACCGGCACGCCGCAGATCGCCGACGCCCATTCGGGGTTGCGCGTCTTCAGATGCGCCTCGAGCTCGGCCGGGCAATCGGTGTAAGCGTCCATGTAGGCACGATCAGCATAGCCGTCGCGGAACAGCACATGCATGACGCCGCAGGCGAACGCACCGTCGGTGCCGGGCCGCAGGATGATCCTGATGTCGGCCTGCTTCATGGTCTCGTTGTCGTAGATGTCGACGGCCGCGATCTTGGCGCCGCGCTCCTTGCGCGCACGCGCAGCATGCGTCATCACATTGACCTGGGTGTTGACGGGATTGGTGCCCCAGATCACGACGAGGTCGGACAGCGCCATCTCACGCGGATCGACGCCGGCGATCCTGCCCGTGCCGATCGCATAACCGACGCGGGCGACATTGGCGCAGATCGTCGAGTAGAAGCGCGAATATTTCTTCACATGCGTGAGGCGATTGAGGCCGTCGCGCATCACCAGCCCCATTGTGCCGGCGTAGTAATACGGCCAGATCGATTCCGCGCCGAACTCGCTCTCGGCTGCATTGAAGCGATGCCCGATCTCGTCGAGCGCCTCGTCCCAGGAAATCCGCGCAAACTGGCCGGATCCCTTCGGGCCGGTGCGGCGCATCGGATACATCACGCGCTCGGGGTGATGGATGCGCTCGGCATAGCGCGCGACCTTGGCGCAGACCACGCCGGCCGTGTAGGTCTGCCTTCTCGAACCGCGGACGCGGCCGATGCTGCGGCCTTCGACCACCTCGACATCGAGAGCGCAGGCCGACGGGCAATCATGCGGGCAGGTGGAGTGGCGGATCTCGATCCTGGCGTGCTGGTTCATGGGAAAATTCGTAACATCAAAATTCCCGGCAGCCGAGGGCATTTATCCGGCAGTGCCCATGCAATTGGCTCAAGCCGGGGGTACCGCCGGTTCCTGCCGCGACCGCGAAATGGCGCGTGGTCACCCCGAAAACGGACCGATATTCCCACCCGGATCGACTTTCTGAGGCGTCGACAGTCCGCGCGCCCCGCCGCTACAGTGCCGGCCAACAAGAACGACAGAGGGAGGTGGGCATGACGGCTTCAAGATTCGTGCTGGCGCTGGCGGCCGGCTTGCTCGGCGCATTCTCCGCACTCCCCTGTTCGGCGCAAGAATATCCTGCCCACGCGGTCCGCATCGTCGTGCCCTTCGGCGCCGGCGGCCCGGCCGATGTTGCGGCGCGGCTGATCGGCAACGTCCTCCAGGAAAGCTTTGGCCAACCCTTCGTCATCGAGAACCGAACCGGCGCCGGCGGCGTCATCGGAACGGTCGAAGCGGTCAAGTCGCCCGCCGACGGCTACACGCTGCTGATGATGTCAAACACCCAGACCGCCAACGAATCGCTGTTGACCCCCGCTCAGCGCAAGTACGAGCTGATGCGCGACCTCGTGCCGATCGCCCCGGTCAACTATTCCGATCTCGTCATCGTCGTGAACCCGCAGGTCGCGGCGAAGACGCTGCAGGAATTCATCGCACTCGCCAAGTCGCAGCCGGGCAAGTTGAACTACGCCTCCTCCGGCCAGGGCACGCCCTACCACATGGCCGGCGAGCTGTTCAAAGCCATGGCCGGCATCGATGTCGTCCACGTTCCCTATCGCAACAGCGGCGAGGCGCGCAGCGGCGTGATCGGCGGACAGGTGCAGATGATGATCGATGCGGTGCCGGCGATGGCGCCGAATATTGGCGAGAACCAGGTGCGGGCGCTCGCGACCACCGGCCAGCAACGCTCGGCGGTGTTGCCGAACGTGCCGACCGCCGGCGAGGCCGGCGTACCCGGCTATGAGGCCACGATCTGGCTCGGTCTGATGGCACCGGCCGGCACACCGAAGCCGATCATCGACAAGCTCAATGCCGCCGTGAACGCAATGGTGAAGAGGCCCGACATCGCAAAGCTCTGGACAGAACAGGGTGCCGTGCCCATGTCGATGACGCAGGAAGAATTCGACAAGTTCCTGCGCGGCGACATCGCCAAATGGGCCGACGTCGTCAAGAAGTTCGACAAGTCCTGAGGTCCCGCTCGATCATGCCGACCATTCGTTTCCATCTCAACGGCGCCGCCATTGCAGTGGACGCCGAACCGGATCAGATGCTGCTCGATGTACTGCGCGGCCGGCTCGGCGTGACCGGCCCGCATTTCGGCTGCGGGGCCAATGAATGCGGCGCCTGCTATGTCATGGTCGGCGATCACGCGATGGCCTCCTGCGACATGCCGATGTGGTCGGTCGCCGACAAGGGGATCACGACGATCGAAGGCCTCGGAACGGCCGAGCAGCCGCACCCGCTGCAGCGCGCCTTCATCGCCGAACAGGCGATGCAGTGCGGCTATTGCGTGTCGGGAATCATGATCAGCGCGGCGGCGCTCTTGAAGCGCAATCCGTCGCCGACGGAGACTGAGGTCAGGGCGGCGCTCGATCGCAATCTGTGCCGCTGCGGATCGCATAACCGCATGGTGCGCGCGGTGCTGCGGGCGGTCTCGGAGATGGCGGCGTCATGACCACGCCCTCCCCTGCCCCGAAACTGCCGGTCAGCCTGGCGGCCAATCCAAAGCTGTCGTCCTGGGTGAGGTTCACCGACGAAGGCCGTGTGGCGATCTCGCCCGGCAAAGTCGAGATCGGCCAGGGCATCGTCACCGCGCTGGCCCAGATCGCCGCCGACGAGCTCGATGTCGATATCACCCGGATCGAGATGATCCGTGCCTCGACGGCGAGCAGCCCGAACGAGGGCGTCACCTCCGGCAGCCTCTCGATCCAGCAGTCCGGCCGCGCGCTGCGCCAGGTCTGTGCGGAGGTGCGCCAGCTCTTCCTCGCCGCTGCATCGGAACGCCTCGGCGTCGATGCGTCGCGGCTCGATATCAATGATGGCACGATCTCGGGCCCCGGCAATGTCAGGACCAGCTATTGGGAGCTGGCCGGCGACGTCTCCCTGGACCGCGAGGCCAGCGCGGGCGCGACGGCGAAGCTCGCCGCTGCACGTGGCGTTGCAGGGCATTCTGTTCAGCGCGTCGACATTCCCGACAAGGTGTTTGCGCGGCCTCGCTTCATCCATGACCGTCCGCTGCCGGGCCTGCTGCACGGACGCGTGCTGCGGCCGGATATCTCGGGCGCGAGGCTGATCGCGCTTGACGAAGATGCTGCACGAGGCGTTCCCGGTCTCGTCGCGATCGCCCGAGACGGCGGCTTCGCCGGCGTGGTCGCCGAGACCGAAGCAGCGGCCGAAGCTGTGCTCAAGGCATTGCGAAAAGGCGCGACATGGTCAGCCGGCGAGCCTTTGCCCGACGAAGACGACCTCGCGGGTTTCCTCAGGAGCCAGCCGGTCGAGACGACTGTCATCGACACCAGAACATCGGCGGCGACCAAGAAAGCCGCCCACACCCTCCGCCGGCAATACACCCGGCCCTATATCGCGCACGCCTCGATCGCACCGTCCTGCGCCATGGCGCAGTGGAACGGCGATCGCGTCCGTGTTTGGACCCACAGCCAAGGCGTCTATCTGCTGCGCGCCGATCTCGCCATCGTGCTCAAGCTGCCGGTCGAGAGCATCATCGTCGAGCACACGGAGGGCGCCGGCTGCTACGGACATAATGCGGCCGATGACGTCGCACTCGATGCCGCGCTGCTGGCAAAGGCCGCCGGCGGCCATCCGGTCAGGGTGCAATGGTCGCGTCACGACGAGATGTCCCATGCGCCGTTCGGCGCGGCGATGGCGATCGAGATCGAGGCCGATCTCGATGCGGACAATGAGATCATCGGCTGGCGCCATGCGATCTGGAGCAACGGCCATGCGGCGCGGCCGGGGCGCGCGGCGCAGCCGGCGCTGCTCGCGGCAACCGAGATCGCGAACCCCTACCCCCGTATGATCTCCTCCAATCCGCCCGCCGCGAATGGCGGCGGCGGAGACCGCAACTCCGTTCCGCTCTATGATCTCCCGGCCTGGACGATCACGAGCCATCGACTCCTGACCATGCCCGTGCGCACCTCGGCGCTGCGAACGCTGGGTGGGCAAAGCAACGTGTTCGCCATCGAATCCCTGCTCGACGAGATCGCCGCCCTGCGCGGCGAGGACCCGGTCAAGTTCCGCCTGCGCCATCTGCGCGACGAGCGAGCGAAGGACGTCATCCGCGCCGCGGCGCGACGCGCGCACTGGAAGCCGCAGAACCGAGCCGGCGTCGGTCACGGTGTCGGCTTCGCACGCTACAAGAACACAGGCGCCTATTGCGCCGCGATTGCCGAGATCGAAGGTGCCGACGACATCCGTGTGAAGCGGCTCACGCTCGCGGTCGATGTGGGTGAGGCCATCAATCCGGATGGCGTGATCAACCAGATCGAGGGCGGCGCGATCCAGGCGACGAGCTGGGTGCTGAAGGAGCGCGTTCGCTTCGACCGGACACACATCACGTCCACCTCCTGGACGGACTATCCGATCCTGACGTTCAGCGAGGTGCCGGCCGTCGATGTCGAGATCATCCAGCGGCCGGAGATCGAGCCGGTCGGCGCCGGCGAGGCCGCGCACGGCCCGGTGACGGCGGCGATCGCGAATGCGGTGTTCGATTGCCTCGGCGTGCGCATGCGCGATCTGCCGATCACGCGCGACAGGATCATTGCAGCCATGGAGCTTGCGTCGTGACGACAGTGAACATTTTAAGCGGAGGCGCGGCGCAAGGCCTCGTTCATGGCCTCACCGAGACCTTCAAGGCGCAGACCGGATTCGGCATCGACGGCCAATTCGGCGCAGTCGGCATCATGGCCGACAAGCTGCGCGCGAGCGCGCCGGCCGATCTCGTCATCCTGACGCACGCGCTTGTCACCAAGCTCGCCGACGAGCAGCTCGTGACAGCCGCATCGATCGCGGACATCGGCAGAGTCGAGACGGCGCTCGCAGTTCGCGCTCGCGATCCCAAGGTGACGGTCAAAACCGAAGCCGATCTGCGCGACGTGCTGCGCACCGCCGATGCCATCTTCGTCCCGGACACCAAGGCCTCGACCGCCGGCATGCACGTCGCAAAAATCCTGGATCAGCTCGGCATCGCCTATGAGGTCGCATCGCGCCTCAAGATCTATCCGAATGGCGCGACGGCGATGCGGGAGCTTGCAGCGTCGACCGCGCAAAGGCCGATCGGATGCACGCAGGCGACCGAAATCATCGCGACCAACGGCATCGTGCTGTCGGGATCGCTGCCACCGGGATCCGAGCTCGTCACGATGTATACGGCCGGCGTTGCCACGCGTGCCGCGCATCCGGCAGAGGCCCGCGCGCTGATCGCGCTGCTGGCCGGCGCAGCCCAGAGCGAGCTGCGCCGGCGCGTGGGCTTTGCCGGCTAGATACGCGCGCCTTTGCTCAGCTGGGTAAGGCCTGTAGGCGGTCCGTCGACGGCGGTCCAGCCACCATCGACGAACAGCGTGCTTCCGCTGACATAGCTCGCGGCATCCGAGGCGAGATAGGCTACCGCCGTGGCGACTTCGTCGGCACTGCTCCAGCGATTGAACACGGTGTGGCCGGCGTAGAGATTGTAGATGTCGGGGTGCTGCTTGAAGGGACCAGTGAGCGCCGTCTCCGCGATGCTCGGCGCAATCGCATTGACGCGCACGCCGGAGCGGCCGACCTCTGAGGCAAATCCCTTCACCAACAGGCCGATCGCCGCCTTGGTCGCGCCATACACCGCAAGGCCTGGTTCGATGGTCACAGCGCGCACCGAGGAGCAGGCGATGATGCTGCCGCCCTTCTGCTCCACCATGATGCGACCGAAGGCCTGGAAGAACCAGACGGTGCCTTTCACGTTCAGCGTAACGACGCGGTCGAGATCCTCCTCGGTGTAGTCGAGGATGGTCTTGCGGATGTTGAGCCCCGGCGTCGTCACCGCGATATCGAGCCGCGGGAATTTCTGCATGACGGTCGCGGCCAGCGCGTTGACGTCAGCCGCGCTCGCAGCATCGCAGGCAGCGGCCTCGGCCCAGCCGCCCTTCTCCCGAATGCCGGCGGCGGTCGCCTCGGCAGCGTCAAGCGCGCGGTCGGCGCAGACGACACGGGCGCCGAGCCCGGCCAGCGCCTCGGCCGACGATTTGCCGATGCCCGAGGCGGCGCCGAGCACCACTGCGGTCTTGCCGGTGAGATCGAAGAGCTTGCGATAGTCAGTCACAGACAGATTCTCCTGTTGCTGCGACGCAAAGTATCGCAAGGCCGGTTCGCCCGCCAAGTGCCGGCGCACGCACGGCAGCTATCCCTTGTACCCCATCAGCAGGCGCGGCAGCCAAAGCGAGAATGCGGGAACGTAGGTCACGAACATGAGCGCTGCGATCAGCGCGGCGTAGAACGGCAGGATGGTGCGCATCACCGCGCCCACCGAGATGCCGCCGATGGCGCAGCCCACGAACTGCGTCGTTCCGACCGGCGGTGTGTTCAGCCCCAAGGCGCAGTTGATCAGCATCAGCATGCCGAACTGCACCGGATCCATGCCCGCCTTCATCGCGATCGGCAAGAAGATCGGGGTGCAGATCAGGATGGTCGCCGCCATGTCCATGAAGGTGCCGAGCAGGAACAGGATGACGTTGATGAGCAGGAAGATCATCCAGGGTTCCGAGGATACCTTGTTCATCAAGTCGCCGGCGAGGTCCGCCACCTCGTAGAGCCCCATCAGATACTGGAACATGGTGGAGACGCCGATCAGCAGCAGCACCACGCCCGTCGTCTTCACCGCCTTGGCCGCGGCCCGCAGGAAGTTCTGCAAGGTCATGGTGCGGTAGATGAAGAAGGTCAGCAGGATCGTGTAGGTGACCGCGACGGCTGCGGATTCAGTTGCAGTGAAGACGCCGGACAGGATACCCGCCAGGATGATTCCGACGATCAGAAGGCCGGGCAGCGCGGCCGCGAAGGAGCGGAACACCTCGGCCCAGCCTGGAAACTTGCCAGCCGGATAGCCTCGCTTCACCGCGACGGCGTAGGCGGCGACCAGCATGCACGCCATCAACACGAGCGCCGGCAAGATGCCGGCAGCGATCAGCGCGCCGATCGATACCTTGCCACCGGCGGCCAGGGCATAGATGATCATATTGTGACTGGTCGGCATCAGCGCTCCGACCAGCGAGGCATGGGTGGTGACGTTGACGGCGTAGTCGGTGTCGAAACCCTCCTTTTTCATCATCGGGATCATCACCGCTCCCATCGCCGACACGTCGGCCACGGGCGAGCCGGATACGCCGCCGAACAGCGTGCATGCGACCACGTTCGACATGCCGAGCCCGCCGCGGATGTGCCCGACGAGATTCTTGGCGAGCTGCACGATCTTGTCGGCGACGCCGCCATGCAGCATCAGCTCACCGCTGAAGACGAAGAACGGTATGGCGAGGAAGGAGAAGATGTTCATTCCGGACATCATCTGCTGGAAGATGACGGCAACCGGCAGGCCTTCGTAGAGGATGGTACAAATCGCCGAGAGGCCAATCGCGAAAGCGACGGGTACGCCGAGGATGAGGAAGCCGAAGAAGGTGGCGCCGAGAATGATCAGTTCCATGAGGGGACGACCTCTTCGCCGCGCAGGAGAGCAATGATGTGCTCGATTGAAAAGGAGACGATCAAGACGCCGGAGGCGATCAGCGGTACGTAGCGGACGACCTCAGGAAGGCCGAGATTGGGTATCTTCACGGTTCCGACCGACGCCCCGAGGATCCAGCCGTTGTAGACCATCGCAATGCCGAACAAGGCCACCAGAATGTGGATCACAAGCTCGATCTTCTCTCGCAGATGATCCGGAAGCATCACCAGCAGACTATCCATGCCGATGTGTCCGGCATCGCGCACGCCGACGGCGGCGCCGATCAGCGTGACATACAGGATCAGAACCAGCGCAAGGTTCTCCGTCCAGGTCGGGCTGGAGTTGAGCACGTAACGCCCGAACACCTGGTAGAACACGATAGTGACGATGACGAGCAGGCCACTCACGGACAGATACATGCCCGCGCGAGCGACGACGGCATTGATCCGCGACAGCAAGCCGGTCGACGGGCGTCCGGCTGCTGCCTCCGGCTCGTGGCTTACGACGTGTGGGTCTGACATCCAGGTCTCCTTGCGCGTCTCCTTGCGAGGGTCCGGTGTCGCCAGTCGGCGGCTCCGGACCCGACGCCATGTTCTTACTTCGTGTCCTGGATACGCTTGACGAGGCTCTGCAGTTTCTCGTCACCGGCGAACTTCGCGTAGACCGGCTTCATCGCATCGACGAATTCCTGCTTGTTGGCGATCGTAATGACCTGAACGCCAGCCGCCTCGACGGTCTTGCGGGACGCCTGCTCACGCTCGTCCCAGAGCTTGCGCATGACGGGCACCGATTCCTTGGCCGCCTTGCGGATCATCGCCTGATCCTCCTTGCTCAGCGTGTCCCAGACCTTCTTGGACATCACGAGAACTTCGGGCGCCAGGGAGTGCTCAGTGACGTTGTAGAACTTGGCTGCCTCGAAGTGGCGCGACGACTCGTAGGAAGGCCAGTTGTTCTCGGCTGCGTCCACCAGACCGGTCTTGAGAGCGGTGTAGACCTCGCCATAGGGCATCGGCGTCGGGTTGGCTCCAAGGCTCTCGATCATGCCGACCCACAGATCGGATTGCTGGACGCGAATCTTCAGGCCCTTGAGGTCCGCGAGCGACTTGACCGGTGCCTTGACGGTGTAGATGGACCGCGCGCCGCTGTCGTAATAGGCAAGGCCGACCAAGCCCGCAGGCTCCATGGCCGCCAGGATCTCGTCGCCGATCGGCCCGTCAAGGACGGTGCGCATGTGCTGCGTGTCCCGGAAGACGAAGGGCAGGCACAACGCGATGGTTTCCGGCACGAAGTTGTTCAACGGCGATGCGTTGATCCGCATCATGTCGAGCGCGCCGATCTTGAGCTGCTCGATGGTGTCCTTCTCGGAGCCCAGGGCTCCATTGGGAAACACCTTCACGCCGAGCTTGCCGCCGCTCGCCGTCGCGAGCTGCTTGCCCATAAACTTGACGGCCTCGACGGTCGGATAGTCGGCGGGATGTATGTCGGCGGAGCGGAAATCGCGTGCGGTCGCCAGGGGTGCTGAGACCGCCAGAACAACGGCTGCGATGATGCCGGTTAATGTCTTCATCTGGGCTTTCCTCCTGAGTTGATTATGTCGTCGTCGGGCAGGTGCTGCGGGCCGCCTTGGGTCGCCCTCCTTCAGGTGTGAAGTCGAGCGCTACAACTGCACCACCTTGGTAGGATTGCGAGACGGAGTCGAGTGGATTTGGCTGCTTCGTGATCGGGGATCTGCGCGGCAAGTGCCGGCCGCCCTGCAATCGCGCCCCGCCGTCGGCCAATGCCGGATACGAGACAACGATGCTCGTTGTATCCATGAACGTTCCTCTCGTTTTATGCTCGACCGCTATTGGTTGCGGCTTGGAGGTTCGGACGAGACGGACGCCCCATCCCTGCGCGAACGCGCTGCATCAGCGCGCGACGTCGCCAATGTCGTCCCTAGGCCGGGCGGCATTCTGAGTCCAAGCCAAATCCGGCATCGATCAATGCAAGAGTTGCATCGATGGATCGGGCGGTGCTCCGGGGAGGCAATCAGTGGATGGTCCCATTTTTCCGAAGCCGACTGGCCGTACTTCAGCACGATGCGGTTCATGCTGATGCGCGTCATCTATACGCCAGAGATTTCGTTCTGGCTGCCGCGCATGGTGCTGCGGTGACACCCATCACGCTGCGTTGACGTCGCCGGCGCGTTACTTGACGTTACCGGTAGCCCGCCCTCAGGATGTGCGGACGACCCCGGACATCTCGAGGGAAATGCCATGCCGCGAAAGCTGATCGATATCTCCGTGCCGTTGCAGAACGACGTGCCGGCCGATCCGCCGGGCAATCACCCGAGGATCCAGTACATCGATCACCAGCAGGGCCTGCCGCACATGCTGCAGTTCTTCGATGGCCTCAAGGCGGAGGACCTGCCGGACGGTCAGGGCTGGGCCGTCGAGCAGGTCTCGCTCTCCACCCATAACGGCACGCATCTCGATGCGCCCTGGCACTTCCACCCGACCATGAACCGCGGCGAGCGGTCATGGACCATCGACGAGGTGCCGCTCGAATGGTGTCTTCAGCCCGGCGTGAAACTCGACTTCCGGCACCTGCCCGACGGCTACGTGGCCACCGCCGAAGACGTCGAGAAGGAGCTGAAGCGCATCGGGCACACGCTGTCGCCGCTGGAGATCGTCGTCGTCAACACCAGCGCCGGCGCCAAATTCGGCCAGACCGACTACGTCAACTCCGGCTGCGGTATGGGCTACGAGGCCACCATGTACCTGCTTGAACGCGGCGTGCGGCTGACCGGCACCGACGGCTGGAGCTGGGATGCGCCGTTCGTCTACACCGCCCGGAAATATGCGGAAACAAGGGACGCCCGTCTGATCTGGGAAGGCCACAAGGCGGGACGGCACATCGGCTATTGCCATCTCGAGAAGCTGCACAATCTGGACAGGCTGCCCTCGAGCGGGTTCACAGTCTCGTGCTTTCCGGTGAAGATCGAACGCGCCTCAGCGGGCTGGACCCGCGCGGTCGCCATCATCGACGGCTAGGTAGGCGCCGTCATTCGCCGTCGAGGCCGCTCTCGGCGAGCTCGCGCAGCGCATCGGTATCGAGCACGACGATCGCGCCATGCTCGAGGCGGACCCAGTTGCGTCCGGCCCAGGCGCGCAACTGCTTGTTGATGCTCTCGCGCGTCATCCCCACCATCTCGCTGATCTCCTGCTGCGTGATGGCCAGCGTGCCGCTGCCCGAATCGAGCTTGCGTTCTTCGGTGAGACCGAGGAGCGCGCTCGCGAGCCGGCCCGGCAGGTTCTGCAGGATCACCTGCTCGACCTGCTGGCTGGTCCAACGCAGGCGCGCGCAGAGCAGCTCGATGAACTTCATCGCCAGCGCCGGCTGGCTCTTCACGAAGGGCAGAAAGTCCCGCCGATCGATGACGTAGAGTTCGCAATTGGTGTTGGCGGTCGCATCCGCCGAACGCGGCGCGCCGTCGAGGACGGCGATCTCGCCAAAAATCTCTCCCGGACCGATCAGATTGAGAATGGCGTTCCGCCCATCGGGCGAAGAAGAGGAAATCTTTACTGTCCCCGAGATCACCGCAAAAAGATTGTTGCCCGCGTCGCCCTTCGCGGCGATCGTCGCGCCGCGCTTCACCAGGGTGTGCTTGGCATACCGGCAGAGCTGATCAAGCGCCTCCGGCTCCAGATCTGCGAAGATCGGGTGCTTGCGCAGGACCGATAGTTTGTTGCCCGACGACTGTCGGGGGTCACCGGCCTTGTCCTGAGGCACGCCGCGGGACTCCTAAGACTGCGAGGCACTGAGTTCCTGCGTAGTCAACGTTAGCAGGCTTTTCAACCGGAAAGCATGCACATGATTTGAGGCAAATGCCGCGAAAATGCCGCGGTCGTGCTGAAAGCCGCATCCGCAGGATGCGCCAATGCGATCCGGGCGATGCAGAGTTGCAGATGCCGCAAGCCGCGAAGGGCCGATCAAGGCAAGCAGACGCGCGCGGTGGGCGCGTTGGAACGCGACCGCGGTCTCAGGGGCTTCAGCGTTTGAAATCCGAATCGGGGCGCGCAGTGCTGGCCTGTCGGTCCGCCCAAGCCAAGGCCGCGGAAAAAACGGCAAAGACGGCTACGACGGCAATGGTCACCAGCAAAGCATCAGTCGGCATCGCGCCTCTCCCGAATCGCTTTCGGCATTATTCGCCGCACGCGCCGGGCGTCATTGATCGGGATCAAAAATCGGAGGGGCCCATGGAAGACCCTGGCTTCAGGCGGCCGCCAACGCCCCTGCCCGTTCGGCATCGAGCAGGCCGATGCCGCCCGGGATGATCTCGATCACGCCGAGGCGCTCCAGCTTGGTGAAGGTGCGGCTGACAGTTTCGATGGTGAGACCCAGATAGTCGGCGATGTCCTGCCGGCTCATCGGCAGCGGCACCGTCCCTATCGTTCCCTTGAGCAGGATCAGCCGTTCACGCCAGCCGAGGAGAAAGGTCGCCACCTTTTCGTCCGCCGAGCGGCGGCCAAGCAGGACCATGTGGTCGCGCGCCTGGGTCAACTCGCGGATTGCCAGCTCGTTGATCCGCCGCAAGAGATGCGGCCGGTCCTCGATGAAACGGGTGAAGGGCGCCTTCGCGAACTGGCAGATCGTCACCGTGCCAATCGCATCGGCGGAGAAATTATGGCGCCCGGAAATGTTCATCCCCAGGAAATCGCCAGGCAATGCAAAACCGACGATCTGCCTGCGGCCATCAGGCAACAGCTTGTACAGCCGCATGACGCCGTCGAGGACGTTGTAGAACGACGAAGTGATGTCCTCCTCGGAGAAGACGGTCTGGCCCGCGGCAAAATGGACGCGCCGTCCCAGATGCTCGAGCTCCCGGAGTTCGGCCGCGTCCAATGACGAGCAGACCGCGAATTCGCGGACCGCACAATCGCTGCAGGAATGCCCGTTCGGCTCAATCGTGACCAGGGAAGCCTTCATCCACCGCTCCAAGCGTCGGCTGCCCCTCGCATCAACCGAGTATGCCGCGCGGCCTGCATTTTACTGCATCGGGAGAGAGGCACTTGAGGCAAATCAAATTGGCGGACATGACCGCCTTGATCCGCCGCGAGGAGGACCTGTCCACGAGTTCAATCCTGTCCGGCAGCACCAGTCATCCTGCTGGGACCATTGATTTTCTTGAAATTTCGGTCCTGAGTGCCACACGAAAGTGCCACACGGACCATGGTTTCCCTGAAGTTTTCAATGTCCAAACGTGCCGGCTACAGTATTCTCCAATTCCGAATTCGTGTCCCTGCTAAGATCGTAGATCGGTTACGCGGCAAGCGTGTTTTGCTCAGCATCGCGACCCCGCACGACTACCGTGCGTCGCATCCAGACCCACTGTCGTCGCCGTAGCAGCGGTCTCGGACGGCATAGCCGATACCTTGCCCGGAGCGGGACTAAGCGGCCTGCACCGCTTCTGCCGAGATGCAGTCGTCGCGCTTCTTGTTGATGAGGTTCAACAGCCGGGCCGCCGCCCGAGCGTCGCATAGCGCGCGATGGTGATCTTCGAGCTCGATGTCGTAGATCGCGCACAACTTTCCGAGTCCGTACGATTTGTGCCCGGGATAGCGACGCCGCATTCCCACGCAAGTGCACAGCTTCGGAAAACGGAAGCGTCGTTCGAGCCGTTCGTACTCGTACGACAGGAAGCCGTAGTCGAAGTTCACGTTGTGGGCGACGAAGATGCCGTCGGCCATGAACGCCATGAAACTGTCGGCGATTTCGTGGAACACGGGCGCATCCCGAACCATCTGGTTGGTGATGCCGGTCGAGATAGTAGTAGACCGGCAACGTTGTAGGCTTCATGTGACGCGTGCCGGGTTCCCATCAAATCTGGTCAACGAATCTGTTCTCAACGACCAGCCGAAGACGTTTTATCGTTCCTTTTTTGTTCTGACAGCTTTATTTGTCAAGGCGGAGCGAAGGACAGACCCGTAGAGATGGACGCAAGCCGACCCGACGCCGGCCTTTCCCACCGCAAGATCATCCACATCGACATGGACGCCTTCTACGCGTCGGTCGAGCAGCGGGACAATCCGGATCTGCGAGGCAAGCCGGTCGCGGTCGGCGGCTCGGCGGAACGCGGCGTGGTAGCTGCGGCAAGCTACGAGGCCCGCAAGTTCGGGGTCCGCTCGGCGATGGCGTCCGTCATCGCCAAGAGGCAGTGTCCGGACCTGATCTTCGTGAAACCGCGCTTCGAGGTCTACAAGGCGATCAGCCGGCAAATCCGCGACATCTTCGCGGAGCACACGCCGATCATCGAACCGCTGTCGCTGGACGAGGCCTATCTCGACGTCACCGAAAACCTGCAGGGCATCCCCCTCGCCCGCGACGTGGCACTTCGGATCCGCGAGAAGATCAAGGCCGAGACGGGCCTCAACGCTTCGGCCGGCATCAGCTACAACAAGTTTCTGGCGAAACTCGCCTCGGATCACAGGAAGCCGAACGGACAGTACGTCATCTCTCCAGAGATGGGCGCCGCGTTCGTGGAGTCGCTGCCGGTCGGCAAATTCCACGGCATCGGTCCAGCGACGAGCGCGAATATGAATGGCCTCGGCATCTTCACCGGAATGGACATTCGCAACCAGACGCTAGAGTTCATGAATGCGAACTTCGGTAAGTCGGGCGCCTACTACTACTGGATCTCGCGCGGGGTCGACGACCGTCCCGTGCGCGCCAATCGCATCCGCAAGTCGATCGGCGCGGAGAACACGTTCTCAGTGGACCTCACGACATTCGACGCCATGGCTGCCGAGGTCCGGCCACTGATCGACAAGGTCTGGCGCCACTGTGAGAGCACCGGCAACCGGGGACGAACGGTGACGCTCAAGGTCAAGTTCTTCGATTTCGAGATCATCACGCGGAGCCGGTCCGTCCCGACGGTCGTCTCGAGCCGGGACGACTTGGAGAGCTTGGCGATCGCCCTGCTGCAGGCCGAGGTGCCCTTCCCGAAGTCGGTTCGCCTGCTGGGCGTGTCGCTGTCCTCGCTGCAAACGCTGGGGAACGACGATGTCGAACCTCAGCTCGATCTGCCCATCTAACGCTGCCCATGGATGCGACTTACCTGGCGGCCGAGATGGCGCCGAAAGCTTCGTGTGGCCGAACATGCGCGGCGCGGCCTATCCGTCTTCAAGATCGTGGATGATCGGTTTCAGTCCGACGGGCGTGACTTCGAGGCTCGCAAGCGTGATCGGCAGCTTGAAGCGCCGGCGCCCGGCACTGCCGGGATTCACGTAGAGTAAGCCGTCTACGGTAACGATCTTCGGCATATGGGAGTGGCCGGAAACAATGACATCGATGCCGGCGGCTACGGGATCGATCTGCAGGGTATTGAGGTCGTGCAGAACGTAGAACAGCCGTCCCGCAAGCCGCACGAACTCGGTTTCGGCAAATTCGGTGGCCCACTCGCCCGTGTCCACGTTCCCTCTGATCGCCGTGACGGGAGCAATTCTCCTCAGCGCGGTGATGATCTCGGGATCACCGATGTCACCGCCGTGAATGATGCGGTCGACCTGGGCCAGCACGCGAAGAGCCTCCGGCCGAAGCAGACCGTGCGTATCCGAGATGATGCCGATGGTGAAGGTCATCGAAGCGTCCGGTCGAAGCACCCTATCGCGCGTTTAGCCGCAGCAGTCGATCGCGGATCGCGTCTTCCTGAAACGCCGCCGGCTCCGGGCAACAGCCGCCTAAGCCGACTTCCGCCGCTGGCCCGTCGCCGGCTTCTTCGCCGCCGCTTCCTTCGCCGGCCGGAAACTAGTCGCGGATCCTATCGACGATCTCAACCCAATTCGGCTGCTTGCCCATCGGATATTGCTTGACGTTCTTCAGCTCGCCGCTGTCCTGGTCGATCGCATGGACTGTCAGGCTCGCTGAATCCATCCCCACCGCCAGCAAGAACTTGCCGCGCGGATCGATGTTGAAGCCGCGCGGGGTCTTCTCGGTCGGCCATTTGCCGATCCCGGTCAGCGTCCCCTTCTCGGGATCGATCTTGTACCCATACAGCAGGCTGGTCGTGCGCACGGCGCCGTAAAGGAAGTTTCCGTTCGGCGTGATATGGATGTCGGATGCGAAGGCCGAATCTTTTTGGTTGTAATCGCCGGTGTCGACGAACGCCACCTCGGTAAGGGTACCCTTGTCCTCGTCGATCGAATAGGTGCCGATCGTCGCGGTCGTCTCGGTGCTGAGATAACCCCATTTGCCGTTCGGGTGGATGGTGAAATGGCGCGGGCCGGCGCCGGCCTTGGTGGCGACCTTGGGCGGATCGTTGGGCGTCAGCATGCCGGTGCTGGCATCGAACTTGAACTGCATGATGTAATCGGCGCCGAGCACCGGGACATAGGCATGCTTGTTGCTGGCGTCGATGAAGACGCAATGGGCCTTCGGCTTGGTGTCGATGATCTGGGTCGCCTTGCCTTCGACAATATAGCGCGCGTCGATCGGGTAGACTGCCACCTTGGCGCCGGTATAGGACGCGCCGAGCAGGTGTTTGCCAGTCTTATCGACGTTGATGTAGGCCATTTGATCGACCAGTGGCGTCGCGTCGAGATGGGTGAGCTTCCCGCTGGCGTGGTCGATGGAGAACGTCGACACCGGATACGGCTCACTGCGCAGTTGCGCGTAAATGAAGCGCTTGTTTGGGGACAGCGCCATCGGTAAGCTGACCAGCGAGGTCTTCTCCGCGCCGGGCACCGGCGCCTTCTCGACCATGGTGAGCTCACCGGTGCCGCGGTTCATGCCGAGGACATAGATGTCCTTGGTGCCAGCGTTCGAAACGTAGACGAATGTTTCGTGGTCATCAGCAGCCATTGCCCTCTGCGCTCCGATCCGGGGAACGGCGCCGAGCGCAGCGATCCCGCCGAGCCCGAGTTGCAATACGCGGCGTCGTCTCGTGATGTCCTCCTACCGTTCCAATTCACGCGCGGCACGAGCCGCGGTCTCAAGGGCGCCGCGAGAGCCAGTTTGCGGCTTCGGGAACGGGCCGAAATGCGTTCCGCGCCGGCCAGGCTCAGGACAGGATGGCGGTGACGTTGAGGTCGGCGACGCGGTGAAATCTCCGCTGATTGAATCTTATACCTGAAACTGGGACCGAGCACTCAAAATCACACCGCAAAGGCGCTGGGCCTGACGGTACCACCCACGTTGCTTGTCCGCGCCGACGAGGTGATCGAATGACGAATGTCGTTTGCTGCAATGCATGAGTCAGGTCCTGGCCCGAATGCGAAGTCCAGGTCGCGTCCCGCGTTGGCTGCTTATTGGGGTAGACCGGAAGCGACCGGCCTCCCTTCCGAACAGCGTTCATGACCCATCTGCGACATGGGCAGGTTCAGCCGACCAGCTGGCAGTGCCCGCTGATGACAGTACCGTCGCGTTTATGCGCCTTAAGCGTGCCGTCGACGCGGTTGATGAAACCTTGCCAGACGGCGGTCGGGTCGAACAGATGTTGCCAAATGTTGCCGAGCGTAAGCGCCGTCTCAAAGAACAAGTGCGTATCCGTGACGTGGACGGCCAAATTGCTTCCGAATGTCCGAGAGTGCATCGTCCCCTCGTCCAGATTAACGGTGACCTGTTCCCCGTTTATGTAGACCGAGTTGCGCTCGCCACCCGTAAGGCCCCGCGCCCAGCATTTCAGATCGATCGTCTCGGCATGTGCAGCCGTTGCAGCTAGCAGCGCTGCGACGATGATGGTTGCTTTCAGCTTCACAGTTATCTCGTCGCTTTGTGACGGCCCTGCCGGGGAGTTCGGACACGGCAGGACATTCGATGACTTTGCCGAAATTTCGGCAAATTTGGGGGGTGTGGGCCGCGAGCCTCAGCCGCTATGTGTGGCGAGCGTCAGCCGTGGCCATGGGCCGCGAGCGCTTCGCGCTAATCTAGGCAATGGCCACCCTAAACGGAAATCGGGCGTCGCCTGATCGGATTCACAAAATCCCGCTCAATGGGGTTTGCGACAAGGTGCGTGGTTTGCTGCCTAAATCGCGCGGGCCGTTCGCCACATGGGGTCAAGCTGAAGAACCCGGTTTCGCCCTCGAAGGATGTGAAGAGGACTCAGTCGTTCAGAGATGAGCACGCGGCAATAGCCATCCCATGATCTTCTGATACGGATCGCGACGACTGCGGCCGCATGCGTTCTCGTTCTGCTGAGCGGCGGTCCTGGCGAATTCAGAAATCCCCTCCATAGACTGCCGTTTATCCTTCGGAAGCTTCGCCCATTGGCGAATGATCTTCCGGCGGGCTTCGCGTTGCTTTTCCCTTACGTCAGGCATCGGGACGCTGCTTGAAGAGGATTATACCGGTCGACCTAGTATTGTTTGGGCTCACTAGAACTTCAACGTCCAATCAAGAACTCTTAGCCCCTCTGATCGTGCAGCGCTATACACGGGAGCTAGTCTCATATTGGCTTTGCAGGCCCGCCGCCCTAGAATTGCGGCGATCGCAGGACGGGCAAAATGCAGTATGTTTGCGACGCGCCGAAGGGCAAGACCTGGTTCCGTATCGAGACGGAAGGTGAAGCGATGCATGAGTCGCGCCTGATGGGCCACACAGTTGAGAAATATTTCCGCCGCGAGCGGGAGAAGGCAGTCCAGTCCTGGCGTCCCGAGCGGCCCAACGCGATCGAGCGCGACATCGGCCTCGAGGCCCATGTACAGCGAGAGATGCCGCTTTTCCTCACGCTGCGCGACAGGGAGGGCAATGCACTAACTACAGCGATGCTGCCACCGGGTGGCAAGGATCGCGGCGGGTTCCGGATCATCATCGTTGCCGCATCCAATGCCGATCCTTATCCTCAGCAGGACGCGGCCATCGCTGCACTGGGAGCGCATTTCGGTCTCACACTCGATCGCAACCGCTGCTTCCCCTACGGCCGCTAAGGAGCCTGACAACTATCGCCGCTTGATTGGAGCGATGTCGGCTCATGGCCCGAAGCGGCTGATGGCCGATGGGCAGAGCGTGTCCGCTCTGCCCTGGCGATTCAGACATCAATCTGTTCGGCAATCGCGAGCGCATCGTCAACCTCGATGCCGAGGTAGCGGACCGTGCTTTCGATCTTGGTATGGCCGAGCAAGAGCTGCACGGCTCGCAAATTCCCTGTGCGGCGGTAGATCAGCGTTGCCTTGGTCCGGCGCAGGGAATGAGTGCCAAACACCTTCGGGTCAAGCCCGATGCTCGCCACCCAGTCGGAAAGAAGGCGAGCATATTGGCGCGTTGTCATCGCCCGATCCCGCCCACGGCGTCCAGTGAATAGGTATTCATCTGGCTTCCTCCCGGCTTCCTTCAAGAAGTCGTCAACGGCCTGCCGGGTTTGATCCGTCAATTCGAACTTAATTGGTCTCCCAGTCTTCTTCTGCCGGACGGTCGCACGATCGATCGCATAACCATTCGGAGCGACGTCTTCGACCCTCAAGGCAACGACGTCGCAACCACGCAACTTGCTATCGATCGCAAGGTTGAAAAGCGCCAGGTCGCGGGTCCGTCTTTCGATCAGGAGCCGGGCTCGGATCGACCAGACTTGGTTTGGCCGCAGCGGAGGTTTCGCTCCGATGAGCTTGCCCTTGTTCCAGGGTGTGCGACGAGCTTTAGTGGAGAGGCTGTTTTCCTCAGGCATGATCGTACTCCTCGGTTTGTGAGGGCCCGAGCATGCGTTGTGATGAGTCAGATCGTGTCTGCTTTCAGAGGCTTGCGCCGGAGGGGGTGCCGTAGGGCCGCTTTAGGTCGGCAGCGAATGACTCGTTGCAGACTGCCGCGGCGGTCCGGTTGGAATTCACGCTTGAGCCGATCGACTCGCGGACAGCCACAGCACGGAGCCGCCGAAGTTGTCGTTCTTGGTCAGATTGCGATCGATTGCAACACCGTCGATCTTGTCGTTGCGGATGATCGTCTGAATGAGCTGATAACCGCGATGCGGAATGTCGGGAACCCTGCTTCCTGATTTCCAATAATGTTTGGTCGTCAAACGCCAGAACAGCTCGTTCCCCGTCAGAATTGCCCTGGCTCCAACGTATACTCCGGGAACGAATCCCGCGCTCTCAACCTCGGCGAACCATGCGTTGCAGTACGCGATCATCGTCTCATGCGGTGTCGAGGTCTTCGCGCCCTCGAGGTCAAGCCAGACGTTGACGCCGTCCGGAAAACCGATCTGACGCGCATGCCTGGCCGCATTCTTCCCGTTCTTGGTCCCCAGCGCCTGCGACGGTGACCAATTCTCGGGGGCAACGTGCTGAACGACCATCAAGGCCAGCCCTGCATCGAGGATGACGTTGGCCTCTGCCTCGGATAGGTCTCCCACCGGCTGCACGTCCTGGCGGGACACGTATCGAATACAAAATTCAAACCCCCTTGCCTTCGCAACCTCGCAAATGCGGCGATTAAGCACCGAGTTGGCATCGAATCCGTGCACTCCCGGCGGTGCAGCTACAACTCTTCCCCGCAGCGGCATCTGGCGTCTCCCCCGTGAACCTGAACCGGTGATCGTAGGTTTTGCCGCACCGGTGCTCCTTCCCAACGCGGTTCGAACATGCGCCGATGCTGCGGTCACAATTACCCACCGGCCTTGTTTTTCAACGAATTCTTCGAGGTATCCCCTATCGGACCCTTCGCGCGAACGTCGAATGTGCGCGCTCCGAGCTCCGGCGGCATCGGCTCCAGCCACGGCGCAGCCATTATCGTTTCCTGCGCATCGGAGAGACCCTGCGCCCATCGCGCTTCCATCGTCGGGCGGTCGAATTCGTAGTCCTTTGATTGTCCCAGCGCGTGCTCCGGACGGTAAATCACTTCAACGATGTCCATCGTAGTCACGCAACGGAATTCGTCGAGCAAGGCGACTTCCGGGCCGATCCTTAGATCGTCGGGAAGTCTCTCCCAAAGCATGTTGATGCTGTGGCGCAGATCGTGCAGCCGCCGCAATGTGTCCGTACCCGCCCGAGTTCGGCTGGAATAGCGGATGTCCTTGTCCCGCTCGGTAACCTCGTTCAAATTCCCGGGCAGGGCGCCGCGGGCTGGGAAAAGGTCCACCTGGAAAATGAGATGGCTACGGCGCGGGTAATACTCGATCACGTATTGCAGCGGCGTATTGGATACCAGGCCGCCGTCCCAATAGTGCTCTCCGTCGATTTCCACGGAGGGAAAGCCTGGCGGCAAAGCGCCGCTCGCGAGGACGTGCTCCGGCCTTATCTCGGTCTCCGCATTATCGAAGTACGCGAAATTTCCTGTCCTGACGTTTACGGCTCCGACGCTGAAGCGAATTTCTCTGGAATTAATGCGATCGAAATCGACAAGCCGCTCCAATGTGGATTTCAGCGAGCTCGTGTCGTAGTAGCTGGTCGGCGTGTGGCCGAACCACCAGTCGGTAGGCTTTCGCGGTGCGAAGAAGTTAGACTGGCCGAAGATCAGCGCATGCATTGCGCTGATCTGCTTTCCAAGGTCGAAAGGCAAACCCGCGCTGTTGACGAGATCAGAAATCCGTACGGGCCATATCGCGGACGTTGTGATCGTGCGCCAGAATTCACGCAGTTTTTCAACCCGCATTTCCGGCGAATTGCCAGCGATCAGGGCGGCATTGATCGCGCCGATCGAGATGCCGGCCACCCAGTCAGGTTTGTAGTCCGACGAGGCGAGCGCCTCGTAAACGCCGGCTTGATAGCTTCCGAGGGCGCCGCCGCCTTGCAGGACGAGTGCAACCTTCTTCGTGTATGATTCTGGCCGCAAGGCAGCTTGCTTCATTGTCCTTCCTCTGTTTTTGATCGACAGAATTCTCCGGGCGCGCGCCCAAGCGAACTCCCGGTCGAGACCCCAACCAAATTCGAGCTAGTCATCAATCTCAAAGCCGCCAAGGCGCTCGGCCTCACGATACCGGAATCGTTCCTGCTGCGCGCCGACTAGGTGATCGTATAAAGCAGGTAATTGCTGCGGTGCATGAGTCTCTTCATGGCCCCAAGCAGCGGTTGCGGGACGTCTGCTATTCCGCCGCTGTCAGGGGATAAGCAGACATCCGCGAAACGAGCCCAAAGTGACGCGAGTGATCCCGAGCGGACCTCGATTGATGGTTCGGTTGATCCTCCAAAGATGCAGCCGCCCCAGCATCGTGCCCAGAACTGGTCTTTCAAGCCTGAGGCGGCCCCGTCGAGCGGGCGTCTGACCTCGACGGGTGATCGCGCGCGCGCTGCGGCCTGCCATTCGGTTCGGCGGCGATGCTTTTGCGGCGAGACATGAGCCGCCTCCGGGTGTAGGCTGCGTACCATCGTGCCAGCAGGGCCGGAAGGGCCGCGGCTGCGTCGATCAGACCAACAACGTGTCTGAATGATGCGTCGGCGTCGATGCCCCAATTTGCGGCATGCTCTCGATTGCGCCGAACAGACCATGCGTCTCGCCGTCGATGCCGTCTGCGAAGTAGAGGGTGTTCGGGCTGCCGTTGGTGGTTCCGCCGCCCCCGAAAGTCAGGGCCCAGAGACCGCCCGGCGTGTGTCCCGAACCGGGTGAGATCGGGATGGTGCCTTCGAACTGGTGGGTCTGAAGATTGAAAGCGTTGATTTCACTGTGCTGGAAGCTGAAATTGCCCACCAGAAGGTCGCCGCTGAACTGGCCGAAATTGTCCGGAGCGATAGCGACGCCCCATGGAGCGGCGAGAGGGGTGTGACGGCCACCGAGCAGCACTCCATGCGGTTCGAGTTTGCCGCTCTCGCTGAAAATGGCCACCGCCCCGTCGCCTTCGTCGGCCATTGTCTGCGCTGCACGACCGGAAGGCGCATAGGTCACATACACTTCGCCGCCGATGTCCGTCGCATTGAAGGGGACGAGCCCCCGGGCTGCGATCTGGCCCGGGGTCCGAAACGCATGATCGCCTAGGTCGACCGGGTCGAATTTACTGTCGAAGACGTCGATCGTCCCGGCGCTGGTGTTGGCGGCGTAGAGCATCGTATGAGCCTCGTCGACTGCCAAGCCGGTATAGACGGCGCCCGGCGTCGTCACTTCCACCTCCGCTTTTGTCAGGCTCGGGTGCCACGCAGAGATCGTCCCGTTGAGATCAGCGAAGATGAAGCGGGCGCTCATGTCGTCGTTCAGGTGGAAAGACGAGGCGTTCGTATTGGAGACCTGTCCCGTGGGGCCTTGGGGTCCGGTTGCGGTGGTTGGGATGCTTACCGTGAGAACCGGGCCAGAGACGTTGGTGCTGTCGGTCACCGGGTAGACAGTGGTCACATTGGAGCCCTGGTCCGAGATCCAGAAGGGGCTGCCGGGGCTGCCGGGGACAAACGAAACGCCCCAAGGATTCACCAAATTCGGGTCGGTTACCGTAGCGAGTCCGAGGATGTCCGAGACCAGATTCGTCTGAACATAGATGGCCACATCGGCGGCGTCGGCGGAGGTCGGGTCAGATTGGAATGGCGCTTTCATGATTGTTCCTCCATGATGCAACGACTGACTGAGAGGGTCGAGCAGCTGTCTTTCATCCGAGAACATTCGAAACCATGCCGCCTGGCGGATTCAGGCGGAAGCGATGAAGTCGTCAGCTCCAAGCAAAGGGCTTCAGTGCTTGATTGCAGAGGTAAAATGATGGGCGGCAATCACCGGCCCAGTGCCCCATTCTGCCGTGACCTGTTGAAGGACTGGCGCCCAACACTGCGCCCGCTGACGGAAGCAACAGGCAGGCGCAGATTGCGAGAGAGGCTAACACGTGTTTCATCGCTGCCCTCCCTTTCCAGACGGTTTTACTTCTAGACGATTTTGCGAGCAGTGCCGTATTGGCCAATGCAAGCGCGCATTGACCGTCCAAGCGATGAGGTCCTGATCGCTGCCAATAAAACCCCGACAAGGTACAAACTATCCCGCGCCGTCCCATTTTTTTTGCGCCGCTGCGAGCAATCTTGTGTGCACCACGGTCGACGGCAGATAGGCCGCATCTCATTTTGCCGCTGCGACAGCCCCTGACTTATCTGTCAGAAACTAACTCACGAATTATTTGCGGTTTTGTACTGGGCCCCAGCGCGTGGGCAATTGATGCTGTTGTCGGCTCCTCCACCGGCACGAGAGTGCCAAGGAGTGGGCGCCGTTTTGAGGCTCCCACGATTCGGAGGAGCAGCCTATGCAGTCAATTTCGACGATCGGTCTGGATATCGCGAAGTCGGTCTTTCAAGTGCATGGCGTTGATGCAGCCGGCCAGGTGCTCATCCGCCGTCAGTTAAAGCGGCAGCAGGTCGTGGCATTTTTCCAGAAGTTGCCGCCATGCCTGCTGGGGATCGAGGCTTGCGCCTCATCGCATCATTGGTCCCGCGAGCTGCAGACGTTGGGGCATACGGTGCGATTTGATGCCTCCGGCCTCTGTGAAGCCTACGTCAAGCGACAGAAGAACGACAGCACGGACGCGGAGGCGATTTGCGAGGCAGTCACGAGACCCAACATGCGGTTCGCGCCGACAAAGACGGTCGAGCAACAGGGCTGTCTGGTGCTCCACCGGGCGCGCCATCTCTTCATCCGCCAGCAGACTGCCGTCATCAATTCGATCCGCGCCTATCTTGCCGAGTTCGGGATTGTCGCCCCCGTCGGACCCGGGGGTGTCGAGCAGTTGCTGGAGGTCGTCGCCGATAGAGCTGACTGCCGGCTCCCAGAGGTGGCCCGCGCGTGTCTTGCGGCTCTCGGCAGCGATTTGCGGTCACTGAAGGCTCAGATCCTGGAGTTCGACCGCCGCATCATCGCCTGGCATCGATCACATGCGACGAGCAAGCAGCTCGACGCGATCCCCGGCTTGGTCCGGCGCTGGCAACGGCTTTGGTCGCGAGCACTCTGATTCGGAGGCCTTTCGATCGGGACGGGACTTCTCGCCTGGGTCGGACTCGTGCCGAAGCAGAACTCGAGCGGTGGCAAGGACAAGCTCGGCAGCATCGGCAAGCAAGGCGATCGCTACTTGCGCAGCCGGTTCACGGCAGGCGCACTCGCCGTGATCCGCTATGCCAAGATCCATGACACGGGGCATCGGCCCTGGCTCATCGCGTTGTTGGCGCGGCGCCCCACCAAGGTCGCGGCCATCGCACTCGCCAACAAGCTCGCCAGGATGGCATGGGCGAGGATGGCCAGGACGAATGCTACAAGGAACCCGCCACTCTTACGGCGTGAACGAGATCACAGCCGGTCATCCGGGTGCGACGTAACGGTTGGAAGGGCGAACAGCACTAATGCAGCGCCGGTCGATCCGGCGATCAGGACAACCCACTTGGGCCACAGCATCGTCGAATGCGTGCTATTGACCGGGACCTGATCCGCGGAGGGCATTATGGCCAGCGGTCACGTGAACCGCGCTAACAGGCCGAACACATGGCGCTCCGACCAACGCCGCAAGTGACGATTCTTCTTGCTAGCCCGGAGCCGTCCATAGGCGACTTCAGTCTCCTGAGTCGCAAAAGCGTGGCAACATTTCTGCTGTAACCGGCCTTTAGGGCTCGTTAGATTCGATTTCCGTCGGGCAGAGGAGCTAACCATGTCACATCTCGCGCGAATTGCACTCGCGTTCCTGCTGGCGACGGTGCAACTTCCGGCAGCATTTGCGCTAGACAATGCACCAGCGACCATTTCTCAGGAGCTTGTGCCATTCTCGTCGGATGAGGGGCTTGCGCGGCTGGCCCACTCAACTGCAAAGGTGGACTTTCCCGCCCTTGCCAATCAATTTGAGGCGGAGTCTAACGGCGCGTTCTGTGGACCCGCGTCTGCAGCAATTGTGCTCAACGCCGTTCGAGGTCGGAGCCCTGATCTGCCCCGGGACCGGAGCCGATTACATTCAGAAGACCTTAAATACATTCCGAGCGCATACGATCCCACGATCCCTCGCTTCACGCAGGACAACGTGATCATCAAAGGCCTGAAGACCCGCGCGCAAGTTCTCGGCGAACCGGTGACGATCAATGGAAAACAGATTCAGGACTTCGGCTATCAGGTCCGTCAGCTCGATGAGATGCTGAGGGCAAATGGCCTAACGACCCGGCTTGTCATCGTTGATGACAGCAAGCCCGAGCAGGATATTCGGACTGATTTGGTTGAAAACCTCAGGCGTCGGGGCGACTATGTGATCGTCGCCTACCAACGCAAGGCTGTGGGCCAACAGGGCCCCGGACATATCTCGCCGCTTGGCGCATATGACGCTGAATCCGACTCGTTCCTTGTCCTTGACGTCAACCCTGCGAGCGCTGGCTGGGTGTGGATGCCAACTGCGACCCTCGTTAAGGGTATGCGCACATTCGATACGGTTGAGAATCGCGGGTATATTCTTGTTGAGACCCCTTGAGGCGTTCTTCACTTCGCGTCGATGAAATTTCCGCACGGCCCGAATCGGCCCCCTGGCGACGTCCGCCTTCTAACCGTTCCTCGTCATGATGTCCTTTTCATGTTTACGCGGACGCTTGGAAGAGATGCAAAACATTTTGCAAACGCGAATGCATCCTTGAACGGAACGCGGAGTACCTCAAAACGCGAGTTAGCGCTTAGAACGGACCACCAGAGCGAGAGTATCGCGCATACATTATGCGCTCTACGGGCATATCGAGCTTCGTATCGATCTAATGTGCAAGGACGAGACCGAAGCCAAGAGGCGCGCCAGACGCTTGGCAGACCGCCACGACGTAGAGCTCTAGAGCCAAGATCAAAAGATCGCGCAGTTTAAGAGTGAGTAAGGCTGACGTCTCAAATGCTCGTTGGTTTCACAGTGAACCAGATGGGCGAGGTGGCGTTAGAAGGCAATGGACAATGACGACCTTCAAGCGCGCAGTGAACAAGCTCTTGTCGTAGTGTCCCTCAGTACGGCAACGCTGATTGCGTGCTCGGCCTCTTGGTATCTGCAACGCCGCCTCGGTTGGCGGCCTTTTTTTTAAGTACTCGGTCAACCTGCCATGTCGCTTGTTGGCCTACTTCAAAGCCCGGGCTGCACATGGCAGCACCAGGATTACCTGTGACGCGGGCGTCCGGGCTATCGAACGAAGCTATAACTGACGATGTTCACCAGAGAGACGGTCGTCCACCTGATCGGCGAGCCCTGCCTGAAGTTGTACCGGGCCAAAGGCAAAGACCATTGGTATTTCGAATTCGACGACCACGGGCTGTCCGGCATCAAGAGGGTGATGGTGAAGCGGCTCAACGACCTGCCGCTCGCTACATGGTTGAATGAAGGCAGAACATTTGCCGCCGCAATGCGGGCGAAGCGCGAGCGGTGACGATCGCAGGAGCAAGCGGTGATCGACAGACCCCAAGCAGCCGGGAGCTGCAGCCGGGCCGCAGGGCGCGATGAATCCACCGACGGCGGGCGGTCCCGCGCCGGGTGGTCCGCCGATCAGACCGGGCAGCTCACCGGCACGCCGCCGCCGCGTCCGCACCCGACACCGGCCGCGCCGCCGATGCCGGGTTGAGTTAGGCGCGCGCTTAAAAGCGCGAATGTCGGCTTTAGCGGGCTAGGCCGAAATCCTCTGCTCAATTAGGAAATGCCGGCTTTTGACCCTGGCTGGGTGAAAACGCTGGCGGCTTATGATTCTCATGTGATTCTTTGGGGGAATCGATGAGGCGCTTCGTTGAGGAGGCGGATCGTGGGCAACGGACGCTGCTGCCTGAATGCCTCGATGATTTCATTGACGAAGTGGAGCTCTACGCCTTCGATATGTGAACAGCGCAAACTGGTACTGTCCGCGTCCGGATTTGTGCTCCTGGCTGATGTCCTAATCTGCCTGTGCGGGTGTCAAACGAAAGACCCCAGCCGGGATCGGATTGGGGCCTCCCCGAACAAGACCCTGCAAGGCCCCATCACAGCGCTTACAGGACCGCAGACCCCACCGCTTACCGAAAGACCGTTCCTAACTCTGCCCCACATGCAGCGGCCCCGCCTCGCGGGGGGTGCGTGGTAGGGCCGCCTGCTTCCCGGACAGTGGGGCTGAGTTAAGTCCGGTCAGCCCTCTAACTCTATGCCCGTAAAGGACAAAAGGTACTTAATTCTGAATGTTTTAATCCGCTTCTTCAGAGCGCTCGTTCCTAAACACAAAGGGCCGCTGCCCGGCCACAGCGACCCTCTCCGGGTTCAATGATTGCGCGATGAAATGGATTAGCCAGCCCGGGATTGCCTATTTTTCCCGACAGCATCGGGTCCGGCGAACACATATGTGAATCGAGAGTGTCCTAACTTCAAATCTCGCCCCGCGCATGAAGAAGCCACCTGCCTAAAAGCAAGGGCCGCTGCTTTGCAACAGCGGCCCGACGGGGTCACAATAAATCCGAGATGAAATGCGCCAGCCCAGTAAGTCGAAAATACTTCGGGGACTGTGACGTTCCGAATGCTAGGAGCGCACAAACCTGATCTGCGTCAGCATTTTCCTGAACGCTTGCGAGTTTCCGTTAGCGTCTGTTCGGACGGCGCTAAGGAGTTAGCGCGATCATCTCACTTGCCACGGGGGCCATCACGCCGATTTGCAGCCGGCCCTCTGGCTGGGGTTGAGGGCCCGCCCATGCGCCAGCCCCGGCGGGCCTTCCCCCAATGGATATCGCGAAGTCGGTCTTTCAAGTGCATGGCGTTGATGCAGCCGATGAGGCGCAAGCCTCGATCCCCAACAGCCAGTCCACTTTGTTTTGTTTGGCGATGCGGCCAGGTGGTTATCCGCCGTCAGTTAGAGCGGAGCAGGTCGTGGCATTTTTCTAGAAGTTACCGCTCGAACCGCGCCGACATCGGCACGCTTTTTTGTTTCGAGAACGCTAGGACGAAAGAAGCGTTCGCAATGACCTGCGACAACTTCGGCATTCCATGCCAAGACGGCTAGCCAACTGAGGGACACCCGGGAGATTGCCAAGGGTGAAGCCGTTCAAACGAAGGGGCCGCCAGTCGGAACCGGCGGCCCCTGCTCCGATTTCACTTTTTCAGGCAAAGACCGATCGTCGGTGAAGTGCCGCACTTCCCGCCATCAGCGCTCCCACCACTGGGACAGAATACTGAGACAAGCGTTTCGCTGCTGTCGCAATTGACGGCGCCGTCGGCCTGCACCGCCCGGATATTGACCGCCGCCGGATCGCCTTTGTCTCCCTTGTCACCTTTCGGCCCCTGCGGTCCTTGTGGTCCTTGCGCTCCGGCTGGGCCCTGTGGACCTGGCACCCCCTGAATCCCTTGGGCACCCTGCGGGCCGGCCGGGCCCTGCTGTCCCGGGTCGCCCTTTGGTCCTGGCTCCCTTCCACATCCGGCAAGTGCGAGAGCGATCGTTAGCGCCGCAGCGGCGGTCAGCTTGTGCATTTTGACCTCCTTCGATCGGAAGTAACAAGCGCGATGAGAGTGCCGCAAGAGAAGCCCGCGGGCGGGCTGAGAACGGCCCCCGCTAGGTCCGGTTGATCAAATATCGGCGCGAAAACGGCCCCAGCACAACCCTAAGTGCCGGCGCCGCTAGAGGTCTGCTTGGCGGTAATGGGATCGCCAAACGCTGGAAGACTAGAAAAATGCTGCGTTTCGTTCTGTTCACTTCGGTACATTGGAATGCGGGAAAAACCTGCAATTTTCGGAACCTTAGTTCCGAGCCGATGTTCGTTCCCGCGATGGATTGGATTTTAGGGATGGCTGCGGTCTTCTGCTTTGCTGTCGGGCTAAACACCCTCGCCCTCGCGCTTGGCGTGGGGGCGCTAATCAGCAACATCGGTATCATCGCACTGAGATTGAGGGCTCAGGCCCGAGGAGCTTTTCACGACGATGGCTGGGTGGACCCAAAACTCTTTACGGCGGCGGTCCTCGTCGCGGCTGTGTGGTTGTTCGCCCTGAACGCAGGCTATATCGACTAGCCCCTCCGATTCGTAATCCGCCGCGCGCCAAGGCAGGCACGCTCCTTGCCAATTCGACCTGCGATGAAAAGAAGGCGTGCAGCCATGGGACACAAGAATCCAATTTTGAAGCGGCGGGGGCGTGTTTTGACACATGCCCTGATTGATCTCCTGAGAATGCTTCAGGAACTCGAGGACTTGAGAGAGAAGGTCAGGATCGCCGAGGCCGCTCGGGTATTACATTAGCTCGGTAAGAGCGCTGCACCTGCCATCCGGCGATGGGGCGAGAGTTATGAACCGCATTGGTCGCATGATCGTCTACGCGATGCAGTTCTTTGCATCACTGTGAGTGGCGCCCGAGCTATGGCCGAAGTTGCTCAAACCTCTCTTCAATCGGTCGCAAATCATCATGAACCTGCTTCAGAGCATAGCCCCGATCAGTGTTGCACGAAGTCGAATTCTGGTTTCCAAGCAATTGGCGACGAAGCTCGCGCATATCCTCTACCAGCGGAAACGAGCGTTTCGATTGTGGATGACAACAGTGGCTCCTAAAAACAACAGTTCTTAAATGAGCGCACGCTAATCCATTTGAGGCATCGAATGACAGGAACCTTAATATGGTTGCACAGGTTCGTGACTCGGCTAGGCCACTGATTAATGATGTTTCCGAAATGAAATTATGCGCCTTCTCATTCGGAGCATCCCTTTCCCTGACCCGCCGTGTTGCTGAACCTTCTCTGCGCTCTTGGGCGGCATCGTACCGGCAAGGTATTTCGCGCTAGCTGCGATCTCAAGGGATGGCGGAGCAAGCCGGCCCAACGATGTTCGCGCGTTTCGGCATCATGCGAGCCCTGAACCGCGGCGGCCCGCCTTAGGCCTCTCTCTATGCTCGTTCCGGAAGCGTCGATACCGTCGCGGTGTCGGCTCAACGTTCGACAGGTCATCGTTACCGAGAATCGCAGGAACGAGTTCGTCGCTCACAACCTTCTCCATTACAAATCGCACAAGCTTGGAGCGAGAGATCCCGCGTTCGTTTGCCGCCTTCTGTAGATACTCGACTTCCAACGGAATGGTGATGTTCTTGATGGTCACAATGAGTCCCCCCCCCGTGATGCTCCTTTTTTTGGTACTCTCGTTTGCTGACTGGCAAATTTGGTGAGAATTGGAAAGCAATGTGGCAAGGGACTAAAAGCCAACGCTGGCGCAACATCGACCCCGACACGCTTGAGGCTCGTGACAATAACGGCGTGGTAGTTGAGCGAGGACATCGGGGCAGCAAGGTGGCGCACCGCGACGATGCGCGCGCCTGTGTCCAGGCGAGAATGGAGGGACTGACGCAAGGACCCCCAGCCGAGGGCGTGCGGACTGGGGGCCCCCTTGGAAACCTGGTCATGCACTGCGGATGCACGATCACATGCCCCACGGCTTACCGCAATGAGGGTTCGTCCAGCCGATGGCCGGAGTTTTGCCAAATGCCCTCGCTCCAGAGGGTACTGACGTGGCCTTACGTGACTTACTGGCCCCAGCTCACCCGAAGCTGGGACCTTTTCTCAACGCCTGTCGATGATTAGGCCGCTAGGTTCGCGCCGCTCGGCGAACGGCAGGCCGGTTTCGCGGGCGAGACGTTCACCCAGCTCATGCGCTTTGTCGCCGCTATCCCTGCCTAGGAAGGTCTCGATCATGTCGAGAAATTCACCCGCAGCGTCGAGCGTGCAGACGTGACATTCGAAGGGAGCGTGCGGGATTTGCGCCTGAGATCGGAACGGTGTCACCTCTTCCGCCCGAGGACAGTTAACGTCCTGGCCTGATTGAGGAGTGTTCCGATGCGCGTTCCAGTCCTTCCAATTCTCGTGAGTGGCGCACTCTGCGCCGCCACATCCGTGCAAGCGCAGACTTACGATCCCGCCTACCCGGTTTGCCTCCAAGTCTATACGGGCGGCTTCATGGATTACTATTTCGAGTGCGCCTACACCAATATGGCCCAGTGTCAGGCCTCCGCATCGGGCCGCGCGGCATCATGCGTGGTCAATCCCTACTATGCCGGGAAAGGCGGAAAGCCCGCAGTACGTCACAAGCGAACGCATCATCACTGACTACCGATTGAGCCCTTTGCCCTGTGTCGCCATTCCCGGCGGTTTCGTAGGATCGGCAAAAGGCGCGCATGCGCCGTGCTAGTCCACCTCGATGGTGCCTGCTTCCGGCGAGATCGGTCCCATAGCTGCACCCATAGCGGCGGCGTCGAGTGCCTTTCTCTCGCCGCCGCTAGACCCGTCGTAGCTCAGTCGTAGGCCCCCAGCCAAAGGGGCGCACCGGGGACCTCTTCCTCCGTCGAACAGGCCGTGCAGAAATCCCGCCACGGCACTTGCATGTCAACCGGCGTCCAAATTTTGCATGCCGAAAGACAATCGAGACCCGCTTCGTGATCGGGCTGTTGCTGCTCAAGCGCATTTACGGGCTGTCCGATGAGGGAGTGTGCGAGCGCTGGGTCCACGACCCGTATTTCCAGTTCTTCACCGGCGAAGAGTTCTTCCAGCACGCTTTCCCACACGAGCGCTCGGACCTGAGCCATTGGCGCAAGCGGCTCGGCGACAAGCTGGAACTGTTGCTGGCCGAGAGCCTGCGGGTGGCGCACGAGGCCGGCGCGTTGCGCAGCCAGGACCTCAAGCGGATCACGGTCGACACCACAGTGCAGCCGAAGGCCATCACCTTTCCGACCGATGCCAAGCTCCTGCATGCGGCCATCAAGGGGCTCAACCACCTAGCGACAAGATACGGCGTCAGGCTGCGGCAATCCTATTGTCGCGTGGCCAAGGCCGCGGCGATGATGGCTTCCCGCTACGCCCATGCCAAACAGTTCAGGCGGCATCAGCGCCAGTTGCGCTAGCCGGCTGGGCCAGGATCATCCGCGACATCCGCCGCAAGATCGAGGGGCAGCCAGCATTGGAGGAGGCCTTCGCCCTCCCACTTGGCCGAGCCACACAGATCCGCTCACAGCAGCAGCGCCAGCGCGGCTGGAAGCTCTATTCCTTCCATGCCCCGGAGGTGGAGTGCATCGGCAAAGGCAAGGCCGCCGCGCCCTACGAGTTCGGCGTGAAGGCCTCCATCGTCACCAACGACCGCCGGGCTCCCGGCGGCCTGTTTGTGCTGCACGCCAGCCCAATGCCCGATAACCCGTACGACGGCCACACCTTGCGGGGCGTCATCGACCGCACCGGGACGCTCACCGGCTGTCCGATCGAGCGGGCCTATGTCGACAAGGGATACCGCGGCCACGACGCGAAAAATCCGCGTCGCGTCTTCATCTCCGGCCAGAAGCGCGGCGTCTTCGGTGTCATCAAGCGCGAACTGCGCCGCCGTTCCGCCATCGAGCCCATCATCGGACACATGGGCCGAAGGTCATCTGGGCCGCTGCTACCTCAAAGGCCGCGCCGGCGATGCGGCCAACGTCATCCTCTCAGCCGTCGGCGACAACTTCCGCCGCATCCTCGCCTGGCTCAGAGAACTCTTGGGTCTGTTCCTGGGATTGCTGTGGCGAACGCTTGCATCTCCAACCCAGCGCAATCCGGCTTCTTAACGGACGACTACTGCCGGTCTCCCGGCGCACCGCTCCAATCCATCATCGGCACTGTAGAAAATTTTCGGTCTAAGCCATTCATTTGCAGAGGTATTTCGACCTCCTCCGGCCCTCGATGTTTATTGGACCGATCGAGAAATCTGGTTTGAGTAAGCTTCAGCTAGTTTGGCTCTTCTAGGACCATATGTGCATGAATGGGAAGCGAAAATCGCTTCTTCGGATTATCAGTGCACACGTCACGCCAACGAGAGCGAGAGCACACGCCACTCCACAGCGAATATGAGAGATGCTGCCGCCTTAATGCGATCGCGGCCCGCTTCCAATCGAAGATCTGCACGCAGGCAGATCATGCGCGGCTCCTGATCAAGTGTAGCAAATGTCTTCCGAAAATCATCAGTGGCGGGAGTGTTTGCTCAGACTGACAAGCTCTGGCATTCCAGGAGTGAAGATTTCAGGCCCGTGTCGCGAAGATCGCAATTTGCCACGTCACAATCCTTGCGTTGATCTATGTCAAACAACCGCGTCGTGGCTGGATGGCGTGCCGTTTGCGGCCTTATGCCCGGATAGGTGCCCACCACAATAGTGTCGCAAACGCCACATTGATCACGAGTAGTGGTGGGGCTAGAGTACTACGATCATATGTTAAAGAGCGGCGTTAGCTCAGGGTAGGCGCCGTTTCACGAAAACGCTGACGAATTCATTCTAACGAACAGATTGCGTAGCCGTACCTGTAACAGCGTACTTTTGCGCCTCGGGGGGCCGAAATGCCCTGGAGTAGAGTTCTTGCGTTTTCAGATCCGTTGCTATGCCAGGCAGCGATCCTAGCTGCCGACGTCGAGATACTGCCAACAACGAAGGATGCTTTTGAGGTCGAGATCACGCAGGTCGGCGCCAACCGGCTCTGGGTGCAAGATCTTCGTGCATCCGCGCCAACAGTCTGCACCGTCGCGTGCAGACCCGAGCGGCGATCGATCGGTTTTCTGACCGAATCTAATTCGTCGCCCCTCCAGCACTGTGGATTGGAGGTCTTGCCCGGCGACATCATCGTCAACAAGTCTGATGTCGTTCATCGGCGATCAGGCCGTGATTTCGACTACGGTTCGCTCTCTCTACCAACCGATGAGCTGAATCACGCAGTCGGAGCGATCATCGGCTGCGAGTTCGTGGAAAAATCAGATCAGCGTATTGTTCATCCGCGCCCTCAATTGATGTCACGGCTATTGAAGCTGCACAGAGCGATCGGACAGCTCGCCCATGACACTCCAGATGTACTGCAAATCCCGGAGGTGCTTCGCGCACTGGAGAGCGAACTCATCCATGTCATGATCCGATGTCTCGCCGACGGCGTCGGCGTAGAACCCAAAACGGGTGACCGTCACCACGATGCGATCGTCGCTCGTTTCGAGGAGTTTTTGGCGGCAAATTCCGACCGGCCGCTTTATCTCACCGAAATCTGCGGCGCCATAGGTGTCGCGGAGCGAACACTTCGCGCCTCCTGCGAAGAGCATCTGGGCATGGGGCCGATCCGTTTTCTCACCCTGCGCCGGATGCACCTCGCGCGTCACGCGTTGCTGCGGGCGGATCCGTTGAAGTCAACCGTCACGCGCATTGTCGCCGATCATGGTTTTTGGGAGCTTGGCCGCTTTTCGGTCGCCTATCGCGCGCTGTTCGGTGAATCGCCATCCGAGACGTTGAGGCGCCCTGCGGAGAGGATTGCTATCCACCTCAATCGGCCATCGTCCCTTGTAGTCACCGAACCTGGATACGCCTGAGTTCAAGAGACGCAAGCAAGCCCCCGTCTGAGCGCTTGGGCAGTCTGCAGATGCCTACGCCCTCTTTGGAGAGCCGCCGTCAGACATAACGACGGTCCACCCATCAGGCGGCAATGCAGCCCAGTCATCTCTCACCCCTTGCCACCGGTTACACCTAAGCGCGTCTTTGTCGTTACCTCCCTGCTCTAGTTGAACCATGTGCGGGGACCGGTGGACGACGACCGGCTTTCAAATCACCGATCCTGAATAGCGCACGATCAATTTAGGAACGCCGTGACGTCCCTGGCGTTACTCGGGCAGATCGCAAACCGAAATAGGTTGCGCCGGCCGGCTGCAGACACGGCAGAGTCTGGACGCCTGTAACATAGGCGCGACACCGGCCACGAAAATTTGCGCGCGTTGGAAAAAGCTCCGGATAAGTCGGTCCGCTCTGTTGCCCAGTCGCAGAGTCGCTCATTCACTGTGACTAGATACAGGGACTCAAAAAATGCGTGGACGTGCCGATCATCTGCTGCTCGGTTCCTTCCTTCTGTTTGCGACCACCCAGCATGCTGGTGCAGCTTGTATCGATCCCGCACAGCTCGCGCACTCGACCGTCAGCATCATGCGCCATTTCGATGACGCCGACCGCGATGCGCCTCCGAACCTCATCGGCGTGCGAGGCACCGGTTGGTTCCTGTCCCCAACGACGATCGTCACCGCCGAGCACGTGACGGCGGGTATGAAGCTCTCGACGGAGGAGTGGAAGTCGCTCGAGATCGCGGACGGAGAGAGCAGCCATTTCATCGCCGCGCGCATCCAGCGTCTCGCGGGAGCCCGGGCGGAAAAGCTCGCCGTCATCGAACTCGAACATGCCGTTTCCGCCGCGCGGAGCGTCGCCATCCGGAGGGAGCCGCTCGTGCCGGACGAACAGGTCATAACGCTCGCCTATCCGGCCGGCAGCCTGCATCCAGTGGGAGGACGGTTCGTTCGTTTCGGAGACGATGGGAAGCTCGCCGGCATGGCACTCCTGGAATTCTATGAAGGCGAGAACCGCCTTGTCATCGATCATGGCGCGTCGGGAGCACCAGTGATCGATTGCGACGGCCGAGTCGCGGCAGTCATCAGCAACGTGTTCACGCAGAGTATCGTCTGGGCGTCCCATCAAATACGGATCTCGACGGCGTGGGGAATGCCCAACGTCGTCTCCGTGCCGGTCCAGGTGCTGGACGAATTTGCCCAGGTCAACTGAGATTCAACTGCGCAACTATCTTGGGCCGGACGTAGAGGCCAGCTGGGTCCATCGGCCGCACGCGCGAACTCCGCAAGAGGGGTGATCGCGTGAAAAGGCAGGACGCATGGGCTGTCTATTGCCGACCTCATGGAGCTGAGCCCGCCCTCAGACTGGCGGACCGCTCCGGGTTCGATTCCGAACCTGCATAGTCAACCACGCGAAGTCGGCGCTAACCTGCCATGGCTTGCTATCGGCGGGCTCGGCGGCCTGATGAGATTGCGTATCTTCTTCAGGCACACCACCCGTCAACCGACTATGCCGGAGGGTATCATGCTCTTCAAACTGCTGCGCATGCTCGCCATCACCGCTCCCGTATTGGGGATGACAAGTCTAGCATCGGCACAGACAACTCCTCCACGCCATGTCTCGGTGCCGAAGACAATCAGAGTAGCCAAGCCAGAAACAGTTTCCTCACTTTCCGTCGTTCGGGACCTGCGGAAAATTCCGCCACCAGTTGATGGCGGCAGGTGCGGCTGTGTCCTTTGGCAAGATTTGTTCGATCGCAATAACCCGAATAACTTGCGATCAGATTATCCCGCTCCACCTGCTCAACCCGGCCAGTTCTAATCGTTACCAGATGAAAGCCTCCTATACGGAGAGCGGATTTTGTGCTCCCAACCGCCCGTTTCAGTTGGGGGATCCTTGCCGTAAGTGCATAGCCGCCCCCCCGCTCCGCAACCTCGCTGCAGACGCAAACGGCAAAAAAGACGGATGTCAGGGGCCGCACGTGCCGAATGTTTCAGGCGGGCCAATGCCGCCGCAAACAGCGTGTCGGTCGGTTTTTCCGGTTCGACTGTCGACGGGCAGGCTCTTGGAATAGACGCCTATCGTGACTGTTGCCGCAAAATGGGGATACGGCCATAGACATTCGGCTGCTATCTGAAAAACCGCCCCCTTAGGGCGGCCTTTCAATTAATCACGGCGCCTGGTCAAGAGCCCTTCCCGCCTGCCGAACTTACATAGTCGTCGGACTCCGCAATGCACCTTTCAAGTTCCGAAGGCGCATAGTCGAAGAGCGTCAATTGCCTAATGCTGGCTCCCTTGGTGCGACCCAAGAAGCTTCAATCGGTCGCAAGAACTGTTCCGCCGGTCCGACGGGGCATGGGATATGGCAGAAGGCGGTACACGCACATTTGGCGATCCGGATGGTTACGCAGCCGCGTTTGGCGACGTACGCGTCAACCTCACGATTGCGGGCGCCGGAGACTTCAGGGCCCGGCTGACACGGTTGAAACTGAATCATCTGGAAATTTATCGGTGTTACGAGAGCCTCCCCCGCATTGCCTATATTTCGCTGCTCCGCGAACGGACCTTCCTGTCGTTTCCAGTCGCCACTGCATCTATCGGATGCGGCGGATTGGCCTTGCAAAACGGCGACATGGTCCTTCACAGCGGCGGCGAGCGCGTGCATCAACGCTCTAACGGTGAGTGCCAGTGGGGGTTACTGTCGTTACCGCCCGAGCAACTCGCCGACGGCGGCAAGGCATTGACCGGACGGCTGATCGCATCACCACCCGCCAACAGGAAATTCCGTCCTTCGCGCGCGCTCGCGTCAAGATTCCAGAGCCTGTTCAGGCAAGCCTGCCATCTCGCGGAAAGCCGAAAGGAATTGATCGAGCGCCCCGAGATCGCAAGAGCGCTGGAGCAGGAAATGCTTCACGCCATCATCCATTGCCTGGCCGCCAACGAGGCTGACGACCATCCCAGGGGAAGACATCATCACGCCGCCGTCATGGTTCGCTTCGAAGAAGCACTGAGCAAGCGGATTGATCAGAAGCTCAACATGCCAACGCTTTGTGCGGAGATCGGCGTGGCCGAGCGAACGTTGCGGATGTGTTGCACCGAGTTCCTTGGCGTAAGCCCCACACGATATCTTTTGTTGCAGCGCTTGAACAAGGCTCGCGCCGCGCTGCGGCGCGCCGATCCTTCAAAATCGAGCGTCGCGGAAGTGGCCCGAAATCATCAGTTCCTTGAGCTTGGCCGTTTTTCGGTGACGTATCGCACCACCTTCGGTGAATCGCCTTCGACCACGCTGCAACGTGCTCCGCAGACACAAGCGCCACCTGACGAAAGCGCATAGCCCATCCTGCCCGCTTCGCATGCGCGGGTCGCGCGGGTTCCTCGCAACCGATCCTGATTGAAACGTCATGCGGCCGCATGGTCTGACGCATTCACCACTCCGGCGGCCGGACTATGCAGCTTCGAAAGCCTCGGAGACCGCAGCAAGGGCGGATTCATGAGGAAGCCGCGCGAACCCTTGCGCAGAAGTTCGTTGAAGAGAGCATCCGCGAATTCTGCCGGAAGCGCATAGCCAACTACGCTGCGGCCGCCGACAATGTCGGACTACGGTTCTGTTTCCTCGCGCGAAACCAAAAGAGTGGAATCGACATACAAATTAGAGCGGGGCGCACGGCTGGCCGTGCGGTCAGCCATTTCAGGTCGGCATGATTGGCCAAGGTCCAACGCGCGGCGACCCATGCCCATGTACAGGGCCGCTATTCCAAGCGCGCAGCTTTAGGAAAGGAGAATGACCATGTTGCGTAAGGCTTTGATTGGCTTTGCAGCCACCGTCCTTGTAGGCGCAACCTTAGGTCCCGACGACGCGCTCGCCCGTGGTGGTTTCCGCGGTGGCGGTTTGCATGCTGGAGGGTTTCATGGCGGCGCGGCACATTTCCGAGGGGGCGCTGTAGCGGGGCGGGGCGTGGCTTATCGCGGCGGCGCCTATCGCGGGGCGGCTTATCGTGGGGCGGCTTATCGTGGCGTCGCTTATCGCGGAGGATATCCCTATCGGGGAGCGGCGGTTGGCGCAGCGGTTGGGGCGGCCGCGGTGGGTGCGGCGGCGACCGGCTATTACGGAGCCTACGGCTACAACAACGGCTGCTATCGTAACGCCTACGGCGCTTGGGTCTGCCCATAACGCGCGCAGTGCGCTTCAGACGGTGGCACGTACCATCGGGAGTTGCTGCCGTCGCATTCGTCATCTTCGGTCGTTTGCGCCGGAGTAACGCATTGTGGGCACGTTTGATACCGAACCTAAAATAGGCGAGATCATC
Organism: Bradyrhizobium sp. Cp5.3; assembly: GCF_000426265.1. NCBI lineage: Bacteria > Pseudomonadati > Pseudomonadota > Alphaproteobacteria > Hyphomicrobiales > Nitrobacteraceae > Bradyrhizobium > Bradyrhizobium sp. Cp5.3. The sequence goes on along the minus strand of NZ_AUFA01000032.1, from coordinate 14,743 downwards.
TTGGTCATCGCTAAGGGATGGTATCCTCGCCGGAAAAAGACCAGCATGCAGGACATCAGAGCCCGGCGATGCGAAATCGGCACGTCCGGCCGGCAAGTCTTTTTTCGAAGACTGTGCGTCTGAGACGCCACACAGCGCTCGCCGGAATCGCATAGCGCATCGCGGGCCCTTCAGCCAAATTCCTGCACGCATGGCGACTGACTGCTCGGATGATCCTGAATGGATCGGCAAAGACCGTCAGTGGGTGGATTGGGGCGAAGGCTGCGGCCCGGCTTCGGCAGCCGACATCAAGGAAGCAACCATGAGCCTGTTCAGAACAATCCGGGCCGCTGTTGTCGGGGTGTTTGCCGCCACGACAATGGCAAGCGTTTCCGCCTCCGCCCAGCAGCAGGGACCAAAACCCAACATTCTCTTCATCATGGGCGACGACATCGGCTTCATGCAGCCGAGCATCTACCATCGCGGCCTGATGGTCGGCGAAACGCCGAACATCGATCGCATCGGAACCGAGGGCGCCATCTTCATGGATTACGTCGCCATGCAGAGCTGCACTTCCGGCCGCAACGCCTTCTTTACCGGCATGTATCCGCTGCGCACGGGCATGATCCCGCCGCAGCTGCCCGGCAGCCCGTCTTACCTGCGCCCCGGCACCCCTGCGATCGCCAAGTTCCTGCTCGATCTCGGCTACAACACCGGCGAGTTCGGCAAGAACCATCTCGGCGATCACACCGACGCGCTGCCGACCGCGCACGGCTTCCAGGAATACTGGGGCTATCTCTATCATCTCGACGCCATGCAGCAGGTGAGCTTCCCCGACATCAACAAGAACACAACGACACAAACAATCGCGCCGCCGTGCAAGAACACGCCAATCCCCGGTGTGCCGGAAGTGCCCGGTGCAGCGGATCCCAGGACCACAACCTGTCTGACGCCCCCGCGCAATATCTTGTCATGCAAGTCCTCCGACGGCACGGGTAAGAACCAGATGTGCCACGACGAAGGCCCGCTGTCGCTGGAGCGCTCAAAGACGGTGGATGAGGAGATCTCCGCCAAGGTGATCGACTTCCTCGATCGGAATGATCCGCGACGCACCAACAAGCCGTTCTTCGTCTGGTACAACCCGGCGCGCATGCACATCACCACCGTGCTGCCGGACAAATACCTGGCCATGCTGGGGGAGCAGGGTGGCAAGGATTGGGGCATCCAGGAAGCCGGGATGAAGCAGCTCGATGACAATATCGGCCTCGTCCTCAAGAAGCTCGACGACATGGGGCAGACGAATAATACCATTGTCGTCTTCACCACCGACAACGGCGCCGAGACGATTTCATTCCCTGACGGCGGCATCACACCGTTCAAGGGCCAGAAGGGTGGCGCCTGGGAAGGCGGCTACCGCGCTCCGATGGTCGTTCGCTGGCCGGGACATATCCAGCCAGGCACGGTCAAGAACCAGCTGTTCGCCGCTCTCGACTGGATGCCCACCCTCGTCGACATCGCCGGCGGGCCGAAGGGCGATGCGCTGAAGAAGCAGATCGAGGCTGGCCAGTATCCCGGCATCGTCAAGACGACGCTCGACGGCTTCGACCAGCGCGAGTACCTCGAAGGTACGTCGCAACAATCGGCGCGCGATCACTTCTTCTACTTCTCGGGATCGACGCCGTCGGCGGTACGCTACAAGAACTGGAAGATGTACTACACCATGCCACAGTCCTCGGCGGCTGCTTACATCCTGCCGCTCGTTCCGTACCACTTCACCCTGGTGCAGAACATCAAGCGCGACCCCTTCGAGCAGGCGGTCGGCGACGATCAGAAGACGGCCATGGGCGTGGGGGGCGCCATCGCGGCCCCGAGCACTGCCTATCAATATGACTGGAACATGCTGCCGATCGGCCAGATGCTGTGGGAAAAGCACCTCCTGAGTTACAAGGACTTCCCACCGATGCAGGCGCCGGAAACCTACAATCTGGACGGCGTCCTGAAAGAGGTGCAGGCACACGGACACGCAAGCGACTAGCCGCGTAAAGCGGGCGTGATGTGACCCGGCGGACGCCCCCACGGGCGTCCGCACGCGACCGGAAAGCACGCACACGCTTCACGCGTAATTCCTTTGAAGCACGTCAACCTGACTCATATGCTTGGGCACCTCCTGGAGGAATGGGCTCCGAACAATGAAAGCGATGAGAGCTTCACCGAACGAACAGGAGGCATGCAATGCGCACCAAGAGATTGATGATCTTAAGCGGTGTTGCGATTGCCGCAACAATGCTGGCGCTGGCTCCAGATCCTGCTGCAGCGAGAGGAGGCTTCGGCGGCGGTGGATTCCATGGCGGCGGATTTCACGGCGGGGGATTTGCGGGAAGAGGTTTCGGGGGCGGTTTTAGAGGCGCCGGATTCGCGGGAACCCGCGCCATGGCTATTGGTGGCTTTCGCGGCGGCGCTGTGGTTGCGCGACCTGGCTGGGGCGGCGGCGCTGTGGTCGCGCGCCCCGGCTGGGGTGGTGCTGCATGGCGCGGCGGATGGCGCCCAGGCTGGGGCGGAGGCTGGGCTGGATGGCGGCCCGGCTGGCGCGGTGGCTGGGGATGGGGCTTTCCGATTGCGGCTGGCGTCGCCGCCGGTGTCGCCGCTAGTAGCTGGGACTACGGCTATTCGTATGCGGGCTATGACCAGTGCATATTCTGGGACGGCTTGGCCTGGGTGAACGGCTGCGATCAACCTGATGGCTGGTGGTGAAACAAGCCCGAGGGAGCGCCTGATACGCATCATATTCACCTAGGGGCGGCAAGACATGAAGCTTGTGAGCGGAATGTTCGCGGCAGCGCTCATGCTCGTGTGCATAGGAGCGTGCCAGGCAGCGGTTCGGATTGCAAATGACCGGGGAGGACCGATCGATAGCTACTTGGACAGTTATGAGGAGCTGGGTGCTTCCGGCCAAAGGGTGATGATCGACGGCCTTTGCGCGTCGGCGTGCACCATCGTGCTGGCGGCGATCCCATACGACAAGATTTGCGTAACCTCGAGGGCCAACCTCGCCTTCCACGCGGCCTGGCAGTTCGGCGCACACCGACGCACCGTCACGAACCTTGAGGCAACCCGGGCGCTCTATGCGATGTATCCCGTGCAGGTGCGGCGCTGGATCGCTCGCCACGGCGGGTTAACTCCGCGGACAATCTTCCTCCGCGGCAAGCAACTGCAGACGATGTATCGCCCGTGCTGACTTGGCTGCAAGTCCGAGAACCAACTCGGACAGCACGGGTCCTCGTGCGGCTAACGGGAACAATCTCGCATTTGCCGAACTAGCATAGTTGTGCACGCGCCCTCTCCAGTAGGCTCAGGATTGAGGAGACCCGCAGCCATCCCGCGAGGAAACAAACCCTAGAGGAGGATCGCAATGAGTGATCTCGTCGTAATCGCATTCCCAACTGAAGCGAAGGCAGAGGAAGTCCGACAGAAACTGCTGGCCATGCAGAAGGAGTACTTGCTCGAACTAGGTGATGCAGTGGTCGCCGTGAAGGACGACAAGGGCAATATCAAGCTAAACCAGATGATGAACACGACCGCCGCGGGGGCCGTCGGTGGTGCCTTTTGGGGAACGCTGATTGGCCTGATCTTCTTGATGCCACTCGCCGGTGCTGCGCTGGGCGCAGCCTCCGGCGCTGTCGGCGGCGCTTTGACCGATGTTGGCATCAACGACAAATTCATGAAGGATACGGCGGCCGCCATCCAGCCCGGGACAGCAGCGCTCTTCGTGCTGGTGCGGAGGGTCACTGCAGACAAGGTGCTTGAAGGCCTCAAGGGTGAAGGCGGTACAGTGTTGAAGACTTCGCTCGATCACACCAAGGAAGCAGCGCTGCAGGCGGCTCTGGCCGGCGTCCAGGCGGCCGTACGTGCTCCGTCTCCCTGAGTTGCATCTGCATGCGGCTATCTACCCTACCCGCCCAGCGGCTGAAATAGCGCGGATCGATCACGCATTCCTACTAGTGCCGGCGCAAGCGATCGTCGCGCAGCACATCGCGAGCTTCCGCGAATTCCAGCCCCGCCAGCGGCCCGGCAGCTTCTCGGTCGAACAGGCGATGGAGAAGCTGAGGCTTCCGCCGTCCACGAACTAGGAGGCGATCATGCATTCTCTCTTGAACTATCGCACGAACCGTCGCGTCCTGATTTCGACCTTGGCGCTGTTGCCTGCCTTGTCCGGACCGCTCCTGACGGTCAAGGCATCGGCGCAAACAACACCATCGGGAAACCCATTGCCTTCGTGGAACGACAGCGCCCCGAAGCAGGCGATCCTCGACTTCGTGCGCGCCACAACCGACCCCGCAAGCCCGAACCACGTGCCGCCCGAGGATCGGATTGCCGTCTTTGACCAGGACGGCACGCTCTGGGTCGAGCATCCGATGTACACGCAAGTGATGTACTGTCTGGAGCGTGTCCCGGCAGTGACGGCGGGCAAGCCGGCACTCAAGGACGCCGAACCGTTCAAGACCGTGCTCTCGGGCGACCGGGAAGCGATCGCCAAGCTTTCGATGCGGGATCTTGAGGAGATCCTCGCGGCGACGCTGACCGGCATGTCGGTGGACGAGTTCGACGCCGAAGCGAAGAAATGGCTCGAGACCGCCCGGCATCCGCGCTGGAAACGCCCGTATACCGAACTCGTCTATCAGCCGATGCTCGAAGTCCTGCGATTCCTGCGCGACAACGGCTACAAGACCTATATCGTGACCGGCGGCGGGCAAGACTTCGTGCGCGTCTACGCCGAGCAAGTCTATGGCATCCCACCCGAGCAGGTCGTCGGCAGCGCCGGCGGAACGAAATATGGCTATGGCAACGACGGTAAGCCGTTCCTGACCAAGGAGCCGAAGCTCATCCTGAACGACAACGACGCCGGCAAGCCCGAAGGGATTCACCTCATGATCGGCCGGCGGCCGTATGCCGCATTCGGCAACTCGACCGGCGATCGAGAAATGCTGGAGTGGACCGGTGCCGGCGCCGGCGCTCGGCTGAAGATGCTCGTGCTGCATGACGACGACGCCCGCGAGTACGCCTACGGCCCGGCGCAAGGCCTGCCGGACAGCAAGGTCGGCACTTTCACCTCCGCGCTTTATGACGAGGCGAAGAAGGACGGCTGGAGCGTGATCAGCATGAAGAATGACTGGAAACGCATCTTCGCGTTCCAATAGCTTGCCGAAAGTGCATAGCGCACCCAGGGCGTTTCGACCAATCTCCCGCCAGCGAGCCGTCCGACCGATTGCCGACCTGTGATCCTCCATCGATCACAGTGCAAACTCGATTGGTGGATGGAGTTGGGCGAAGGCTGCGGCCCGGGCTTCGGCAGCCGACATCGAGGAAAGCAACCATGAGCTTGTTCAAAGCAATCTGGGGCGCTCTTGTCGTGTTGGGTACCGCCACGACACTCGCGTGCATGCCTGCCTCCGCGCAGCAGCAACGGCCGCCCAACATCCTTGTGATCATGGGCGACGACGTTGGCTGGTTCAACGTCGGCGCTTACCACCGCGGAATGATGTCCGGCAAGACGCCAAACCTCGACAAGCTGGCGTCCGAGGGCATGATGTTCACCGACTACTACGCCGAGGCAAGCTGCACGGCGGGGCGAGCCAACTTCATCACAGGCGAGTTGCCGATCCGCACCGGATTAACGACCGTGGGTCAGGCGGGCGCCGATGTCGGCATACCGGACCAAGCCGTCACACTTGCCACCGCGCTCAAGTCGCTCGGTTACGCAACGGGACAATTCGGCAAGAACCACCTCGGCGATCTCAACAAATATCTGCCGACGGTGCATGGCTTCGACGAATTCTTCGGATACCTTTATCACCTCGACGCGATGTCCGATCCGTACTGGTACTCGTTCCCAGCCAACCAGGACTACTACAACAAGTACGGCCCGCGCAGCCTGATCCACAGCTACGCAACGGATAAGGACGACCCCACCGAGATGCCGCGCTGGGGCAAGATCGGCAAGCAACGGATCGTCGACGAGGGGCCGCTGCCGCCGTTCCCGGACATGTCGAACGTGCCGAATATGCATGATATGCCGTTCGTGAAGGCGAAGTACGACATGACCACCTTCGACGAAGTGTTGGCCAAGGCCTCCAGCGATTTCATGGACAAGGCCAAGCGCGACGGCAAACCCTTCTTCGTCTGGCACAACACGACGCGCATGCACGTCTGGACGTTCCTGCAGAAGAAGTACAGCGCGATGCAGAACTCCGAGACGAACTACGGTCTCGAGGAAGCCGGCATGGCCCAGCTCGATGACAGCGTCGGCACCCTGCTCAAGCATATCGACGACATCGGCGAGACCAACAACACCATCGTCATCTTCACGACGGACAATGGCGCCGAGGTGTTTACTTGGCCGGATGGTGGCATGACTCCGTTCAAGGCCACCAAAGGGACCAGCTATGAAGGCGGCTTCCGCGTGCCCGCTATCATTCGGTGGCCGGGCCGCATCAAGGCGGGTTCCGTCGAGAACGGCATCTTCTCAGGGCTCGACTGGTTCCCGACACTGACCGCTGCGGCGGGAAATCCCAACATTACCGAGCAGCTTCTCAAGGGTGTGGCGCTGGAAGGCCGCACTTACAAAAATCACCTCGACGGTTACAATCAGATGGATCTGTTGACGGGCAAGGGCCCCTCCGCTCGCCACGAGATATTCTATTTCGCTGGCCCGCATCTCGGTGCTCTCCGTCACGATAATTTCAAGTTCCAGTTCTTCCAGCAGCCGTACGGGTGGCCGGGCGAAAAGGACACGACCGACATGCCGACCGTCATCAACATCCGCCAGGACCCGTTTGAGCGGACGCCGATAACCCGCGGCGAAAGCCTGAACAACGCCGGCGGGGGCTATATGAACGATTTCATGGGCCGTGAATTCTGGCGGTTCGTGGTTGTTCAACAGGAGGTTGCCAGATTGGCGCAAACGGCAATCGAGTATCCCCCAATGCAAGCGCCGGCGAGCTTCAATCTTGAAGCCGTAAAAAGAGAGGTTGAGCAAGCCATCAAAGCTCATCAAGGGCAGTGATCGGCCCGACCTTTCAACACGCGGGCGCTCTCAGGAGAGCGCCCGCAACCCACAACGAGATCGTCGGAAGGAGCCTCCAATGAACGGCGCGTTCTTGTCACTCGCACTGGTTACTCAACTTGGCGGTCCATTGGTAATGCCCGTCGGAGATGTGGTGCCCGTTATCAACGTCGAAAGGACCTGCAAGGAAACGGCGGCCACGGACAAGGCCATGAACCTTGATCTTCCTCAATCAGTCGAGAATTGCATGCGCGACGAGAATTCCGCGCAACAGCAGCTTGCCGCCATCTGGTCGAATTATTCCGCTTCCGTTCGTGACCGCTGTGCAGCCGAAGCGACGCTTTTGGGATCAGGCAGCTATGTTGACCTGTTGACCTGCATGCAGATGAACGACCCGGCGACATTGTCAGCAACACCAGCCTTAAGGGGCGCGAGCAAGAACCGGAACAAGAATTAGCGCCGATCACTATGCTTGTTGCCGAATCTGCATAGCCCGAATTGGCCCTTATTGATCAAGCTCTGAGGATCGCAGGTCTAAGGGGCAGAGCCAGTGGCGCGCAACAAGGGCACGACCGGCAAGATTGACAAGCACTCCCGGCGCGGGGTCACTTCGAAGCCGGGCCTCGGCAAGACGGACAACGCTCGGAGCGCCGCTTCCCGTTCAAAGCTGCTAATCGTGTCACTGGCAGCGGTCGGCGTGATCGCCGTTGGTGGCCTGGTCCCGTTGTTCTTGGGCGGCGGATTTGTCCTGCCCAAGGCTCTGCGCAGCGGCGGCGAGGCCCCGGCCCTGGCCTTTGTCGGCAGCGAGGCCTGCGCCGGGTGCCACCAGGCCGAAACCGCGTTGTGGAAGGGATCGCAGCACAAGCATGCCATGCAACACGCGACGGCCGCTTCCGTGCTCGGCAACTTCGACGATGCCAGCTTCGACTATTTCGGCGTTCATTCGCGATTTTTCAAAAAGGACGACAAGTTCTTCGTCGAGACCGACGGCCCCGACGGCAAGATTGCGACCTTCGAGGTGAAATACACCTTCGGCATTGATCCGCTCCAACAATATCTGATCGAATTCCCGGATGGCCGCGTGCAGGCGCTCTCAGTCGCCTGGGACAGCCGGCCGAAGGACCAGGGTGGTCAACACTGGTTTCATCTCTATCCCAACGAAGAGATCAAGCACGACGACGTGCTGCATTGGACCAGGCTCAATCAGAACTGGAATTTCATGTGCGCGGAGTGTCATTCAACCGGCGTGCAGAAGAACTATGAGGCGGCCAATGACCGTTTCCACACGACGTGGACGGACATCAGCGTCGGCTGCGAGGCGTGCCACGGCAAGGGCTCCCGTCACGTCGATTGGGCGCACAACCAGCGGAGCTGGTTTGGAAAAGATGATGACCCGCGCAAAGGACTGGCGGTCTTTTTGAACGAGCGCGACGGCGTCACTTGGCACCCCGATCCGAAGACCGGCAACCCGCAACGCAGCATCGCGGCTGCGGTCACACGCAGAGAGGTGGAGACTTGTGGGCTGTGCCACGCGCGACGCGGCGAATTCTCGGAAGATTGGGTGCCGGGACAACCCTTGTCCGACACGCATGTCATCTCCCTCCTTGCTCGTGGCCTGTATCATGCGGACGGACAGATGCGAGACGAGGTGTACAATTACGGCCCGTTCAAGCAGAGCAAGATGTTCGCGGCCGGCGTCACCTGCAGCGATTGCCATGAACCCCATGCCGCGAAGCTGCGCGCTCCAGGCAATGGCGTTTGCCTGCAATGCCACGCCTCCGACAAATATGAAGTTGCCTCACATAATCGCCACGAAGGCGTAACGCCGGCTGTAACCTGCGCGTCATGCCATATGCCCGTCAGCACCTACATGGTGGTCGACAAGCGGCACGACCACAGCCTTCGAATTCCCAGGCCGGATCTCTCCGCGAAGCTGGGCACCCCAAATGCCTGCAACAATTGTCATACCGACAAATCCGCACAATGGGCGGCCGACACGATCGAGCGCTGGCACGGGCCTGTCCGAAAAGGTTTCCAGAACTACGCCGAGGCATTCCAGGCGTCATGGACCGACCGAAGCGACGCGGCCGCGCTGCTGGCTGTGGTGGCGGCCAGTCCCACCGCGCCGGCAATCGCGCGGGCGAGCGCTCTCAGCGAGCTTCATTCGCGGGTCTCACCAGCGAATATTGAGCTCGCCCGCAAGGGATTGGCCGATCCCGATCCAATGGTGCGGGTCGCAGCGCTTGACATGCTCGATGGCCTCCCGGGCGACCGGATCTGGCCGCTCGTCTCGCCGCTTCTTTCCGATACAAGCCGCGGCGTTCGTATCAGGGCGGTATCCGTTTTGGCCGCCGTGCCTGCTGCCAGCCAGCCTGCCTCCGACCGCGCAGCATTTGAGCGGGCGTCGGCCGAATTCGTCGCGGCACAACGCCTCAACGCGGACCGGCCCGAAGCCCGCTCGGCGCTTGGAAACTTCTATGCGCGCCGCGGTCTGACAACCGATGCAGAGAGCGAATACAAGGCAGCCCTGCGGCTCAGCCCCCAATACACGCCGGCGGCGATCAATCTGGCGGACCTTTATCGGCAGCTCGGCCGGGATGGCGAAGGAGAAAGTGTCCTGAGAACAGCGATCACGTCTTCACGGCAAGACGGCGGCTTGCACCATGCTCTGGGGCTCACCCTTATCAGGCAGAAGCGACCGAACGATGCGCTCAGCGAATTCCAGACCGCAAGCGAACTCGAACCTGACCGGTCGCGCTACGCCTACGTGTACGCCGTGGCACTGCATTCGTCGGGTCGCGTCGGTGAATCAATTGAAGTCTTGAAGACCAACCTGGTCCGGCATCCAGACGATCGCGACAGCCTGTCCGCCCTTGTCACGTTCAGCCGCGATTCCGGAAACATCGGTGCCGCCCTCGAATATGCTGAGCGGCTCTCTCGCCTCCTCCCGAATGACCGTGAACTAAATCACCTCACCGATGATCTGCGCGCACGCTTGAAGTGAATGGCCGAGGAGACCGTGGCGGTCATTGGCTGAGCGCGTTGCGGATGCCGTGCCAGACCTGGTCCTTCAGGGCTATCAGCGGCGGTGGGGGCATCGTCACTGGCGCTTCTGTTCGCCTGGCACCATCGACGACCAGCGTGGCGACGTGGATTTCTCCGTCCGTATAGTACGGATCGCCTTCGCCGTTTCGGCCGAACAAGGTCGGGCCCGTTCCGGATATCTGGAAGAAGTCTTGTACCATGCCGGCCTCCCGCAAATCCCGCATCAGCAGGTCACGTTCGGCATCGATGTCGGGGGCGATGTGATGGGTCACCTGACCCGTGTCGTGACTGAGACCGACACCACGATCAAACGTGATTGAACCCAGCCAGACCGGACGGCCAACGCTTCCTTTTTCAAGGACCATCCAAAGCCGAACGTGATGGCGTCTATCAGCGCTCCTGCCATCCGGCTTCTCGTAGGCGAGCTCTTCCTTTTTCCCATCATAGTAAAGCGGGCTCACAGGCGCATCATGGTATGGCCGATCGAGCACCACGCTGCCGACGATTTCGATGCTGGAGCGCAACGTGATTGGGTCGGCAGGAAACCAACCGGCTGCATGCATGGCGCGCACCACATCTTCTTTGCTGCCGACGAGTCCGACATTGAGCGCATCGCCCGGGATGCCGCTCGCGGTACGGGTTACCATGGGCAAGGAAGCGAGACCCGGTTCGCGTTCGTGATGGTGCCACAATGCGGGCAGTATGACATAGGCCAGCATCAGGTAGGTAACGAGCACGCCCACCGGAAGGACCCACCACCGTCGCCTGCCTGCAATCTGCGTCATGCGTTACCGCCGCCGTCGACTTCGATAGCGTCGTTCGGCAGTGCGCCCTTCCTCCTCCGTGAGACCCGGCCGAACTCGCTCGCTCCGATCAGGATCAATTTGCTCAAGCGTGAGCTTACTTCGCTACGACGAGACGCGTTCGGACCTGCGCTCCTATTTCGTGAACCTAGGCCTTGTGGACGTCGGCGGCGTTGGCGCCGCGGGCGAAAGATTGAACGTCAGCCAGACATTCCAGCCCGCTGGCCGATTTTGATTGGCGAATTCGCCGTAAGCCTTCAGGTTCAGATATCCCTGCATGTCGCCGACCGGAAAAATGTAGCCGACTTGCGGGCCGACGCCGACCACCCGCGACTGGAAGCAGCCGACGCGGTCGCCGGAGCCGCTGTCGCAGCCGATCTGCTGATAGAGGTAGCCGACGAGGCCGACCTGCCATTGCTTGGTCAGGAATTGCGACGCGCCCCAGTCGAGGTGCATGTCGACACCACTCTGATATTGAGTGGCGGGGTTTTTGAAGTTGTATGAGAAACCCAGCACTGCCGTAGCTTCATGCCCGGTCTTTGGATCGAAATAGGTGTAGCCGCCACCAGCGTCGACTACCCAGTGCCCGAGCCCTAGATTTGCAAGACGGTCCGACTGATAGGCCCCGACCGGGATGTCACCGGTGATGTAGGTCATGTAGTTGTTGACCCCGGCATTCCACTTCATCTGGAACATTGGCAGCAAATCGCCAAATGCCGTGAGCGAGCTATCGATGGTGTCGAAGCGCGAGAAGGGGACCGTAGCGCCGCCCGGGAACGTCAATGCCCCCGTGAGCGATCCCGCCAGCGACGTGGAGTTGGAGCCGTAGACGCCCAGCAGGCTGGCAGAGGCTTGACCGCCCAGCACCGGCGTTGCAAAGGTGTAGGTCCCGGCCACAAGGCCAAGATCCACATTCGCCTTAACGTTCGCGTTCACGGTGGCCGTCAGATTTGCAGGGATACGACCGAGCGTGATCTCGCGGGCCCGCGCGACGTCGGCGCCTGCGGAAACCGAGGTGTGATAATATATCGAGGTCATCGACCAGCCCGGCGCCTGCGCGGGCACAGCCGCGAGGCTGCCGAAGAATCCGGGTATCCAAAAGCTGACGCCGCCTTCGTCGGCTCGCGCCGCATCATTGGGGAGCACGAGTAAGGCGGCAATTGCCGCCGCGCCCAACCGCCAAACAAAACCAGCCGTCGATACCGACGTCCCGACCTTTATCCGCATCTGCCGATCCCCACTCTTCTGCCCTCCACAACCGAAGAACAATCCGGCCGTGTGAGGACCCGGAAAACGAAGCAGACGCTACCACAGCGCGTCTATGCGGAATCGGCGCATTCCCAGCTTGTGCATCTTTAGCGGGAGACTGTGCCTTCCATGCCACATTTTCCCGGTGTGCAGCGTGGTGTTTTTGCCGTTTCTGCATACCGTCAACCATGCTCGCGACAAGCAAAAGGCGCCGCCGCCAGCGACGCCTTTCAAAGTTGAGCAGATTCGGAATGCGCAACTCCCCCAGCAACGAGACGGTCACGGCTCAAGAAGATCGGACTCCGCCGAGTGTTGCCGGGAACGAGTCGCGCTATGCACGGATTAGGCCGATGCCGGACGACCGACGCAGCATTCTACCTGCGTCGGAGCGGCGGCAAGCCTCGTTGCCAGATCGTCCCATTGTCGAACTGAATGACCACGCCGTCCGGGGAATAGACCGCCCCTTCGTTGAAGGCATCGATCCAGATCCGGCTCGTCGGCGAAAACCAGTCCGGCCATGCCTGTGCAGGGACACCTGCTTCGGTCAGGAGGTTGAGTGCAGCTCCGTTCTGCGTGATATGGGCAGGCAGGCTTCCGCGGCACCTGTCAACGCACGTATAGATGCCGGTAAGATTGATCGATTGTGCCGACGCGCCCGCGCTGGCGAGCGCGGGCAGGATCGCAATAACTAGCCACAAACGCTTCATGACATCACTCCGTTGTTAAATTAGTTAGTCAAACCGGGCTGAAAGCCCTCTTTCGGTCGCCTTTCATTGTTTCGGCGGGCACTCGCAGGGGGCTAGTCCAGCCTAACGCTTCCGGTTCATCTGACGATATGCGACTCCGGCAGCAGACACCTCAATGGCCCACTGCGTGTGGAAGGCAGTCAATCGCGACCAGTCGATCCCGTGATGTGATCCCGGCTTCGTTTGTAATGACCGATATCATGCAAGGAGATACGCGCCTCGCGCACCAGGTCCACCAGCGACAGAGTGAAGAAGCTCAGGGCGATGACAAAGAGGACCGCAACGCCATACTCATGTTGGAGTTGAAAGAACGCGCAGATGAAGGACACGATCACCAGCAACGACGTGACGATCGCGCTAATCGTGGAAAACACTATGGCCTTGTTCAAAAGTACAGCCCGGCGTTCCAGGTTTGGCACCTCGGTCCTTAGCCACGCTCGGGAGGTGTCCTCGTCGCTTATCAAGCTCAACGCTTGTAACCTGTCGACGATGCGGTTCATTCTCCCGATCAGCACCGAAACGAACGCTGCCACCGCGCCGAGGAGAAAGGAGCCGTCACCTGGGAGATAACCTGAGAGAGCTGCGTGGCGGATGGTGTCTCAATGGGCATTTGGCATGCTGTCCTTCGAACCGAGCAGTGCTCCGCGCTTCATACGGCGACATTGCGCACAGCGGCAGGCGATCGTAGCGAGAGGTCGTGCCCAGCGTGCATAGGGAACGTGGCCCGCGCTATGCAAGTTCGGCAGGATTGTCCGCAGCAAATTGTGATAGCGAGCATTGCTCATAGCCCACATTAGCTGTCATGAGATTTTTCTTGATCTCCCGGTGCACACGTCGTGCACAGACCGCCCTCTAACCAGTTGAAAAACCGGGACTCTCGCTCCAGTCCATCATGGGCCAATTTGAGCCAATTTGGGCCAGCAAGAGCCAGACGGAGCAAACGTCGTTCACTCTGTGCCACAACTGTGGCGCAAACGGCCAAGCTAGATCGCCGTATAGCCTCCGTCGGCATTGATGCATGCACCGGTGACGAATGACGCTCTTTCGCTTGTGAGAAAAGCTGCGACCTGCGCGATCTCGTCGGGGCGGCCGAGGCGCCCAATCGGTTGGCGCGCCAGCATCGCTTGTTGGGTCGCTTCAGGGAGCTGTGCCAGGAGCGGTGTGTCGACATAGCCCGGCGAGATACAATTGGCCCGGATGCCCTGGCGCGCGTAGGTCAGCGCTACCGATCGGGTGAGATTGACCACCGCAGCCTTTGCCGCCGAATAGGCATTACTGTTTTCCTGGCCGACATGAGCAAGGATCGAAGCCATATTGACAATCGCCCGCCAGCTCGCCGTGGAATGGGGGCCGCGGCTACCTCATCACCGTGGCCCCGCCCTTCCTGCAATCCGCGCTCGACAATGATGCCGATCTCGTCGAGGGCTTTCGCATACCGGTCCGATTTCTCCCGCAGCAAATCGGCGATGACATCGACCTTGTCGGCCTGTTCGCCTCGCTCGAGCATGAATTCGTCTGGTCGGCCCCGGGCCGCCGCACGGCCATCAAGGCCTATCTGCAACTGCTCGCGGTGACGGTGCGCCGGCTGCTCGAGCAGGAGCGCGCGCGCCCCGTGTCGACCGAGCGGGACGCCGACACGGTGATGCGCTTTCGCGAGCTGGTCGAGCGGCACTATCGCAATCACCCGCCGCTCGATTTCTACGCGCGCAAGCTCGGCGTGACGGCGGCGCGTCTCAATGCGTGTTGCCGCGCTACCACGGGCAAGTCGTCGCTGGCGCTGATCAATGACCGGCTGCTCACGGAGGCCAAACGCAACCTGCTCTATTCCGACATGACCGTGAACGAGATCGGTGCGGCGCTCG